>JBDHCH010000083.1:0-20542 GCA_039592115.1 Gemmatimonadota bacterium | reverse complement strand
AACAACGGATTCGGTGTGTTCATCGAGGGCCATCAAACTTCTTCGTCCGACCGACCCTACGGGATCGACGGTGCCAGCGTCGACGAGGATTACCTGGGTGCGTTGGGCCTCCAGATCGCGGAGGGCAGGGGAATCGAACCCGACGACCGGGACGGGAACCGCCGGGTCGCCGTCGTGACACAGACCATGGCGGCCCGCTACTGGCCCGGAGAAAGCGCAGTGGGGCGCGAGTTCCGAACCTCTTGGGACGGTGTGCCCTATCAGATCGTGGGCGTCGTGCAGGACTATCGTGTGGACACACCGGGGGAGGATCCGAAGCCCTACATCCACATTCCCCTAGCCCGGAACGGCGTCTACTCCAACTATGTGATCCGGACCGCCACGCGGGCTGGCCCCCTTGTGCCGGCCCTGGAGGCGACCCTCCGGGGCCTGGATCCGGATCTGGTGTTCCTGGATACCGGGACCTTCCAGGATCTCGCCGACGTCCGCCTCTTCCCCATCCGGGCGGGGGCCTGGCTCATCGGGGTGTTCGGTGCCCTGGCTCTCGTCCTGGCGGCTGTCGGCCTGTACGGGGTGATCGGCTACGCAGTGAGCCGCCGAGTCAGGGAGATCGGGATCCGGAAGGCCCTGGGTGCAGAAAGCCGGTCGGTGGTCTCTATGGTGCTACGGCAGGGAATGGCCATGGTAGGCGTGGGTTTCCTGGTTGGTGCGGTCCTGGCCGGCTTCGCCGCCAGGGTCCTTTCCAGTGTCCTCTTCGTCGGAGCTTTCGATATCCCCAGCTTCGGGGTGACCCTTGTCGTCCTGTGTGGGGTCGCCGCCCTGGCCAACTTCATTCCGGCCCATCGGGCGTCCAGAGTGGATCCAGCGATTGCGTTGAGGTCCGAGTAGGACGCGGTTGGGCCCCGCCAGGCGGATGAGGGTGGCCCTGGCAGGGGAGCAGGGACCCGATCTGGAAACGGGAGAAGTGCGTCCCACCTCGCTTGTATCCAGGGGTCCCCCCTCGGGGAGCCTTCACCTCCAGAAGTAGTTCCAGGTGTAATCCAGCTCCAGTGGCTCCGTCGGTTGCAGGTTCACGGTCCAGGTGATGCGTCCGACGGCGTTGAAATGGTGCCACCACCATGGCCAGGAGAACCAACCCCACCAGGTGGGGAAGGGCCCCGGGCCGTCGGAAAAAGAGGGGTCTTCGAAGAGGTTCACCATCTCGATCTCCCCGCCACTTCCGGCTGAGGCCACGTTGCCCAGGACGTGGCGAACCACCTCCACGGTGAGGGGATCGTCTCGGAAGCTCGTCAGGGTGATGGTCCCCGCCAGGTCCACCCGCCCGTATTGATCTCCCTGCCAGACCGTGGCGTTGGGGACCCGTCCCGTCTCGTTGTCCTTCTTCTTCACCTGGATATCCACAGCGTGTGTGATCTCGAGATCGGTGTCGGCGCCGGGGGCTGCGTATCGCATGAGCCCTTGGGCCAGGAGGCGGTCGTCTGCGAGGATCAGGGCGGGGGCGGTGGTCAGCGGGTGCACGCTCTCGTTGGTGAGGCGAATCTTGTGCATCACCTTCGGGGCTCCGAGGACCTGCGCCATCTCAGACTGGCGGCTTGCATTGAAGTTCCGCCATACCTCGGGGGGAGGCGTGAAGGGGATGGCGAGGGTGAACACATCCTCATAAGGCATCTCATACTCCGCCACGGGAAGAACCATCCGCTGTCCTCTCTCGAGCGTCACGTGCTCGACGGTGAACACGAAGAGGTCCTCGTTTTCCGCACTTCCCACGACTTCCGGCCCCGCCTCCGCCCCAGCGGGAGCCGGCGCCTGGCGGAACTCTCCTTCCATGAGGGGAGCTTGGGTCATGATGGCATTGGAGAAACCCAGAGCCGTCTGACTGTCGCGGCGGAAGTGCTGGGACAGCTGCGCCGCAGCCTCCTGGAGAGAGATGGGATCCGGCGTGTCCTGGAACACGAAGCGAGGAACCCCGATCACCAGATGTGCGGTAACGTCCTCCAGATCGGCGAGCTCGTTCACCAGGGTCGCCTGGAGGCTCACCATGGCCGTCCCCTCTCCGTCGATGTTGACCTTGTAGCTCGGAATCCACCGGATGCCTCTCTGGAGGTAGAGGAGGCCCACGTCCGCGTCCCGCTCCGCTCCACCGCGAGACCATTCCAGGTCCAGGGTCAGTGTGCCCCGAAACTCCTCCCGGGAAAGGCTCTCCTCGTATGATCCCGTGAAGCTGATCCCCAGGATGCGATCGATGGCGACGACCTTCACACCGGCCGCGGTCTCCAGCAGGACAATGTCGCCCTTGATGCTCACTCTCTCACCGGAATCAGAGGGATCCAGCGCCTCCTGCTCCTCACCGCTTTGGGCAGGCACGTCCAGGATCGTCGCCGAATACTCCAGGGTTCCTGAGCTACCCGCCTCCCTGACGGTGACCTCCTTCCCGATGTTGGCTTCGATGAGCTCCCTCAGGCTGATGGCGGTCCGATCCACCCAGACCTTGTGTCGGCCCGCAACGACGGATTGGAGACTTGCGTTCTGGTCGACCGAGAAAGGCCAGAATGTCCCGATGACGGGGTGAGGAAGGTAGTTCACGACCACGTCACCGTTCACGTTCACCGGGAGCGTCCCGCTGTGGAGCACAAAGGCGTGCCCGTCCTTGAAGACGGTCACCTCAGTCACCGGGATGTCCGAAAGGGGGCTCGACGGATGTGAAACCTGGGCCTCCGCAGGCAAGGGGGTGAGGAGGGATACGAGGAGGACGGGGAGGACGGGGCGGACAGCGGAGATTCGGGTGTTCATGAGGTGACCTCGGCCGGGAGCCAGCAGTTCCTGGGGAGCCTACGGAAAGGTAGGACCGTCACGGGCGGGCATGCCAGGGAGGCTTGTGTGGAGGGGTGGGGGGGCAGGGTCCCCCGGCCCCGGCTCGATGGGAACCGGTCGTCAGCTCGGCATCCGCTCTAGAAGATCCTGGGCAAGGAGGGCGTAGCCACCCGCGAGAGGGTGGCTCATATCAGCGTAGAGTTCGCTGGGGAGGACCGGTGGGAGGAAGTGGGCCAGACCTTCGTCCTCGAGCCAGTACTCCACCCTACCGAGAATGCCCCTGTAGACCGCCCGGCTCGTTGACTCCAGCATGTGTTCGTTCAGAGGCCCGACGAGAACGAATACCCGGTTCCCGCGCTCCTGAAGCGTGGCGACCAAGCGCTGGAATCCACGCCATTGGAGGGAGGTATCGATCTCCACCCACGGCAATCTCTGCTGGGTCCGTCCCTCGGCGGACCAGGGTTGGGCCCCTCCTCGAAGCGGGCTCTCCAGTGGAGGCAGTGTGGGGGTGATCTGATGCAACGGGTTGAGGTAGGGGTGGTCCAGGGTCCAGCGCTGCAGGTCGGCATTGTCGAAATACCTGCTCTGGACATGCCGGGACCACTCCAGGACCGGGAGATGGCGGGCTGCCAAAATGCCCAATCTCTCCGATACGGATGCTTCGTACCCAGGAATGGTGGGGCGGATCTGTGGCAAGAGGTTGGGGTGGTTGAGCCGCCCCCCCCGCCCCACCTGGAGGTCGGCTTGGGAAGAGCTCAACCAGAGAAGGTTCAAATGAAGGATGACCTCTGTGTCCTGCAGGGCCTTACAGTAGTGCTTGAGCAGACCCTCCAGAGCCAGGGGATGGGCACCGTCCAGGCCGGCGTTCACGAACTGTTCCGATCCGGTTCCCTGGTTGAGGTAGTGGGACAGGGTTTCTTCCCGGCTCACATACTGCCCCCATATGAAGGAGTCGCCGACCACGAAGGTCTTGTTCGAATCGGCGGCCTCTCTGCAGGCCCGCTCGAACGGCCAATAGTCCTCACTGGAGTCGTACGGGATGCGATAATCGGGGGAGGGCTGGAACACCTCGATCCCGTTCCAGATGGGCCGGGCGAGGGCCGCCAGGACCATGAACACCAGCATAAGACCCAGCCACTCGCGGGAGGACAGACGCACTTCGTTGCTCGAGAAGCGTGTGGCTCGGTCCTGGTGTCGGTGATGCATCGTTGGACTCAGAACTGGAAGTAGATGAACGGCTGGCTGCTTCCTGACGAGAAGAGGGCCAGGAACAAGATCATCCCCACGGCCAATCCGATCCGCACCGGGGTCACTCGTAGCAGCGGCCGGTAGCGAGATTCCATCGCGAACTGGTAGATCCACACAAAGCCGATCAGGAGGAGCATCACCACCGGAAACTGGGGATTGGTCCATCCGTCGGAGAAGATCCGCGTCACGATCAGCAGGGCGTCGTCGAGGCTGGCGGCCCGGAAGAAGATCCACGCGAAGGTGACGAAGGCGAAGACGAGCATCTGCTTCACCAACCCCGGCACCCGGGTCCGATAGAAGCGGGTGCGCTCCAGTTCCCGGGTGGCGAACCGCCCAAGGGCGTGGAGACCGCCCCAGATGACGAAGGTCCAGGCTGCGCCATGCCAAAGGCCCGAGATCAGCATGGTGAGCGCCATGTTCAGATAAGTCGCGACCGGGCCCCTCCGATTCCCGCCCAGAGGGATGTACAGGTAATCCTTGAACCAGCTGGAGAGACTGATGTGCCAGCGGTTCCAGAAGTCTCCGAGCCCCTTTGCCAAATAGGGGTTGTTGAAGTTGAGCATGAGGCGAATTCCGATCATACGCCCAATCCCGCGGGCCATGTCGGTGTAGCCACTGAAGTCGAAGTAGATCTGCCAGCCGAAGGCGAAGGTAGCGAACAATAGGGCCGTTCCACCGAACTGTTCCGGAACGTCATAGATCCGGTCCACGTAGAGGGCCAGATAATCGGCCAACGCGACCTTCTTGAAGAACCCCACCAGGAAGAGCGATAGACCATCCGACACATCTTCCCGGGTGATGGCGGCCCTCCGCCGTAGTTGGGGCAGAAGGTTCCCTGCCCGCTCCACCGGTCCGGCAACAAGCTGGGGGAATAGGGACACGAAGGTCGCATAGCGAACGAGGCTCTTCTCCTTCTCGACTCTCCCCCGGTAGAAATCGATGGTGTAGCTCAGGGACTGGAAGACGTAGAAGGAGATCCCTACCGGTAACAGCACGTCGGGGCTGGGGAGCGCGTAGGAGATGCCCGCGAACGAGAAGAAGTGGTTGAGGTTGTCCGCGACGAATCCGCCGTATTTGAAAAAGCCAAGGAGAGCCAGATTGTTGACGACGCTGAAAGACAGCCAGATGCCCCGGCGCCGGGATCCGGCCATGAGGCCGACCATGGTGTAGTCCACCATGGTGGACCAGGCGATGAGAACCAGATAGAGGGGATTCCACCACCCATAGAAGACGTAGGAGCAGAACAGCAACCAGAGGTCTTTGAACCGGGTCCGCCTGAGGAGGAGAAATACCGGGTAGAAGAGAAGGAAAAAGAGGAGGAAGGCCCAGCTGTGGAAAAGCATGGATCAAGAAAGCCGGCTCGGAGTGGCTCCGGGCCTTCGTGCCAGCTTCCTCATCGGCCCTCGTCTCTCTGAATGGATTCCAACTCCGAGGGAAAGGGCGGGCGCACGCACCGGAAGCCGATGGCGTCACTCACCATACAACCGTCATCCACCGAGGCGCTGAACGTGCGATGGGATGAGCGGATGGTCTGGGGGTTGGAGCTCCAGCCCCCTCCCCGAAGGACCCTGAACTCTCCCTCCCCGGGCCCCCTGGGGTTCCTCTGGGGACTGGATCGGTAGTAGTCCTCCCCGTAGTAGTCGTGGACCCACTCGGCGACATTGCCGTACAGGTCGTGCAGGCCCCAGGGATTAGGACGCCTGGTTCCGACTTCGTGGGTACCGGGACCTGCATTGTCTTCCGTCCAGGCATACTGCCCCAGCCGTCCCGGATCAGCTCCGAAGAAGAACCTGGTGTCGGTGCCCGCCCGGGTGGCGTATTCCCATTCCGCCTCGGTGGGGAGTCGATATCCGCTAACCCCGAAATCACATTCCAGGGTGTCCTCGTCGTAGCACGGATCCAGGCCTTCCTCGTACGACCGTTCATTGCAGAAGCGGATCGCGTCGATCCAGGTCTGTTGCTCCACCGGGAGACGATCGCCCGCGAAACGGGAAGGGTCGGAAAGCTGGAGTTGCCGATACTGATCCTGGGTGACTTCGTATTTGTCCATCAGGAAGGGGTCCACCCATACCCGGTGAACCGGCTTTTCGTCCTCGTTCCCTCCGTCGTTTCCCATCTCGAACCAACCCCCGGGAATCAGGACCATCTCCACACCGGATGCGGTGACAATGATGGAGGGTGTCCCGCCGGGAGCCTCACCGGCGCCGGATCCGGACCCGCTGCACCCATGGAGCGTCAGCGTAACCAGAAAGGCAAAGGAGAGCCTCTGCGTAATTGGGATCCAGGGAACGTAGATGTTGTTGATCCGAGTGCACATTCGTTCCTCCCTCTCCCCGGCCCTCCTTCTAGCGGCCAGCGACCCAGTCGGGCTCTTTGTTGTGATTCCCGTCCGTGGTGACCTGGACCCACGTCCCCGTCTCGATCTGAAGGACACTGATGTTCCAGCCCGCTGCCCTCTGGCCCACGGCCTGCCCACCCCTGGATGGGCCGTAACTGAACGCCAGGTACTTCCCGTCGGGTGACCAATCCACGTGATAGACCTTGTCGCTTCGGCTCACTGCCACCACAGCCCTCTGATCGACGACATTCTCGCCCTGGGAGGACGGCGTGAAGCTCCCGATCCTCAGTTCCTGGTCGGTTCTTCCCCAGGCGATTTGAGAACCGTCCGGGCTGAGGTCAGGCCTGCAACCCCTGATGGAAAGGGAGCGAATTCCCGGCTCGTCGGCAGCAAAGAGGAGGTTTCCCCGACGCCCCCCTCTCGATGTGGCGACGAACCAGTCGCCGTCAGGGGACCAGGTCAGGTTGTATAGCATCCTCAACCCGGTCTCGGGGTGATCCCGGGTGGTCTGGGTGGCCAGGTCGAAAACGGCCAGTCCTTCATTGGAGGTCATGCTGCTGCTGTACCGATCATACTCGCCTTTGAGAAAAGCGATGGAGCGTCCGTCCCCGCTCCAAGTGGGCTGATAGGCGTTCTCGGCGACCTTTGTCCTTCCCGTACCGTCCACGTTCATGTAGTAGACGGCCCGGCTCCGGTTTCGCCTGCCTTCGCCCTCCACTGCCACGAAGAGGATCCTGGCTCCGTCCGGGGAAGCGTGAGGGTAGTGCTCATCAACGTTCGGCGTGTTGGTGAGATTCACCCGGTTGGATCCGTCGGCGTTGATGATGAGGATCTCCCAGTTGGACTCCCCGTCGGTTTCCTGGAGCGACTCGTATGCGATTCTGAAGGGAACCGCCCGCAGATTCAGCTCCGACGCAGGCAGGGGCGCTCGTTGAGCCGGAAGGGAGGGGTCTTCTCGCTCTGAGCGACCTCCCCTGGATCTTCGGGTCTGGGAAGCTGTCGGATTCCAGAAGCCCAGGAGAAGGAGGAAGGCAAGAGCGCAGGCCAAGGCCCGGGGTCGAGCGGAAAAAACTTGGTGGGTCTTCATGATCGAGTCCCTCGCTAAAGTCGGGCCGTAGCTGGAATATAGGCTCCGCGGCGGGCTCGCGTTTGAAGGACAGGAAAGGGAATTGTAAGGAAGGGGACAGGAAGAATCCGAGACTCCAGGACGGCTGGGTCTCGCCGGCGGGTGGGGTCCCCATCGCGGTGAGATCAAACTCGCGCCGTATGCGAGACTTCGGGACGGCCTGCCGAAGCCAGTGCTGGAGGCACCGAGTCTCCGGACCCGACAGGACGCCGCCTGACTGTGGATCGCTGAGATCGGTGGGCTCCCTCTGTAGCTCCGGAGATGGCCGAAGAGTATTGTTCCCTGACCTTTCCGGAACCCAGCAGCCCAGGGGAAAGCTATGCGAGAAAAGACAAAGCCGGTGCGACGAGTGTTCTTCGCCATCCTGGTGTTCACAGCCCTTGTCGCAGCTCCCGGGGCAGCCCTCGGTCAGGCTCTGGATCATCGCATTCCCGGCGATGGCTGGATGCGATACGCCGACGTGGAAGAGGCCGGATTCGACCCGGCGAAACTGGCGGCGGCTCGGGAGACCTGGGAGGGCATCCCCTCCTCGGCCTTCCTGATCGTAGCCGATGGCGCGGTCGTTGCCGCGTGGGGTGACGTCGGGCGGCGGTTCATGTGTCACTCGGTGCGGAAGAGCTTCCTCTCCGCCCTGTACGGCATCTACTGGGACCGAGGGGAGATTGAGCTCAACAAGACCCTGGCAGACCTCGGCATCGATGACGAACCGGATCCCCTCCTGGAAACGGAGAAGCGGGCTCGGATTCTGGATCTCCTGAAGGCCCGCTCCGGCGTTTTCCATCCCGCGGCCTATGCGGGCAGGACCGACTCTCGGCCGAGGGGGAGCGAGGGGCCAGGTCGCTACTTCGCATACAACAACTGGGATTTCAACACCTCGGCTACCATCCTGATGCAGGAGACTGGAGACGACGTCTTCGAGGCCTTCGATGAGCACTTCGGCCAGCCGCTCGGGATGGAGGATTGGCGGGTCTCGGACGGGTACTACCACTACGAGCGGGACAAGTCGAAGTACCCGGCCTATCCCTTCCGAATGTCTGCCAGGGACGCGGCTCGCTTCGGACTGCTCTTCGCCCGGGGCGGCCTGTGGGGCGACGACCGTGTCCTCTCGGAACATTGGGTCCGACGGAGCTCGGCCCTCTACTCCATCGACAGCGACATCTGGGGGTACGGCTTCTACTGGTGGGTGGCCCTCGAGCCGAGATTCACCAAGCACGGGATGTATTCGGCCCAAGGGGTCGGGAACCAGATGATCGCCGTCCTGCCCAAGTCCGACATCGTCATCGTGAACCGTGCGAACACCTACGAGAGTGAGAGGACACCCATGCCGGCCCTCCTGGACCTCATCGAGGAGGTTATGGAAGCGCGAACAGGGGAGGCGGTGGGGGACCCGACTTTGACCGAGCTGGACGTGAGCCGGGATCCGATGGTCACCCAGGTGTCGGACCGGGAGCTTCAAGAGTTCGTGGGCGAGTGGGCCTACCCTCCGGCTCCCCTCGGAATGCCCGAGGTCGCGACGCTGAAGATCACCGCCGGCCCGGGTCACCTGGTGACCTGGTTCCCGACGCAGGGCACCTTCAAACTCTACCTGCAGGAGGATGGCACCTTCTACCAGGAAGACAGCAAACGGAGGTTCGCACCGATTCGGGACGAATCAGGTGCGTTTGCCGGGCTTGCCCCAGCAGAGATGGTGTCCAGGGAGGAACCGATCAGGCCGATGTAGGGAACGGGAGAGAACCTACACGTACGGGTGGGGAATGCAGGGTTCGGCGCTGGTCCGATCCCTGCATTCCCTTTTTATACATTCTGCAGACCGTTCCCTAACGAATTCGCTCGAACCGCACCCCCCTGGTGCGTGTGTTTGCCAGGTAGAGGGCGATCACCTGGCCGTTCCGGTCCCGCTCGAAGGATACCTGAAGCCCGCCTCCTGAGAATTCGTCCTCTTCCTCCCCGGGGGTGAGGTCGGCATCCTCCCGACGGCGCTGCTTGAGCACCAGGTGGTCCTCGTCCAAAGAGACCGTGTAGAACGTCTCCAATTCCTCGCCGAAGTACCGGCCCGTGAAGGCGGCCAGGTCCTCGGGGCCGGGCTCCCAGGCCTCGACGTCCCCGGCCAAGCGGGTGGCCGGGTGCTCCCCATTCTGGTGAAGCGTCAGGGAGCCGACCTCGCCTTCCTCGTTCCGGTGGAACGTCACGGACGCCTCCACGGCCAGGAGCGTGAAGGTCGAGTCGGAAGTGGGGACGATCTCAAACCGTTGTTGGCCCGTCGCCTGGGTGAAGAGAGTGTCGCCTTCCCGGCTGAAGGTAATGATGAAGGCGGGCGCTTCTTCCAGGGCGTACCGCCCCGCCAGCTCGTCGAAATCCTCCGGGTCGTAGGATTCGGGATCAAAGGTCTCGCCTCCGGCGGCGGGCTCCTCCTCTTCCTCAGGCTCCATGTCGGCTGCGAAAAAAGCCTCCGCCAGGCGGAAGGCGATGGAACCGTCGAAGGCCGCGTGATTGCTCTGGGTCGTGATGCCCGCGTTGATCTCCGGGTAGTAGGCGAGCTGAGAGCGGTGAGCCACATCGGCGCCGCCATGGTGAACCCGCCGGAGTCCCCGATGCTCGTCGATGAAAAGGCCGAGGCCGTATCCGGTGGTATCTCCGTTGGTGAGGAGGTTGCGGGTCATCATCTCCTGAACGATCTCGGGGCTTCCCACCGTGGGATCGGCGTAATTCTCGATCCATTTCTGGAGATCGCCAACGGTGCTGTAGATACCCCCTGCACCCACCGCCCCACCGAGATCGCCGATCTCCAGGTATGTGCCTCCGGGCCCGGGGGTGTAACCCTCTGCTTTCCCTTCCACAATGTGCTCCGGGCTCGGCCGCACCATGGTCCGATTCATTCCAAGGGGCGCGAAGACGTTCTCCTCCATGAACTCATGGAAATCCTGGCCCGAGATCCGCTCGACGATGACCGCCGCCAGGGCGAACGCCGTGTTGTTGTAGTTGAACTCGGAGCCCGGGGAGTTCTGCAGGGCCGGCTGGCGTTGGACGATGTCGATGACCTCGGAGCGATCAATGAAGTCGCCGTGATCCAGGCGACGCCCCTCCATGAGGAGGAGGTTCAGGAACTCTCGGTAGCCCGACCTGTGACTCAGGATGTGGCGGATGGTAACGGTCTCGCCGAGGTCGGGAAGCTCGGGGATGTGGTCTCGCACATCGTCATCCAGGGACAGCTTGCCCTGCTCCGCCAGGAGCATGACGGCGAAGGCCGTGAATTGCTTGGAGGTGGACCCGATGTTGGATCGGGTGTCCACTTCGAACGGGAGGCCATAGGAGAGGTTCGCCATCCCGTAGGCCTTGGAAAACAGGGTCCGGCCATCCCGGAAGACCGAGACCACCGCTCCAGGGGAGTCCTCCCGGTCATAGGCGGAGAGGAGTTGGTCGGCCAGCTCCTCGGGGTCTGTCGCCACAGGTTCCAGCATCTCCAACGCGATGCTGTATTCTCCCGTACCCTCCTCGAAGGGGATCACCTGGATCTTCCAGGCGCCCTCCGCGTCGGTCTCGAACTGGAAGCGCTCCGGGCCCTCCGCGGGACCGTCGATGGTGCTGACCACGCGTCCGGTGGGGCTCAGGATCCGGACGACGACGTCCACGCTGAGCTGGTCCACGGCACCCCGGACCAGGTAGTCGTCGCCGGCGGTCACGTTGTAGACGACGGTGTCACCGGGCGCGAGGCTCCCGGAGAGGGACCGGCCGGCGGAGATGGGGATCTCCTGGGCACCCAGAGTTGATGTCAGGGCGAACGCGACAATGCCTGCGGCGGCGAGGACGGAGCGGAGCATATTGGACCGACCTGGGATGCGGGGGCGGACGATTAGGACCTGAGGAAGCTGTCCTGGGAAGATTCGCCAGGATGGCGAACCATGACAAGGAGGAACGTGGGAGGAGAGTGAGGGGAAAGGCGGGTGTGAGGTCCCGGGAGGGGACCGCGTGAGAGTGTCGTCCCCTACCCTTCCTGGTAAGGCACCTCCGACGGAAGCCTCTCCTTGATCAGGTCCCGAACAGCGTCGATGCCGTCGTGGCCGCGCACCGCCCGCTTGGGTAGGTAGTAAGCGATTCGCGGGCTGTAGTAGAACATGAAGAGGTCTGGGGTTTCCCGAACCTTGTGGAGGCCCTCCCACTTCAGATGGGTCTCCGCGGCCTTGGTGATTACCCTCAGGCCCGTCTCCTCCAGGGCGAGGGAGAGGGGGTGAAGGGTGGCGGGGTCCATCCGCCTGATCTGCCAGGCCCGGATCCACCCGGTCCATGTCTCGAACCAGAAGGTCATTCCGCCCACCAGGATCACCAGGGGACCGAGACGGAGGGCGGATCCAAAGTCGCCGAGGAGCGCGCTGGCGACCGCCAACACGGTGGCCAGTGCGAGAATGATGACGACGGCCCATCGCATCACCCGCCAAATCCCGGATCCGAGCCTCTCCTGCATGAGGAGGCGGACAACATGGGCGTGCTCTCTAAGCTGCCAATCGAACGAGTACGTCGGGAATTCACCCATTTGGGGAGAAACATAAGTGAGATCGGAGATGGACCGCACCCTCCGAGTCGATTAGGCTAACATTTCGAGGGGCCAGGGTGTCTCTCTCTTCAGGACGCCCCGTGGTCTGGGTTGGCCCTTTCGATGGTGCAATTTCGATCTCCGATCTGAACGACTGAGGATGTGACATGAGAGGGAATGGTTTGAAAGCGGCTTGGATGGTGGCCATGATCCTGACGGTTGTCATCTCGACGAGCCTGTCGGGCCAGGAGGAACAGGAAACGTATGAGGTTGGCCGGGCGCTACCACCGGCGGTTGAAGGTCGAGGGCTAGCCCCCCTGACGTTGGAGGAAGCGATTGCCCGGGCCCTCGAGAGAAACCTGGACATCCAGACCGCCCGGCTGAACCCCGAGATTCAGGAATACAGCCTGGTGGCGGCGGAGGCGGCGTTCAGCCCGACCATCAGCAGTACCCTGGGCTACAACAACGCCACCAATCAGTCCACCAGCCAGCTGGACGGCGGCTTGCTGACGGAGACGGAACGTCATACCTACAACGCCTCCATCTCCCAGCTGCTCCCCTGGTACGGAGGCCGGCTGAGCGCCGATTTCAACAACGGCCGGACCGAGACGAACAATTCCTTCTCTACGCGGAACCCCAGTTTCAGCTCGACCTTCAGCCTGAACTACACACAGCCCCTCCTGGCCGGCTTCAGGACCGACAATCAGCGGACGGCCCTGAAGACCCAGCAGATCCAGGGCCAGATCACCGACATCCAGCTGGCCACTCAGGTCGAGAACATCAACGCTCAGGTGAGATTGGCCTACTGGGGCCTCCGGGCGGCCATCGAGCAGATCGAGATCCAACGGCAAAGCCTCGCCCAGGCCGAGGAGCTCCTGGCGCAGAATCGCATCAGGGTGATGCTGGGGAGCATGTCCGAGCTTCAGGTGGTTCAGGCAGAGGCGCAGGTCGCCAGCGCGGAGCAGGCCCTCCTGAATGCCGAGGTCCAGTGGCGGAACCAGGAGTTGGCCTTCAAGTCGTTGTTGGTGAGCGGTCCCGATGATCCTCTCTTCCTGGCGACCGTGAACCCCACGGACCTCCCGATCATCGAAGAGACGGATATCGATATCCAGGGGGCCATCGAAGTCGCCCTCGAACAACGAACGGATCTCCGCCAACAGCGGCAACAGCGGCAGATCTCGGAGTTGGAATTGGCGGTTACCAGGAACAACGTTCTTCCGGACCTGAACCTCTCGGCGGGCTATTCCCTGCGAGGTGTCGGGGGGGACCTCTTCGAACGTAGTGGGCTGGGTGGGGACCCAGTGCTCGTCCAGGAAGGGGGGTATATGGACGGTCTTACGGCCATCTGGGACCGAGACACCCCTACCTGGAATCTCTCCCTGAACTTCTCCTATCCGGTGGGGAACCATGCCGCCAAGGCGAACCGGGAGCGGGCCCGCCTCCAGATGCAGCAGACCGACCTGGCACTCCAGAGACAGGAGCTGGCGGTCGTGACACAGGTGACCGACGCTGGCCTAACCGTCACGGACACTTACCTGCAGTTCCAGGCAGCCCAACGGAGCCGGGAGGTCGCAGCGCGGAGCGCGGAGATCGAGCTGACGAGGTTCCGGGTGGGAGCGGCCACCAATTATGAGGTAATGCTGGCTCAGAACACCCTGACCTCCTCCCGGTTGTCGGAGTTGCGTGCCCTTATCAACCATGTCAACGCGATTGCCGAGTTCGAGCGAGTCCAGCGTTTCGGGGGGTAGGCTGGTTGCTGCCACCGGACCTCGAGGGAACATTGATCCGACCCGCTGAGGGCCACGCTCCGCATCGCCAAGGAAGGAATCATGCACTCGTCGATCAGCGCTCCTCGTCGCCGTTCCCCGTTCCTGGTTCTGGTCCCCCTCTTCGTGGCAGCGACGGGGCTGGCTTCAGCTCAGGCGTCACCGGGAGCGGTCGACACCGATCCATTCCCCGTGGGCAGTGGAGTCATCGAGGTAGACTTCCGGGGAACGCCCCTGAATCTGCATTTCTACAAACCAGCCGACTATGCCGGAGAGAGGTTCATTCTCTTGTTCCACGGCGCCTCTCGGGCGGCAGCGGGTTACCGTGATGGCGCCGCAGGTATGGCGGATCTGTTCGAGTCTCTCGTGGTGGTGCCGGAGTTCGATCTCGAGCGCTTCCCCAACCGAACCTACCAGTTCGGCGGAATATTCCGGGAAGACGGCTCGTTCGCCGATGCGGACGAGTGGACCTACGCCTACGTCCCCGAGCTGATCGAGTACATTCGCCGACGGGAAGGCGATCCCGGGTTACCCCATCTCATTCTGGGGTTCTCCGCCGGTGGCCAGTTCGTGAGCAGGATGGCCGCGTTCCTCGATACCGAGGCCGAGCGGATCGTGGTCATCAGCCCCGGCTCGTGCATCTTTCCGACCCGTGACCTGAAGTTCGGTCTCGGTTCGGTCTCGGCTTCGGAGGATTGCCTGATGCGTACGGCAGCGATGAACGGATCCAGAGGTTCCTGGCTCAGCCCATCACGATATACATCGGAACCAATGACACCGAGATGGGGCAGCTCCCCACCGGGGACGCCTATGCGCAGGGGGTCCACCGGTATTCCAGGAACATCCGGTGGTTCAACGAAGCCATGGACCTGGCCTACAACGAGGGGTGGGAGTTCAACTGGCGGCTGGTGATCGCGGACGGGCCCGGCCACAGCCCACCGGACATGTTCAATCACTCCCAGACGGAAAATGCGCTATTTGGACACAATCGGTAGTGGACTCCTGACGGCGGGGAGAGGCGCCGGTTCGCCGACGGTCGGCCCGGTCTTCGGTTAGGATCACCTCCAGGTTCATCTCCGGTGGAGCCAGCTCTCTGAGGCGGGGGGCGGCCAGGGCCCGTCGGGCGGCCGGAGGGACCCGGCCATGGATTCGCACCCGGAGAACCGCATTACTGGGTGCGTCGTGAACGGAGGCCGTTAGCCGGGCCTCCAGTTCCTGGCGCCGCCAGACGGCGGCAGGCTCTGATTCGAAGTGAAGGTCCCGTACGAGCATGGGCCGGGCGGGCAGAGGGGTGAATTCTCGACGTACAAGCCTACCCCCGTCACGACCTCCCTCAAACTCCAGTAGCATGAAACCCTTCTCCTCCCCCATCTCGGCGAACGCGGTTCGCTCCACTGACCCCGGGTAGAGTACCGGTGTGGCGAGGGGGCGGCCCTGGAGATCCCGCCGGAGAACCTGGTGGCGATGGATGTGCCCCGACAAAACCGCCGCGAACTCCGCGGGGAGGTGATCACACCGGATCACATCCGGCGCATGCCTGAAAGTGTGGTTCGCCGGGCCCACGGTCGCCCCCTCCACGCAGTGGTGCATGCAGAGTAGTCGAAGGTCCGCGTCGTGGCTCCTCCAGCCGGTTTCCGCCAGCACCTGAGGGAAGCGCTCGCGAATTCGACGGCGCTCGTAGGGGAAGCCGGAGAGGGAAACCCTGAGTCCACCCACTTCCAGGGTGAAGGTCTCCGGCCGGCGGAAGATGTGCAGATTGGGGAGGGCGGCGAACCGCTCATGGGGAATCCGAGATCGTTCATGGTTCCCCGGCACCACGAACACGGGCACGCCCGCGTCGGCGACCTCGACGAGGGGCTGGAACGCCTGGAACACCAGGGAAGGGGGTACCCTCGGACGATGGAACACATCCCCTCCGTGGACGACGAGGTCGATCTCACCGCCACCAGCCGCAGCGAGAGCCAGCCCATGGTTGGCCAGGAAATCGTGACCCCGTCGCCTGCGTTCTACTCGGGGTCTGGAGGGCAGGTCGAAGCCCAGGTGGGAATCGGCCAGGAAGAGCACTCGGACCGTTGTCGCTGGATGGGGCACGGGTCACCTGCGGGCAAAGTCGAGACCGGTGCCCAATGTACGGTATTCGGGGTTTATTCGGTAGTGCCTTCTCTGGATGCGAGCCCCTGGCCTGCCCTCATGCGGCCTTCAGTCGGCCTCCGCGCCGGCTCACCATGTGGCCGGCAAGTAGTTCCATGTCAGGAAGAAGTGCACCTGGAGGAGGAGGGCGACTACCATCACGCCTGATACGATCCGCAGGAAACGATTCCACCAGCGCCTCTTCCACACGACCGGTAGCATCAGCACCAGGAGACCGGTGAGGGCGACGTGGACGTAGGGGATCCACACCAGCTTCGAAAGGGACTCCGGCATGCCGAACAACATCTCGCCGGTCTCGAGAAGCCTGACGCTCCGGGCTGTGAACCCGCCCACGAACCAGGTGAACAACGCCAGCGCCACTGTGGTCAGGATTGTGGTCGTCAGCCGGAGTGGGTTGAACTCCGGGGCTTCTTCCTTCCTGCGTTTCCGGCGGTAGGCTCCCACCCCGGCCGCTCCAGGCCACAGGAGAGACATTACCACCAGGGGGACGGCGAGGAGCCAGGAGAGGTACTCGTTCAGGAAGTACGATCCGCTGAGCTTGTGGCGGCGCTCATAGGCGGCGGGGAGGTGGGCCCCGTAGACCTCACTGGAGCGGAAGAGGTAGACTCGCCCGCCACGGGTGCCGAAGGCCAGGAGCTCCTCGCTGTCGACCGCCTGGTAGAGGGAGTCATCCACCTGCAGAAACCGCCCCGTCCCTCCGCCGGCGTATACGAGAAGCGTGTCCCCTGATGCTGCCAGCCGAATCGAGTTGTAGAAGAGCTGGGGAAGGCGCTCGATGGTCCCATGGGAGTAGCGCGTGAGCTCGTAATACCCTGCTCGCATCGCCGGGTCCTCCGCTCGCCGGGGTGGCCTGAGAGTGGCCGGGGTACGGCCGAGCAGAGAGGTCAGAAGTCTGTCCCGGAAAACCCGGCCGAAACCGGAGTCCCCACCATTTGCTGCGAAGAAGAAGCCGGTCTCTTCCTCCGGTACTATGAGGAGGAGGGCCCAGTAGCCCCCAGCGGATCCGGAGTGGGCGAGGACCCGGCGCCGGTCATGGAACTGGTTGAAGAAGCCGTAGGACATGCCGGGAATGCGGGGATCGTGGGTGAATCGCTCCGGGACCATCTTGGCAAGCCCTTCGCCTGTGTTGTGTTCACCCAGGAACGCCGCGATGAACCGGCCCATGTCCCTGGCGGTGGAGAACGCGAGGCCGGCGGGATAGGCGTTGGAAAACACGTGGGCCCTCGCCTCGCAATCGGCCTCATCACAGGAGAGCGCTCGGGCCGCCGAGGTCGGGATCTCCATCCCCGGCTCGATGAATCGGGTCGAGTCCATCCCCAGAGGGGCGAACAAGGAAGCCTCGGCAACCTGGCCGAAGGGTTCGCCGACGGCCCGCTCGACGGCATAGGCGGCCAGGGACATCCCGTGGTTGGAGTAGCTGACCACTTCCCCGGGGGGCCAACCGCGGCTCGGCATACGTTCCGAGAGGTACTCCCCCAAGGGTCGCATGGACCGGGACTCCCGGGCGGCGTAGCCGACCATCCGCTCGTCGAAGCCGGCCGTATGGGTGAGGAGGTGATGCACCCTCACAGGATCGTTGTGCGCTCCGGTGAGAGGGAATCCAACCAGAGGTTCGACATCGGCTTGGAGGTCGACGGCGCCGTTTTGGGCCGCGGTGAGAACCGTGGCCGCCACCAGGACCTTGGCTACCGAAGCGATGCGGAACGGGGTGTCCGGCGTGACCAACTCCGCCGCGTCCGCAGAGGCGTTGCCCCACCCGTAGAGGTGGGTCGAGCCGCCCTGGACGACGGCCAGGGCCAACCCCGGGACGGAGTGTTCGGCCATGAGACGGATGACCGTGGAATCCGGAATCTGACCCTGGGCCATCTGGGGAGTGGCGATAGCTCCGGCCGAAAGCAGCACGAGGGAAAAGGTCGGGGCGCGCGTCATGAAGCTCCTCCGGTGAGGTACCGTGTGGCGGCCAGGGCGATCTCGTTCACCAGGTCCTCCTCAGTGAGGTCGACGGGATAGGCGGCTAGAGATCCCCGGAGGACGGCGTCCCGAGCCGCCGAGGATGCGAAGAAGATGGCCAGATTGATGGCCGTGTCCGGCGCCCGGTGGTGGATCCCGGTCTCATGCCGGCTGAGGAGCCTTCTCAGACGACCGTGGACGTGGTCGTTGAACTCCGTCGCCCTTTCCCTGAACCCTTGGGCGTCTCCGTCATCCGCGTGGCGATAGGCCTGGAGAATCGCTTGCCGGTGCTCGTTGAACTGTCCGACCATGACCGAAACGAAGCAGTGGAGAGTCTCCTCGAGGGTTCCCTGGAAGTCCTCGGGGACCGCCCGGTCGAAAGCCTCGAGGCAAGCGTCCAGAAAATCGATGTCGGCCAGGTGGAGCAGGGCACTCTTTCCCTTGAACCGTCCGTAGAAGCCCCCGATGGAGATCCCCGCCCTCCGGGCTACGTCCTCCACTCGGATCTCGGTGTAGGGTCGTTCGGCGAGGAGTTCCCGGGCGGCGCGGGTGAGTGTCCTCTCGGCTCGTCTGCTGCGCCCCTGGGCGGGAGATCTTCTCCAGGATGAGGCGCCTCGGTCCTGAATCTGAGTGTTCATGATTGTGTTTACGAATCCGAATCGTATTCGGTTTCAGATGGTCCGTCGCCCAGGTCGGGCGGTCTGCACCTTCACGCGCCGGATGTTCAATCGGCGGTTCATCCGAACCGCATGCGGTAGGATTGCTTGTTCGTATGAAACGCCCTACCGTCCCGTCAATTCTCTGCTTTCCTCTCCGTCGCGGTTGTTTTCCACCGGAGGTTTCCATGCTCCCGACCTATCCCAGGCGATTCGCCACCTGCGCTCTGATAGCCGGACTCTCCACCCTTTGGATCTCATGCTCCAGGCCCTCGGCTGAGCCGGCGGACCTGGTCCTCCACAACGGGAAAGTCGTCACTGTTGACGAGGCCGTTCCCGGCGGGGAAGCGGTCGCCGTTCGGGACGGGAAGATCCTGGCCGTCGGCTCCGACGCCGAGATCGACGCCTTCATCGGCTCCAATACGGAAGTCATCGATCTGGAAGGTCAGCTGGCCGTTCCCGGATTCATCGACAGCCATGTCCACTTCAGCGGGATCGGCACTTCCCAGCTCCAATTGAACCTCATGGAAGTGGCGAGCTGGGACGAGGTGGTCGAGATGGTGGCCGCGGCTGTTGCCGATGCCGAGCCCGGGGAGCTCATCACCGGGCGGGGTTGGCACCAGGAGAAGTGGGACAGGGTCCCGGAGCCCAACGTGGACGGGCTTCCCTATCATCATTCCCTCAGCGCAGTGTCGCCCGACAATCCGGTCATCCTGCGGCACGCCAGCGGCCACGCCACTTACGCCAACGGATTGGCCATGGAGATGTCCGGGATCGATGCCAGCACGCCCGATCCTCAGGGCGGGGAGATCGTTCGGGACCCACAGGGGCACCCCATCGGTGTGTTCCGGGAACGGGCTGGACGCCTCCTGGCTCCCGCCCAGGCGAACGCGACACCTACGGATCCCCGGGAGGTCATGCGGCTGGCGGCGGCAGAGGTGCTCTCCAAGGGGATCACCTCCGTCCACGACGCCGGGGTGGGCTTCGGCACCATCGATCTCTACAAGGAGATGATCGATGCCGGAGAGTTGGGTGTTCGGATGAACGCAATGATCCGTCTCGGCAATGAGGAGTTGAGGGCGCGGTTCCCGGAGTACAAGACGGACGATTACGGGGATCACCACCTCCGGGTGTCCACGATCAAGATCTCCATCGACGGTGCTCTGGGGCCCCACGGAGCATGGCTCCTGGAGCCTTACGAAGACCTGCCGTCCAGCTCGGGGCTGAACACGGCTCCGGTGCCCGACGTGGAAGAGGCGGCCCGCATCGCCGCGGAGCTGGACCTCCAGCTGGCCGTCCACGCCATCGGGGACCGGGCGAACCGTGAGTCCCTGGACATCATGGAAGCTACCTTCGAAGCCTTCGGCGGGGTTTCGGATCGGCGCTGGCGCATCGAGCACAGCCAGCACCTCCACCCGGACGATATTCCCCGCTTCGCCGCCCTGGGGGTCATCCCCTCCATGCAGGGGATCCACTGTACCTCCGACGCGCCGTATGTTCTGGAACGGCTCGGGGAGCAACGGGCCGAGGAGGGCGCCTACGTTTGGCAGAAGCTCATGGCGAGGGTCCTCCGGGACGGATCCGTGTTCTTCCCCGACCAGCGCATGAGCAGGATGGAGGCGCTGGAGTCCTACACCATCAACGGGGCGTATGCCTCGTTCGAGGAGGACATAAAAGGGACGCTGACACCGGGCAAGCTGGCCGATATCACGGTGCTCTCCAAAGACATCCTCACCATTCCCGAAGAGGAGATTCCCACCGCCGAGGTGGTCTACACGATCGTGGGTGGGGAGGTGAAGTATCGGAGGGGGGAGAATTAGGGAAGACCTGTACAAGTGGGGCGAGCCGATTAGCGGACGCCACCGAGCCAGACGGATGGTGACGGGGGGGAAAACGCTGGTGGTGAGATTCCGGGGCGGCCGCGTCTGCTACGCGGCCGCCCCGATCCTTTGGGCCATCTGTGCCATC
>JBDHCH010000082.1:0-15035 GCA_039592115.1 Gemmatimonadota bacterium | reverse complement strand
CCTCCTCCTCGGCCAGGACGGCATGGTCGGGGAAGGCCTCCATGATCACCCCGATGGCTTCCTCCTGGGCCTCCAGGTCCACCTTGGTGACGAAATCACTCTGGGCCTTTTCCACGGCCCCCTCGATGCCCACCTCCTTGAAGTATTTCAGGTGAACCTGTGCTGCCGCGTCTGCGGCCCTGAGGGCGGTGGCGAGAAGAAGGTCCATTCCTTGGCACGGTTGGGAAGCGAGAATACCGACGAGCATCCAGGGCTCTGGGCCACACGCCGGTTCGGGCGGTCCTTCCCGGGGGCACCGAGCCTTCCGGGCCCCCGCCGCGGGCGATAACTTAACGCCCTCTTTGCCTGGGCGCCGGAGGGTTCCCGACGCCCAGGTTTTCTCTTTCGGACCGGATGGGAACGAGTTGGATGATGAGCAGCCAGCAGTCGGCAACAGGGAAGCGGCGGATTCTGAGCGGAGTCCAGCCCAGCGGCGAGGCCCACCTGGGGAATTACCTTGGCGCGTTCCGCCAGTGGGTGGAGCTCCAGGACAACTACGAGTGCTTCTTCTGCATCGTGGACCAGCACGCCATCACCGGGGAGTACGACCCGGCGCTCCTTCCCCAGCGCATCTTCGACATGGCCGTGAGCCTGTTGGCCGTGGGGCTGGACCCGGCCCGTTGCTCGATCTTTGTCCAATCCGAAGTCCCGGAGCACACGGAGCTGGCCTGGTTGTTCAACGCCGTCACCCCGGTGGGAGAGTTGGAGCGGATGACGCAGTACAAGGACAAGTCGGCCAGGCTCTCCTCCATCCCCGCCGGACTCCTCAACTATCCCATTCTCCAGGCCGCGGACATTCTCATCTACCAAGCCCAGGCGGTGCCTGTTGGTGAGGATCAGCTCCAGCACCTGGAGCTCACCCGGGAAATCGCCCGGAAGTGGAATGGAAAGTACGGCGAGCTCTTTCCCGAGCCCCAGGCGATCGTGGGCGGTACCGGGCGCATCATGGGGCTGGACGGCGAGGCGAAGATGAGCAAGTCCCTGGGGAACACGGTGGGGATTCTGGCGGAGCCCGAGGAGGTTTGGGCGCAGGTGAGGACCGCGGTCACCGACCCGCAGCGAATCAGAAAGGACGACCCTGGTCGCCCCGAGGTCTGCAACGTCTACGCTCTCCACGAGTACTTCACTGCCTCCGAAGCGCTGCCCGACATTGCCGAGCAGTGTCGCGCCGGGACCCGGGGGTGCGTGGACTGCAAGAAGATCCTCTCAGAGAACGTCGCCAGAGAGTTCGGCCCCTTCCGGGAGAGGGCAGCATATTACCGGGAGCGCCCCGAGGAAGTGATGGAGATTCTCGCTCAGGGGGCGGAGCGGGCGTCGACCATCGTGCGGGAGACCATGGCCGAGGTGCGACGGAGGATGGGTATGGACTGGCGGAAGGCTCTTGGATAAGGGCGCCCTCCCGTTCGACGTCGTATTCGCCGACACCTGTATCGGCGGGAGCACGGTGGCGTCCCGCCTGGCCCGGACCCGGAAGGGAATCCGGGCCTTTTTTCTTGCCGACTACGCAGTGAACCCCCTGGGGACCAGGTCGAGGGAGGGGATCCGGTCGGCCTTGAACCGGTGGGTCGATATCGCCCACGGGCAGTCGTCTACCCTGGTCGTGGCGTGCAACACGGCGTCGGTTCTCCTCAGGAGTGAGCCGGCGGTATCGGACCGGGCATCTTCGTTGGGGATCCGAGGGTTCTCGATGGTGGATTTCCTGGAGGGTCTGCTTTCGACCGAGGCACCCACGGTCCGAGGGAAATCGGTTTGCCTCATGGGGACGGAGTTCACCGTGAACCAACCGGTCTACGACCGCCTCTTGAAGGAGGCCGGAGCCGGGTTTCTGCTTCCCCTTCCGGCCACTCGGACGGAGCGTGCCATCGCCCACCTCCTCCACGACACTCCGGAGGGCAGGAGGGAAATCGTGGAGGAGATTCGAGAGGCGGTTCAGGCGTCCGAGGCCATTGTCCTGGCGTGCACCTGCTTTCCCCTTGTGAGCGATCTGGTCAGGGAACTGAACCCCGACATCACCCTCCTCGATCCGGCGAATGGAGTGTTGAAGCTCGACGGGTTGGCCGACGGGGAAGGCCCGAACCGACTCACCGTTGGTTTGACCGGGGCTGCCCTCAGCCCGGACGTGCTCCAGGAGAACGCCGAGTCCCTGTTTCCAGGATGGGAGTTGGAGGCGGTCCTCCCGATGTGAGGGAACGAGCCATCTTTTTTCAGGTGGCCCGTCTCAGGGTGGGGTCCCTCCATTCGGGCCGAATGTGAGGGTTGGACCTGAGCCTCCCAGGGGGATAATCTTCAGGGAGAGCGCTGTTGGTTCATCATTGATCCGGAGACCCACGGTATGATCGAGATCTTCAAGGCGGCCATCGAGAAAGGCGCCAGCGACATCCACCTCAAGTCCGGGGATATCGTACGCGCCCGACTTCATGGGAAGCTCATCCCCATGACCCAGCAGAAGCTGAGCCCCGATCAGGTGAAGGGCCTGGCCTTGAAGCTGATCCCCAGGGAGTCGGATCGGGAAAACATCGACGAGCTCCTCGATTATGACTGCTCCTGGGGGGTCCCGGGCCTCGGCCGATTCCGTGTGAGCATTCTCAGACAACGAGGAAGCTTCGGGATCGTCATGCGCGCGATTCCATTCGAGATTCCGACTTTCGAAGACCTGAAGCTGCCCAAGGTCCTGAGCTCGATTTCCGACGCGGAGAGGGGGTTGATCCTGGTCACGGGGATCACCGGGTCCGGGAAGAGTTCCACTATGGCCGGCATGGTGCACCACATCAACGCCCGCTACCCGAAGCACATCGTCACGCTGGAGAACCCCATCGAGTTCCTCCATCGGGATCAGAAGAGCTCCGTCACCCAGCGGGACATCGGGACGGATACGAGTAGCTTCATGTCGGGCCTCCGGGCAGCCCTGAGACAGGATCCCGATGTGATCCTCATCGGAGAGATGCGGGACATCGTGACCATCGACACCGGTATCAAAGCCGCCGAGACAGGCCACCTGGTCATCTCCACCCTCCATACACAGAACGCCTTCCAGACCATCACCCGCATGTTGGCTGTCTTCAAGCCGGAGGAGCAGCAGATGATGCGGACCCGGTTGGCGGAAACCCTCCAGGCAGTGGTGAGCCAGCGGCTCCTTCCCAGGAAGGACGGGTCCGGTCGGCTGGCGGCCTGTGAAGTGATGGTGGTGACCGGGACCATCCGGGATTGCATCGAGGATCCGGCCCGGACCCACGAGATCCCGGACCTGATCGAGGAGGGCCGTGAGCAATACGGCTCCCAGAGCTTCGACCAGCATCTGATGGACCTGGTGCGCTCGGACCAGGTCGACTTCGAGGTCGCCAAAGCGAACGCAAACAATCCCGCGGACTTCGACCTGAAAATGAACGTCTTCGGTACGGACAGCAGCGGCCAGGGGGACGCGGCCATGCACGAATCCCCTCTCGCCAACGACATGTCCGATTTCTACAGAGGGAAATGAAATTCCCGGGGCGGCCTGGAAGAACACTCCGCTCCGATCGCACCGTGAACCTTCAAAGGAACAACAATTGATCGACCTCAGCGGAGTCTTCATCCCCGCCGTCACTCCCTTCAAGGAAGGATCCGGGGAGATTGATCTTGCAGCGTTTCAGGCGAACCTACGGAACTGGGCCCAGCACCCTGTCCAGGGGGTCGTCCTTGCCGGAACCACCGGGGAGGCCGTGCTCCTGGACGAGGAGGAGCGGACGGACCTCGTGGCGGCCGCCAAGTCGGCCCTGCCCTCGGAGATCCTGATCACTGTCGGGACCGGCATGGAGTCGACCCGGGCCACCATCCGCCTCTCGGCGAAAGTAGCGGAATTCGGGGCCCAGGCGGTCCTGGTTCAGCCCCCGGCATACTACAAGGGAGCCATGACTCCCGAGGCCCTACGGGAACACTACCTGGCGGTAGCCGAGGCCTCCCCCATTCCCGTCATCGTGTACCAGGCGCCCCTCCGCATGAGCACGCTGGACTTCCCGACGGGACTGGTGGCCGAGCTTTCCAACCACGAGAACATCGTCGGGATCAAGGACTCCCGGGGGAAGCTCGAGCTCATGGGTGAGCTGGTGGAACAGTGCCAGACCGGCTTCCAGGTTCTGGTTGGCAGCGGAGCCCTCCTCTATCCCGCGATGGAGGTGGGGGCTGTGGGCGGGATCGTAGCTGTTGCGAATATGGCGCCGGGGCAGTCGGGAGAGCTGTACCAGGCGTTCAAGGCCGGGAGGAGCTCCGAGGCCGGGCGCCTCCAACAGCAGATCGGCCCGATCCACAACGATATCGTCGGGGGGATCGGTGTACCCGGCGTGAAGGCGGCTCTGGACATGCTCGGCCTCAATGGCGGAAACCCCCGCCCCCCCATTCGCCCCCTACCGGAGAACGGGCGGGGACAGGTCAGAGAAGTCCTGATGCGGGGCGGGCTGCTCGCCTGAGGGCCGCTGGCAAGACCGAGGCAGGGGTCGGGGACGCGTTCCGCGCCGGCCCCACGGGGGAGGATTCGGTCGTTTTTCCTTGACCCCGAATCCTCTCCGGTCTAGCTTCTTCCAGAGGATAGACGAGCCATGGGCCCTCCCCTGCGGAGGGCCCATTTTCATGCACACAGGTCGTGCCTCTCCCCATAGGGGCGACCGTCGGAAGGAGCCGCAGGCGACGTGTTCCAAGGCCCGAGGAACGGACGCTGCACCGTCGTGGTTGGCGGGCAGTGGGGGGACGAGGGAAAAGGGAAGATCGTGGACGTGCTGGCCGAAGAGGCGGATGTGATCTCTCGCTATCAGGGAGGTGCGAACGCCGGCCACACGGTCCATGTAGGTGAGGAGGAGTTCATCCTCCATCAGATTCCGTCCGGGATCCTTCATCCTGGAAAGCGCTGCCTGATGGGGAACGGTGTGGTGCTCGATCCCATCCAGTTCTTCGAGGAATACGATGCGGTGGAGGCCCGCGGCGTATCCCTGGACGGAAGGGTCGGGGTGAGCCTGAGGGCGCAGCTTCTGCTGCCCTATCACCGGCTCCTGGACAAGGCCCGGGAGGGGAGGGCGGCCCAGAAGATCGGGACCACGGGGCGCGGCATCGGACCGGCCTACGAGGACAAGGTGGCGCGGCGTGGGGTGCGGGTGGTGGACATGAAGGACGAGGCCCGTGCCCGTGCCCTCCTGGAGGAAGGCCTCGCCCGCGTCCAGGCCAAGTTGGCGGCTCTGGGCCTCCTCGAGCTGGGTGAGGCCGAGGGGTGCGTCGAGGGAGCCTTGGCGGTCCGTGAGCGACTCCTCTCCCTGGGAACCGATGTCGGCCTGGAGCTCCAACAAGCGCTGGATGCCGGTCGGTTCGTTCTCATGGAGGGCGCCCAGGGCACCGCGCTCGACGTGGATCACGGGACCTACCCCTACGTGACGTCGTCGACGACCACGGCCGGGGGCGCTGCCTCCGGAGCCGGGATCGGCCCCACAGTCATCGACGAGGTCCTGGGGGTGATGAAGGCCTATATCACCCGGGTCGGGAATGGCCCCCTTCCCACGGGGTTTCCTCCCGAGATGGACGAAGAGGTTCGTCAGCTCGGTGGGGAGTTCGGAGCCACAACCGGCCGCCCCCGCCGGTGCGGATGGTTCGACGGCGTCCTGGCCAGGTACTCGGCCAGGGTGAACGGCCTGACGGGGTTGGCCATTACCAAGATGGACGTCCTGGACACGCTCCCGGAGATCAGTATCGCCACCGCGTACAGGACGCCGGGCGGTGTGGTGGAGGAATTCCCCGCCGACACCATGATCCTGGGGGATGTGGAGCCCGTGTACGAGACCCATCCCGGTTGGGAGACCAGCACCGCAGAGGCTCGGACGCTCGCCGATCTTCCCGCCCGGGCACGTTCCTACCTGGACCGCATCCAGGAACTTACGTCGACGCCGGTCCGTATGATCTCTGTGGGTACGCGCAGGAGTCAGATCATCCGGGTCGAGTGAGGGAGAACTGCCGTGAGGATTCGAATCGTCGGGGTTGCCCTGTTGGCAGCCATCGTGTCTGTGTCGGAAGCCAATGCTCAGGTTCCCTGGGACGCCCCCCTCATGGTCGGCCCCAGCTCGCCGAGCGGTTTCTCCATCCTTCTTTCCGATCCGGGGCACAGCGCCGGAATCGGGGCCTTCGTGCACTGGCAGGGCGGGGGCCAGCGGAGCCGGATGGGATACCGGATCGGGTTGGCTGAGGAGCATCGGGGCGCAGATCGGGACGACCAGCTGGCCGTCTTCGGTGGGGTGGATTTCTCCGCGCCCCTCTACACCCACACGCAGGAGTTCCCCCTCGATCTGGTCTGGGTGGCCGGCGTGGGCGCCGGATTCGGGGACGATGCGCTGGTCTCGATTCCATTCGGCGTGTCCTTCGGACGAGCCCTGACCACGGAAGGCGTTTGGGTCCATCCCTACTTCACCCCCCGGATGGTAGTGGACGCATTCTTCGGGGATAACAACGGAGATGACCTGGACCTCGATTTCGCCGTCGATATCGGGGCGGATTTCGCCTTCTCGGACACCTGGGCATTCAGGTTCGGAGGGTCCATCGGCGACGGCCGGGAGGGGTTGGCCATCGGCGTGGTTCTCCCTACTGGATAATCCCGGCCCCACGGGGTACCGGGCACGCGAAAGCCCTTCTCACTCCTTGAGAAGGGCTTTCGTTATGGCTAGCTTACCAAGCTTTGCCGGTCCCGCTCAGGCGGCTCCGGCTCGGAGGAACTGGTAACCCCGGCGTCATGTTCGACGACCTGAGCAGCAAGCTGGACGGAGTTCTGGCCAAATTCCGGCAACGTGGGATCCTGACGGAGCCCATGGTCCGGGACGGCCTCAGGGAGGTGCGCCGAGTCCTCCTGGAAGCCGACGTCAATTACCAGGTGACTCGGGACTTCCTGAAGCGGGTCCAGGAGAAAGCGCTGGGAGACAAGGTCCTGAAGTCGGTGTCTCCCGGCCAGCAGATCGTGAAGATCGTTCACGATGAGCTGGTGACTCTCCTGGGGGGTGAAGCGGGGTCAACGCTCGAGTGGGCTGCGGTTCCACCGACCGTGATCATGGTGGTGGGCCTCCAGGGCTCGGGGAAGACCACGACCCTGGCCAAGTTGGCGAAGCGGTTGGCGCGCCAGGGAAAGAAACCCCTGATGGCCGCCTGTGATCTGTATCGACCGGCAGCCGTGGACCAGTTGGTGGATCTGGGCGGGCAGATGGATCTGCCGGTTCACAGAGGGGGGGAAGGGGAGCCGGTTCTTTCCGTCGCCCGGGAGGCCTTCGCACGGGCCCGGGCGGAGCGGAGACAGGTCCTCCTGGTGGATACAGCGGGACGGCTCCAGATCGACGAGCCGATGATGGAGGAGCTTCGGGCGCTCAAGGCGGAGCTTCAACCCCAGGAGATTCTCCTGGTGGCGGACGCCATGACGGGTCAGGAGGCGGTGAACATCGCCGAGGGGTTCGATGAGGCCCTGGACCTGACCGGGGTCATCCTCACCAAGATGGACGGGGATGCCCGAGGCGGGGCGGCTCTCTCCATCTACGGGGTGACGGGCAAGCCCATCAAGTTCGTCGGGGTTGGGGAAGGGGTGGACGCTCTGGACTCCGCCGACCCCCAGCGATTGGCGGGCCGGATCCTCCAGATGGGAGACGTGCTGGGACTGGTCGAGCGGGCCCAGGCCACCATGGACATGGAGGAGCAGGCCCGTCTCGAGCAGAAGGTTCTGGGGAAGGGGCGCTTCACGCTGGAGGACTTTCTCTCCACCCTGAGGCAGATCCAGAAGATGGGTCCCCTGGAGCAACTGGTGAAGCTCATCCCCGGGGTGGGAGCGAAGCTTCCGACGGAGAACATGGATCCGAAAAGGATGAAGCATATCGAGGCGATCATCCTCTCCATGACCCCGGAGGAGCGGCAGAAGCCCGAGATTCTCAATTCGTCTCGGAGGGTGCGCATCGCCAAGGGTAGCGGGAGACCGGTTTCGGAAGTGAACCGTCTTCTCAAGCAGTTCAAGGAGATGCAGAAGATCATGAAACAGGTCAGGGGCTTCATGCCGACCTGACCTGGGCATTGAACACCCCGGGGGCGTTCCCCCGTGGATAGTATTTGATTCGGCCTGTCGGGTGATGGGCCAGAGCGTTTCAACATCGAAGAGGGATGATGGCCATCAAGATTCGACTCCGGCGGATGGGCCGGAAGAAACAGGCTCACTACCGTATCGTGGTGGCCGACAGCGATTCTCCGAGAGACGGTCGTTTCGTGGAGAGCCTTGGCTACTACAGGCCCCTTTCCCACCCTGCCCGCGTGGTGGTGGATATGGAGCGGGTGGACCACTGGCTCGGGCAGGGCGCACAGCCCAGCGAGACCGTGGCGTCCCTCCTGAACAAGGTCCGGAAGGGCGGGGATGCGACGTTGGCTGTCGGCGAGGTGGACAAGGAAGCCGAAAAGCAAGCCCACCTGGAGGCTCTGGCCGCGAAGAGGAAGGCCGAGGCAGACGCCGCAGCCGCCGAGGCCAAAGCGGAAGAAGCCGCCGCCAAGGGTGAGAAGGCTCCCTCCAAGGAGGCCCCTGCAGAGGAGGCTCCCGCAGAGGAGGCCCCTGCAGAGGAGACTCCCGCTGAGGAGGCCCCTGCTGAGGCGGAAGCGAAAGAGGACGGCAAGGCGAGTGAGGCTGAAGAGAAGCCTGCAGAGGAGGCTCCCGCTGAGGAGGCCGCTCCCGAGCCGGAGCCGGAAGCAAAGGCAGAGGCGAAAGAAGAAACCGAAGCCCCTGCCGAGGAGCCAGCCGCTGAAGAGACGGAAGCTCCGGAGAAGAAAGAAGAGAAGTCGGAGTAACCCCCAACGTGGGGAAGGGAGCCATGGAGCGCCCGGAACCCTCATACCTGGTGGTGGGTCACATCAACAAGGCCCATGGCACCAAGGGGGAGGTCTTCGTCTGGCCTCTGACGGATCACCCCGAGAGCACCTTCGCTCCCGGGGTGATCCTGTATCTGGGCGATGAAACCGGCGATGCCCCCGATTCCTCTCAACCGAGCATGGCCATCGAATCGGTTCGGCCTTTCCGACGAGGATACCTTCTGAGATTCCCGGGTGTCGTGGACCGGACCGGGGCCGAATACCTCCACGGCCGCTACCTGCTCCGGCCTGCCGGAGAGCTGGAAGAGCTGGAGGAAGGGGAGGTCTTCTACCACCAACTCCTGGGATTGAAGGTCTTCACGGTAGACGGCGATGAAGTGGGAGAGGTAGTTGAGGTCTTTGAGCTCCGGCCCGCGGACCTGCTGGAGGTACGGGGCCCTGGCGGCACGTACCACATCCCGTTCCTCCGAACGATCATTCGAGACGTGGACGTCGAATCCGGTCGGCTTGTCGTGGATCCACCGGCCGGCTTATTGGATCTCTGATCACCGGGTGAGGGTTCAGGTCCCTTGTCTCCGGTCTCGAACCCAACCCAGCCGGGAGGGAAAGCGCCCGACATGAAGGTCAACATCGTCACGATCTTTCCCGATTTCTTCCGGGCTCCCCTCTCGACGAGTATCCCCGGGCGGGTGAGAGACAAGGGTCTGGTCGAGTACCAGGTGGTGAATCTGCGGGACTTCACGCACGACCGGCACCAAACAGTGGACGACTATCCCTACGGCGGTGGCGCCGGGATGGTCATGAAGCCCGAGCCCTTCTTCGAGGCGGTGGAGAGCTTGGACCGGAGGGGGCCGATCGTCCTTCTGTCCGCCAGGGGCCGCCCCTTCCGGCACGTGGATGCGGTGCGGTTCTCTCTCTCACCGGATCTGACCCTCCTCTGCGGCCACTACAAGGATGTGGATCAGCGGGTTGCGGAGCACCTGGCGACGGAAGAGGTCTCCATCGGGGACTTCATTCTCTCAGGTGGCGAGATGGGCGCGCTGGTCGTGACGGACGCGGTGGTGCGACTCCTTCCGGGGGCTCTGGGAGACCACGAATCGGCTTCATCGGACTCCTTCTATGATGAGGGGACGCTCAGTCCTCCCTCCTACACCAGGCCTGCCGAATACCGGGGGCTCCAGGTCCCCGAGGTCCTGCAGAGTGGGGATCACGCCCGCATTGAAATCTGGCGGAAGGAAGCTGCCGAGAGACTTACCAGAGAGCGGAGGCCGGATCTCCTGGAGGAGGATTGAGTTCCCCCTCTGGAGGGTCCGCGGGTCCGGTCCTCAGTGTTGGGTAACGCTTCATCCATCCGTCGTCTTCTGCGGAGAACGTCCCATCCGTACATGGCCACCTCCCGCAAGCGGTCTTAAATTCCATCTCCTCCTCCCCACCGGAACACAGGAGCCATGACCGGGACCGGGTACCAGGACCTCATCGACTTCCTCGGGGAAAAGTTCGGCCGGCTGGAGAGCCGCCTGGACAGGATCGAGGAGCGTCTGACACGGGTGGAGGTACTTGCCGAACACAACCGTCACCAGATCCAGATCTTGGCCGAGGCGGTGGTGAGCTTGAATGCGAAGGTGGATAGTCTCAGGGCCGACATGGATGCGGAGTTTGCCGCGGTTCGGTTCGAGATGGACACTGGATTCGCCACGGTCCGGTCGGAGATGGCGGGAGGGTTTCAGACTCAAGGCAAGCTCATCAAAGGCCTCGGCATTCGCGTCCGGGGCCTCGAGACCCGCTGGACCTGAACCTCGACCCCCTCGGGCTTCCCCTCCACCACCCCTGAAAACAGACTGAACAAACCCCTTCACCGGAGGGGTTCGTTGGTTTATCTTTTCTGTCTGTTCGCCTGTTTTCGGTCCACCCGGACCAAGTGAGGAAATTCAATGTCTGATCTGCTGCGTGAGCTTGAGCAGGAACAGCTTCGCCAGGACATGCCCCAGTTTTCCCCCGGGGACACGGTCCGGGTCCTCTATCGCGTCCGGGAGGGCGAGAAAGAGCGGATCCAGGCCTTCGAGGGGGTGTGCATCAGCCGGCGTGGAGGTGGCGTGGGAGAGACCTTCACCGTCCGGAAGATCTCCTCAGGGATTGGCGTCGAGAGAATCTTCCCCCTCAATGCCCCCACGGTGAAAGGGGTCGAGGTGGTACGGCGCGGCCGCGTTCGCCGTGCCAAGCTCTACTACCTCCGGGGTCTCAGGGGGAAAGCCGCCCGGATTCCGGAGAAGCGCACCCACTAGCCCTTCCCCGGCAATGTCGCCGGACACGGACGGAGCAGATCGGCTCCAGAACTCCCTCTCCTACGAGGAACGGTTCTGGAGCCGTGGTCTTTCCAGGATCGCCGGTGTGGACGAAGCCGGGCGCGGACCTCTCGCGGGCCCGGTGGTCGCGGCGGCGGTAATCCTGAGACCTGGAGTCTCCGTTCCAGGTGCCGGGGACTCCAAAACCCTCTCCAAACGCAAGCGAGAATCCCTTGCTGGCCTGATCCTGTCCGAGGCGGCTGCTGTGGGGGTGGGCGCGGCCTCAGTAAGGGAGATCGATCGGGAGAACATCCTCGTTTCAACCCGTCTGGCCATGACCCGAGCCATTCGGAACCTTCCCCATGTGCCGGACCACGTGGTCATTGACGGGCTCCCCATGAAGGGCCTCGGATGGGACCACGACGCCGTGGTGGGGGGGGATGCCCGTGTCCACTCCATCGCCTGTGCTTCCATCGTGGCCAAGGTGGTCCGGGACCGGCTCATGCTCCGGTTGGCTGGGAGGTATCCAGGGTACGGCTGGGAGACCAACATGGGCTACGGGACAACTGAGCATCGAGCCGCCCTGGAGAAGCATGGGCCGACACCTCACCACCGGCTCACCTTCGGCGGAGTCCAGATGAAGTTGGGTCTCTGACGCGTGCCGGCCAGGTATTCCTCCCCCAGCCTCGCCAAAGAAGTCTCTCGGCCTTATCCTCCCCCCCTCTCTGAGAGTCACGGGGTCCTGGTGACTGGGACGCCCGAACGCACATAGGACATTCCTCGTCCACATCCACGGAGCCGTCCACATGGAGCTTCAACGACGTTACATCCTTCTTCCCGCCCTCCTGGCCGTCGTGGCCTCGGCCCTGGGTGTGCCGACCGCTGCGTCGGCGCAGACCCTCACGGAGGATCAGCTTTCCGCATTCTCCTACCGGAGTATCGGACCCACTCGCCAGAGTGGGCGGTTCGTGGACTTTGCGGTGCCCAGCCAGCTTCCGGGGACCTTCTACGCAGCCACGGGCTCGGGCCACCTCTGGAAGACAGAGAACCACGGACTGACCTTCGAGGTTCTCTTCGACAATGAGCAGGTCTATTCCATCGGGGACATCACTGTGTCCCCGTCGGATCCGAACATCCTCTATCTGGGCTCAGGGGAGGCCAACAACTCCCGGAGCACCTACTGGGGAGACGGGGTTTATAAATCCACGGATGCCGGAAAGACCTGGACCAACATCGGGCTGCCGGAATCCCACCACATCGGACGAATCCTGGTCCACCCCACGGATCCCAACACCCTCTACGTGGCGGCCCTCGGCCACCTCTACTCGGAGAACCCGGAACGGGGCCTCTACAAGACCACTGATGGAGGCCGGAACTGGGAGCAAGTGCTCGCTCCCGAGGTGCATGGGAAGACCATCGGAGTGGTCGATGTGGCCATGGATCCCACCAATCCGGACGTGCTCTACGCAGCCACATTCGACAAGGTTCGGGTGCCCTTCTCCTACGATCTGGGTGGTCCCGGAAGCCGGGTGTACAAGAGCACCGACGGCGGGGACAACTGGGAGATGCTCACCAACGGCCTTCCCCAAGGAATGCTGGGCCGGATCGGGATCTCCATCTACTTGAGGGATCCGAACATCGTCTATCTCAGCATCGAGAACGCCAACAAGCCCGACATGTCCGACGAGGAGCGATACCAGGAGCTTCTGGACCACAAGTCCAGTCGGGGGATGATCGACGGCGAGATCTACCGGACCGACGATGGAGGAGCGAGCTGGACGAAGGTGAATCCCGACGACCAGCCCATTGGGGGCGGTCCCGGGTACTACTACGGCCAGATCATCGTCGACCCCAACGACGACCAGGTGGTGCACGTTCTTTCCGCCGGCTCCTACGGAACGACCGACGGAGGCGCGACCTGGGACAACCGACCCCTCGGCTTCGGGGGTGATGACCACGCCCTCTGGATCGATCCGGAAAACTCCATGCACATGCTCCTGGGGTACGACCACGGTCTCGGCGTGACCTGGGACGGGGGGGAGAACTGGTACCATCCCGACAACCAATCCCTGGCCCAGTTCTATGCGGTGGGATACGACCTGTCCTACCCATACCGGGTGGCCGGAGGGCTCCAGGACAACGGGTCCCACATGGCCTACCACACCAACCCTGCGGGAGGACCGATCCGCTTCGAGATGTGGAAGCGGGTCGGTGGCGGCGACGGGATGTACAACGTCTTCGAGACCTGCACCAACCGCTATCTCTTCAACGAGTCCCAGTTCGGGCCCCTTCAGCGGCTGGACCTCTGGACAGGTGAGAGCAAGGGGATTCGGTACAACGATCCGGAGCTCCGGTGGAACTGGAACGCTCCCATCCTGGTGAGCCCCCACGGCTGCACCACGGTCTACCACGCGGCCAGCAAGCTTCTCCGCTCCGAGAACCTGGGGGAGAGCTGGGAGGTCATCAGCGACGACCTCACCAAGGCCGACCCCGCCACCCTCCCCACGGGGAAGGGCGGTGATGGGAACATCCAGTACGCCACCATCACGACCATCGATGAGTCCACATTGGAAGCAGGGCTGATCTGGGTCGGGACGGACGACGGGAACGTCCAGGTGACGAGAAACGGTGGGCGCGACTGGACCCTCGTGAACGACAACATCCCGAACAACCCGGAGTACTGGGTAAGCCGGGTCGCGCCTTCCCACCACGACCCGGGGACCGCCTACGTCTCCTTCACGGGAATGCGCCGGGACGATTTCGGGGCCTACGTCTACAAGACCACCGACTTCGGAGAGACTTGGACGGACATCTCCGCCAACCTGCCCGACGAGCCTATCAACGTCGTCCAGGAGCACCACCAGAATCCGAACCTGCTCTTCGTAGGGACGGACTTTGCCGTGTATGTGTCGGTGGACGGAGGTGGGAGCTGGACCAGCATGAAGAACAACCTGCCCACCCAGCCGGCTTATGACCTCAAGGTCCACTCCAGGGAGAACGACCTTATCGTGGCCACCCATGGCCGAGGGATCTACATCGCCGACATCGCCCCGCTGGCCGAGGTGTCGACCGCCGTCCTGGAAAAGGACGCATACTTCTTCCAGCCCGAGTCCAAGATCCGGTGGATCGCTTCGGACCGCGGGAACTGGGCTTCCGACAATTTCAATGGGGAAAGCGAGCCCCTGGCTATCCCCTTCTACTACTACTTGAAGGATGATGTGGACGGAGAGGTGACCTTCACCGTCTACCAGGGGAACGTAGCCATCGCCACGTTGGACGGGAGCGGCGAGGCCGGGATCCACAAGATCAACTGGGGCATGTCCAAGATGGAGGAGCGGAGCCCGGAGCAGCAGGAGCAGCTGCGGGAGCGGTGGGCTCGCTTTGGCCGAGAAGTCGATGAAGACCAGATCCGTTATGTGTCCGCTCCCGCGCCCATCGGGGACTACACCGTCGTCATTTTCCATCCTGAAGGACGAGTGGTGGATGGAGCGGAGATAAAAAGGGTGTTATCGTAATACGGAAGGGCCCCTGGGGGATTCCCTCGGGGCCCTTTTCCGAGCCGGTAGCTCAGTTGGAAGAGCAACGGACTTTTAATCCGTAGGTCGTGGGTTCGAGCCCCACCCGGCTCATTCAAACAACTACAAGGACTTATGGCCTCTCGGGCGTTGCCTGGGAGGCCGTTTTTCGATCCTTTCTTACCAATGTCTTTCCGGAAGAAGACCGACGGGCACAGAACAGGGGCGATCGCAGGACAACAGGGAGAAGGGGAGGGAGGGTTCTTTGCGTCACCCACCCACTGCAGTTCCCGCCGCTTCCTGGGACACCTCCGGGACAGAGTTACTTCTCCACCTCACCGCTGTAATTCTCCAGCAGGGGATGGGAGCG
>JBDHCH010000081.1:0-14855 GCA_039592115.1 Gemmatimonadota bacterium | reverse complement strand
CGATCCCGCCGCTCCGCCCGGCAATCCACACGGATCCCAGGCCCAAAATCAGGAGAACGGCCACCACGGAAACGACCGTCCCCATTCTCTGTCGGACCCTGGACCCCATGGGCCGCTTCGCCTGTTTCCACTCCCCTGAGATGGCCGCGTCGAGGGCCCTCACCAGTTCATCGCCGGGTTGAAAGCGGTCCGCCGGCGATTTGGCCAGAAGCCGCTCGACGATCTCCTCCGCAGGCTCAGGGATTGCTGGCCGCATGACTCTGACCGCCGCTGGTTCCTGAGTCATATGCTGGCGAACCACGCTATCCGCTGTGGGGCCAACGAAGGGAGGCTGGCCGGCCAACATTTCGTAAAGGACACAACCCAGAGAGTAGAGGTCGCTTCGGCCATCCACGCTCCCCTCCCCCGCGGCCTGTTCGGGGCTGGTATACGCCGGCGTGCCAACCGCGAATCCCGCGCGGGTGAGCCCCTGGTCGCCCGAGATAGACAAAGCCTTCGCAAGGCCGAAGTCGGCAAGGACTGCGTGCCCGGCCTCCAACAGGACGTTGGCCGGCTTCACGTCTCTGTGGATCAGATCTCTGGCATGTGCGAACGAGAGGGCGTCGGCGATCTCCCGGCAGATCCTGAACGCTTCAATGCATGGCAGCGGCCCCTCACGGTCCAGTCGCTCTCTCAGAGACTCACCCTCCACGAAAGGCATCACGCAAAAGAGCAGCCCGTCGACGTCGCCCGAATCATATACGGGGAGGATGTGCGGGTGACTCAGCTGCGCCTCGATCCTGATTTCCCGTAGGAACCGATCCGTACCTACGGAAGCAGCGATCTCCGGACGGAGGACCTTGAGGGCGACTGGGCGGTCGTGGCGGATGTCCCTGGCTTTGTAGACGATGCCCATTGCACCGACGCCCACTTCCTCCTCGAGGGCGTAACGGTCCCCCAAGGCCGATTTGAGGGCTTCCAGACGTTCGTTGTCGAGAGGTGTCGGGTCAGCCATCGCTGGCCACCCGGAACGTGATGACGGAACCCATTCCCGTACCTCCCGTTGGGGGGGAAACTGGAGGCCTCTTTGGATTCCCTAAGACTCTGAAGACAGGGGGAACGGCCCACACAGACGCGACAAGGGACACCGCCTTCGCCTCGTCATTCGGTGGAAATCTCTACCTTCGGACCGCATTAGGAAATCTGAGTAAGAATTAAACGAGGAAGCTTCTCACGCAAGGATTCCCGGGTACCCTGTTCGGCCGGATTCGGTGGGAACGGAACTTCTCTCACCGATGCGTCTCGCCAGCCGTTCCGCTCGGCAGGATACAGGAGGGTGCCTCCAACTGGTCCGGAGCCCCCGGGCGCACTCCCGGAGGGCCCCACATTCACCTGCCTTTCACCTCGCCAACAACAGCGGAAAACCCTATTCTGTCCAACAGAGGAGACGATACTCAGGATCAGACCCGTGTGCTCCACCTGAAGGGGGATTTTCATGCCCATCGCTACGCCGGCCCAGTTCCGCCAGATGCTCGAGGCGGCCCAGGATGGCGGATACGCCTACCCCGCCATCAACACCACCTCCATCATCACCCTGAACGCGGCCATGAAGGGGTTCGCCGAGTCGAGCTCCGACGGGATCATCCAATTCTCCACCGGCGCGGGGCAGTTCGCTTCCGGGCTGGCCAACAAGGACGCAGCCTACGGATGCATCGTCCTGGCGGAAGCGGCTCATCTCCTGGCCGAGAAGTATGATCTGCTTATCGCCCTGAATACGGACCATTGCCCGCCGGACAAAGCCGCGACCTTCCTGAAACCGCTCATCGCGGCTACGGCGGCACGCAGAGCCCAAGGGAAGACCAATCTTTTCCAGAACCACATGCTGGACGCGTCGAATCTTCCCCTGGAAGAGAACATGGCCATATCCCAGGAATACCTTGGGTACTGTGCGGAGCAGGAGATCATCCTGGAGGTGGAGGCCGGCGTGGTGGGAGGAGAAGAGGACGGAGCATCAGGCAGTGCGGACACTCCGGAGGACAAGCTTTATACCACTCCCGAGGACATGCTGGCGGTATACGAAGCGCTTCATGACATCGGGCCCTTCACCTTCGCTGCAACCTTCGGGAATGTGCACGGGCACTACAAACCCGGAGCCGTGAAACTTCGCCCAGAGATTCTTCGAGCGGGCCAATCCGCAGTGATGGCGAAGTACGGGGCTGATGCGGAAATGGACCTGGTGTTCCACGGGGGCAGCGGAAGCCTTCTTGAGGAGATCCGAGAAACCCTGGGGTACGGTGTGGTGAAGATGAACGTGGACACCGACACCCAGTACGCGTTCACACGACCCATCGTGGACCACATGATGACCGGCTACGAGGGGGTCCTGAAGATCGATGGGGAAATCGGGAACAAAAAGACGTACGACCCCCGGAGCTACCTGAAGAAGGCCGAGGAGGCGATGTCGGCCCGGGTCCGGGTCGCCTGCGACGACCTCCTGAGCAGCGGAAAGACGCTCTTCGGAAAAATATAAGCCTCGAACCTTCTTTCCCGGTATGGTCATTCTCTTCTGGGCCGCCGACTTCTTCCTTTTTGGCAAGTAACTGAAACAGAAGGAGTTAGCGGCCCGTCTCGTTCTGGCATGAAACTCGCGAATTGGGTGCCTCTGGCATCGGTGTGTCAGGAAACCCACCAGCTCCACCGACTGGTGCCTTCTCCGGAACCGATGAAAGAGGAGTAGAGCAAGCATGCGATGGAGAACGACCTTCTCGAGCCTCGTCCTATCCCTCTCACTCGGGACTCCGGCGGCGGCCCAATCGGCCATGCCGGCCGCCCGATGGGACACCTCCCCTTCCCTCACGGTGGGAGGGTTTCTCGGGTATCAGCGGGGATTGAGCTTTCAAATGATCGGCACGGCCCGGGGCTTTGCCCAGGACTTCCCCGTCCAGGCGCGGTTCCGCCTCGGGCGCACCGCGGTTGAGCCTGGAGATCCTGGGGACGCCAGGCGAATCTTCATCAACGACGCCACCAACGGTACCCCGAAGGAAAAGGGGCACACCTGGGACTTCGGGTTGGATGGGCTCTACCCCATGGGAGACCGGACAAACTTCTTCGGCGGAGTCCGGTACTCCCGATTCAAAGCCAACTTCAAGTACGTGGGAGGGAACGAGGATTTCGATGTAACCAGCAGCCATTGGGGCGTGGCCGGAGGGGTGGAGGCCAGCTATCCCATGGGACGCAAGACATCACTGATCCTGTCCGCCGGGGCAGAGATCTTCCTTTCCTCTCGTCTGACCGGGCACGATACCTCCTACAGCCCGGACGGGGACCATGTGAACCCCAGGAACGACTACGATTACACGGATGCCGATGAGGCGGTTGGCCAGCCGAACTGGCGCCCCATGATCTTGGTGGGTGTGAACTACCGACTCGGCGGCTAGAAGGGTGTTGAAGAAGTAGGGCGAGCCCACCGGGCTCCGTGGATTTCAGGAAGGTTGAGGCCCCCTCCAACAAGGGAGGGGGCCTCGCCGTTTTGGGGAGGGGATCGCCCGAGGAGGACTCTCCTTCGATTTCCGGGGTCTTGGTCCCTTCGGAGAATCGGCCTAAGCTTCCAGGAGTTCCGGAATCCCAGAATCCCGATCTCCCGCACCCCGGGGCCGACTTGGACAACAATCCGAACGCTGGATCCAGCCGCTCAGGGTCGGCGCTCCTGGAGCGGCCGGGCCTATGGGAAGCGCTCGTCGCTCTCGTGGCTGTAGCCCTCTTTGGGCGGACGGTGGGCTTCGGATGGGTCTACGACGATCAGATGGAGATCGTGCTGAACTCATTCGTGCACTCCATCCGGAACCTTCCCCTGATCTTCTCGAATACGGTCTGGGCTGGGAGCGGGATGGAGACCTACCTCTACCGCCCTCTGACGCTGGTGTCGTATGCCGCCAACCACCTGGTGTCCGGGCTCTCCCCCTGGAGCTACCACCTGGGGAATGTCCTTCTGTACGCTGGGATCTCGGGCATGGTGGTTCGGGTCGGGAGGCGATGGGGGCTGAGCACCCTGGCGGCAGGCTCGGCCGGGCTCATCTTCGCCGTTCACCCGGTCCATGTAGAAGTCGTTGCCGCCGTGTTCGGGCGAAAGGACCTGCTGGTCGCATTCTTCACGCTGGCAATGGTCCTGCTCCACCCACTCGCCGTGGCTCGGGGAGGGTGGCGGGCGCTCCTCCCGATCCTCGCGTACGCCTGCGCCATGCTGTCGAAGGAAGTCGGGGTGGTGGGGTTGGCACTCGTCGCCGGGCAAGACTGGCTCCTTTCCCGGGACCGATCCCAACTGGCTCGCGACGGGCGGCGGGCCCGAATCTTCGTGGGCTATGTCGCCACTCTCCTGGCCTACGTACTGATCAGAAACGCTGTGACGGGAGGGGTGGGGGTCCCGGAGACCTTCTATATGGACAACCCGCTGGTGGCCGTTTCCCTCTGGGTCCGGCTGTCAACGGCCGTCGCTGTGATCGGGAAGGGTCTGGCTCTTCAGGCAGTTCCCCTCTCTCTTTCCCCGGACTATTCCTTCAACGCCATCCCCCTGGTCCGTTCCGTGTTCGACCTTCGCTTCCTGGGGACCCTCGCGCTCCTCGCCGGCGCGGGATGGGGGCTCTGGAGGTCTCGGAATTCAACCCCGGCGTTGGATGCGGAGGGAGGTCCGGCCCCAGTTGCCTTCCGGATGGCCTCGGTGTGGTACGCCGTCACCGTGATCCCTACAGCCAACCTGCTGGTGACAGTGGGCACGATCTTCGGCGAGCGCCTCCTGTTCCTGCCGTCGGTCGCCGTTTGCCTGCTGGCCGGGATCGGGCTTGACCGGTTGATCCAGGGCCTTCGGCGCCCGGTTCGAGCGACACCCGGCTCCGAGAGAGCCCGGAAGTGGGTGGGAGGGATGGTAGCCGCCGGCGCGGGCCTATGGGTCGGATTTCTACTCCTCCAAACTCTTTCCTACACCGACGCCTGGTCTGACGATATCGCACTGTTTCGGCAAGCCGTGGCGAGCGTGCCCAACTCGACCAAGGCGAACCATAAGCTCGGTGAGGAGCTCCTTCGGGCCGGTGAGTTGGGCCCTTCCCTTCCCTTCCTTCGCCGGGCCCTCGAGATCGCTCCAGACAACGCGTTCGCTGCCCGCACCCTCGAAGGCGCAAGACAGCAGGTCGTTCGCCTCTACCTTCCCTCGAGTACCCAGGACCCGGTCTCTGCACGCCCCCCAAACGATCCCGAAATCCTGTACTTCCTGGGGGTCGCCAATCGGGAAGGAGGGAACCTCACCGAAGCCAGGAGATTCTGGGAGGCTGCGGTGACCGCAGACCCCACCCACGTCCCCAGTCTCGGGGATCTTGGGGCCCTCCGACTTGCCCAAGGGGACACGACGGCTGCCCTCGGGCATCTCCGGGATGCGGTTCGCCTGGATCCGTCCAGGGCTGGCGCATGGTTCCTTCTGGGCAGGGTCCACCTTGCCAACGGGGATGTTGATTCGGCCCGCGAGGCGTTGGAGGCGTTCATCGAGAGCGCGGGGAGCCGGTCCTCCGCCCAGGTGGTCTGGGCGCAGGAGGCCCTGGCCCGGCTCCCCCTGCGCTGACACAGACCTACGGGGATCAAACCCGACTCTCCCGGCCCGGGTTGGGACACCCTATAATGGGGGGTTTGGTTTTCCGAGGGGCTCGAGGGCTCCTTTCCGCTGCCCCGGTGTCATCCATGAAACCGTCCATCCGCCGTCCACTCCTCACCCTCCTCCTCTCATCGATCCTCATCCCCTCTCCCTCTGTAGCTCAGGAGTCGGGCACGGGCGACGGTGCCAGGCCCTCGCTGGCGGCCGGTGTTCTCCGGGGGGAGATCCGCATCGATGGCCTCCTCACCGAGGAGACCTGGGAGGGGGCCCCACTGGCGGGTGCTCTCACCATGATTGAACCGGTGGAGGGTGGCGTCACAACGGGAGAGACTCAGGTCCGGGTTCTTGCCAGTCCCGAGGCACTGGTCATCGGAATCGAGGCCATGGATCCGGATCCGTCGGGGATCGTCTCCACCTCGAAGGCCAGAGACCCCCACCTCCGAGCGGAGGACTACGTCAAGATCGTACTCGATCCGTTCCTGGACGGACGGACCGGCTACATCTTCGCCCTGAACCCGGGAGGCGCACGATACGATGCGTTGGTGGCCCGCCGGGGAGAGGGGGAGGACCCACAATGGGACGCGGTGTGGGAAGCGGCCACGGCCCGGGGCACAAGGGGATGGTCTGCCGAGATCCGAATCCCCCTCCAGAGTCTCACGTTCGACGATTCATTGGACCGATGGGGATTCAACGTCGAGCGCCGGATCGAACGCCTCCAGGAGGTCAGCCGATGGGCCTCCCCGTTCCGGGACGCCAAGATTGCGCAGACCATCCGAGCCGGATACCTGACGGCCTTGCCGACCTTCGACACGGGAGTGGGCCTGACTGTGCGTCCGGCCGTGGTCGCCGGAGCCGAGAAGGAAGGGGAAGACGGGTCCTGGGAGGGCAGCTTTGAACCCAGCCTCGATGTGTTCCAGCGGTTGGGCCAGAATGTCACGGTCATGGCCACGGCAAATACGGACTTCGCCGAAACGGAAGTGGATACCCGACGCACCAACCTCACCCGGTTCCCACTCTTCTTCCCGGAGAAGCGGACATTCTTCCTGGAAGGGTCCGATATCTTCGATTTCGGGATCGGGATGTCCTCCCACTACCACTCCGACGTGGTGCCCTTTTTCTCCCGGCGGATAGGCCTCTATGAGGGTGAGACCGTCCCTCTCCAGGGCGGCGGGAAGATCTCGGGCAAGGCCGGAAACACCAACTTCGGTGGCCTGGTAACGCGAACCGGGGCAGTAGACGGATTGGTGGATGGCGCCACCATGGGGGCCTTCCGGGTGAAGCAGAACGTCCTGGAGGAGTCCACCCTGGGGGTCCTCGGTACCTTCGGGGACCCCACCGGGGCCGACGGCTCCTACATGGTGGGAATGGACGCCACGTATCAGACCTCCCGGTTCAGGGGAAGCAAGAACTTCATGCTCGGGGCCTGGGGACTCGTAACGGACCGCGAGGGACTCGACGGGGACAAGACCGCCTTCGGGGCAAAAATCGACTACCCCAACGACGTGTGGGATGTGGCCCTGACGTACCTCCGCCTGGGCGACGGGTTCAGTCCGGCCATGGGGTTCGTTCCACGGAACGGCATCCACAAGATCAGCGGAGGGATGAACTACCGGCACTATACCGAGTCCATCTCGTGGATGCGCATGGCGTTCTACGAGCTTCGCCCCACCATGATCTGGTCTCTGGACGGGGACTGGGAGAGCTATCGTCTGTTCACCGCACCGATCAACTGGCGCCTGGAGAGTGGCGACCGCATCGAGGTCAACGCCAACCCGGAGGGTGAGCGCCTGGCCGAGTCGTTCACCATTGCGGATGGCGTGGAGATCCAACCTGGTTCCTACCACTTCGTGCGATATCGCCTTGAGTGGGCCATGGCCACAAAAAGGCCCGTGAGCGGACAGCTCACCTGGTGGTTCGGGGATTTCTACGACGGCACCCTTGACCAGGTCGAGGCCCGGATCCAGGTGCGTCCCTCCGAGCTGGTGATCTTCGACCTCACCGCCACCCGGAACATCGGAGAGCTGAAGGCTGGCGATTTCGATCAGCAGGTCTACGGGATTCGGGCTTTGGCGAACATCTCCCCAGACCTTCAGCTCACCTCGTTCGTCCAGTACGACGACGAGTCGAAAGAGGTCGGGACGAACACCCGGGTCCGGTGGACCTTCCACCCCCTGGGGGACCTGTTCGTCGTATACAATTACAATGTGGTGGACGAGCTGGATCGATGGGCACTGGAAGCCAGCCAACTCCTCGTGAAGCTCCAATACGCCGTGAGGTGGTGAGGATTCCCACCATATTTTCCTGGAATATGCCTCCCTGGGTGTAGTATTCTGTTCTCTGTTCCCCGGATAGATCCAAGGATCGCCTCGTCCCCTTGAGGGACGGATCAGGGCTCCGGCCCCACCGGTCCATTGAAAGGAGTCACTCCATGGTTGGCATCTTCGACCTCTGGCTTCCCATCCTGTTGGCCGCGGTATTCGTCTTCATCGCCAGCTCCATCATTCACATGTTCCTGCCGTATCACCGATCGGATTATGGTGGGGTCCCTGACGAGGATGGGCTGATGGACGCTCTCCGGGGGTTCAACATTCCGCCGGGAGACTATGTAGTCCCGCGGGCCGGGAGTCCGGAGGCCATGAAGTCGGAAGAGTTCAAGGAAAAGGCGAAGAAGGGCCCAGTCCTGTTCATGACGGTATTCCCCTCGGGTGATCCGTTCGCCATGGGAGGTCAACTCGCCCAGTGGTTCGTTTACTGCGTGATCGTCGGGATCTTCGCGGCCTACATCGCCGGAAGGGCCCTGGAGCCAGGTGCCGAACACTATCGAGCCGTGTTCCGGCTGGCGGGGTGTACCGCATTCGTCGGATATTCCTTGGCCCACATGCAGCGTTCCATCTGGTACAAACAGGCCTGGAGCACGACCGCGAAGAACATGTTCGACGGCTTGATCTACGGCCTTCTCACCGGTGGGACCTTCGGTTGGCTCTGGCCCGACATGTAACCTCTGACCGGCCCGTGAGTCGAAGTAGCGGAGCCACCTATCCGGGGTCGGGTCCCCCCAATTGGGGAGGACCGGCCCCGGAGTCCCATCATTGGCGGAGGACGATGGAGGCGAGGAAGCTGACGGGCGGATAGATTGGAGAGGTTCGAGCTCAGCCTCCACTGAAAGGCCCCGGTTCTCCAGAATCCTCCAACCCATGCCCGTCATCCCTCCCCGCGACATCGCCGCGGTCCGCCGGCGCATCCCCTCCCTGGTCCAGCGTGACCCCCTCGAGGTCGAGGCAGCAATGCGGGCGAGAGGAGTGGTCGCCTCCGCGCGGGGTCCGGCCATCCGTTTGGCCCCCCACTTCTACTCAACCCTGGCGGACGTTGAGCTGGCGCTGGACGCCCTCTCCGCGGTTCTCGAGGACATGGCACCATGAAGTGCCTCGGGGATCATGGCGGGGAAGGGACGGTGGGGGGGTGAACACCGGAGAATCCAACCGGGAGACCTTCGCCACCCGCCTCGGCCTGTTGGCCACGATGATCGGTGTTGCGGTGGGCCTGGGCAACGTGTGGCGGTTTCCATACATGGTCGGCCGCTTCGGCGGCGCGGCGTTCGTCCTCCTGTACGTCGTCTTCGCACTCTTCATCGGCGTCCCCGCCCTCATGGCCGAGTGGACCCTGGGCCGTCATACCCGACGGGGATCCGTGGGGGCCTTCCAGAGAGCGGGGTTCCCGGGAGGGCGTTGGCTGGGGTGGGTCCTCTTCGGCGGGGTCACGGCGGCCACGGGCTATTACTGCAATGCCATCGGGTGGGTCCTATTTCACGGCCTCGCCGAGCTGGCCAACACGATCACGGGAATCCTCCCGGGAGTCGGCGGGCCGGAGAGGGGCGGGTTCGGCGGCGGGACCCCCTTGAGTGGTGCGGCGGTCCTCCCGCCAGATACGGGGTTTTCGTTGAGGGCCTTCCTCCTTCAATTGATCATGACGGGAGGGGTGGTTCTGGGGGCTGCCCTGGTTCTGATCCGGGGCGTGCGGAAGGGCATAGAGGGGATCAGTCGGCTGTTCACTCCCCTTCTCTTCTTCACCCTCCTCCTCATCATCATCCGCTCCAATACGCTTCCCGGTGCCGAGGAAGGGCTTCGCTGGTTCATCCTGAGCTTCCGACCTCACGAAATCGATGCGGCCGTGGCTCTGGCGGCGATGGGCCAGGTGGTCTTCTCCATGGCTCTGGGGGGCACCTTCATGGTGGTCTACGGATCCTACCTGAAGGAGGACGAGCGGTTGGGAGGGAATGCGCTGTTCACAGTGGCCGGGGATACGTCAGCAGGGCTCCTGGCCGGGTTGGCCATCTTCCCCGCCGTGTTCGCCCTGGACCTGGAGCCGGGGGGTGGCCCGGGTCTCATCTTCTCCACCCTTCCCGCCGTGTTCGCGGAAGTCCCGGGCGGATCCGTCTTCGGGTTGCTCTTCTTTCTTTCCTTGGCGGGCGTGGCGTTTCTCTCCGCGGTGGCCGCATTCGAGGTGTTGGTCGCGGGGCTCACCGACAACACCAGTCTTCGGCGCCGAGAGGCCATTCTGACCATGGCGTCGGTGGTCTTGCTGGTTTCCCTGCCACCGATGGTGAATATGAGGATCTTCCTCCCCTGGGACCTGGCGTTCGGGTCGGGGCTTCAAACAGCTGGGGTCCTCCTCGCCGTCTTGGCGGTTGGGTGGTCCATGGACCGAGGGATGGTCATGAAAGAAATGCTCAGCGATGGAGACAGCCGCACTCACAGGTCACTGTATCTCTGGATCCGTTGGGTAATCCCATTGGCCATTCTCTCCGTCGGGGGTTGGTGGTTCGCTACCGAGGCCCTCCCGGCCCTGGCGTCTGACGACGAGGGCCAGGAGGCCGTCACCCTCTCCTGGGAGCGACAGGACTCGAACCTGAGCTCCTCTCTGAGAGGTTTATCGGCCGTGAGCGACCAGGTGGCCTGGGTCAGCGGATCGGAAGGCAGTTTCGCGTTCACGCGGGATGGCGGAGAGAGCTGGGTGGCCGGATCCGTGCCCGGAGCGGACTCCTTGGACTTCCGGGATGTCCAGGCTTTCCCAGATGGAACCGCTTACCTGATGAGCGCCGGGAGCGGACCGTTCTCCCGCATCTACAAGAGCCAGGACTGGGGGGAGTCCTGGACTCTTCAGCACACCAACGAGATCCCGGAGGGGTTCTTCAACGGGTTCGCATTCTGGGACCGGGACCGCGGAATCCTGGTCGGGGACCCGGTGGACGGAAGCCTCTTCATCCTGGTCACCACCGACGGTGGGGCCCGATGGGACCGCCTCCCAGAGGGAGCCGCGCCTTCGGTGGTGGAGGGGGAGTACGGGTTCGCTGCAAGCGGCACCAACATCGCAGTCTTCGGGCCGGAGGGGGTGGCCATCGCCTCCGGAGGAAGCGTCGCCCGGGTATTTCGAAGCGAGGACCGGGGAGCGTCCTGGGAGGCTGTCCAGACTCCGATGAGCTCAGGTGAACCGACGAAGGGGGCCTTTTCCATCGCGTTCGGCCCCATGGGGGAGGCCGTGGTCGTTGGGGGGGATTATCAGAATCCCGAGCTCACCGATGGCACGATAGCCCGATCTTCAGACGCGGGTCTGAGTTGGGCCCTGGCCCCAGGAAGTGACGGCGTTGGCTTCAGGTCCGGAGTCGCCTACCTCCCCCACCCCAGCCACTCCCTCTGGGTAACGGTGGGCACTCCTGGATCCAGCTACTCGGTGGACGGAGGGAGGACCTGGGCAGGGTTCGACACCACCCCGTTCAACGCCGTCGCCTTCGCCACCGTTACCGGTTGGGCCGCCGGACCCGAGGGCGGTGTGGCCCGGTTGAGCGTTCGATAGGCCTGAGGGGGTCCTCGACCTACCCCTGGTTGCCCCGCCTTCCTCTTCAAACCTATCCTTGGCGGGTTCTCTCGACGGGGTCCGGGGCTGGTCCTCGCCTCAACCCTCCGTCCTCCGACCCGCACGTGATCTCAGAGTAGACAGATTATGACAGTCTTGAAGCGTTCCTTCCCGCTCTCTCTCATCCAGGTCCTACTCCTGCTGGGCACCCTGGTCGATGGTCTACCGGCCCAAAGCCGGATCGCCGGAATGCCCGGGTACGACCGATACCAGGAGATGGCCCCCCTCATCCGGGGCTCCATGGACTCAGGCGCTCTTTCGGTGACCTGGGCCCCGGATGGCAATAGCCTCGAGTATGGCCGAGACCGAACGCTCTACCGCTTCGATCTCGGCACCGGGCAGGCGGAGGTCCTCCCGGGAGAGCCGGCGTCTGCGCCCAGTCGGTTCATGCGGCGAGGAGGTCCGGCCCGGGGTCGCCAGTACGACTCTGCAGAATCGCCGGATGGGACGTTGAGGGCATTTCATCGGGACCGGAACCTCTTCATCAGTGCCCCCGATGGGAGCGGTGAAGTGGCCGTGACAACCGAAGGGAACGAGGAGGGACGGATCAAGTACGGTACAGCCAGCTGGGTGTACGGAGAGGAATTGGACCAGAACACGGCCATGTGGTGGTCCCCCGACGGATCGAAGCTCGCGTACTACCGCTTCGATGAGAGCGAGGTCAAGGATTATTACCTCCAGCTGGGTCAGACCGAGATCCAGAGCAGTCTGGACGTCGAGGCGTACCCGAAAGCCGGCGCTCCGAATCCGGTGGTAGACCTCTACGTCTACGACCTCGAGACCAGGCGCTCGACCCGGCTGGACGTACGGGACGGGATGCCCTTCACCAACGACGTGGTCGGACACTACGTCTACCAGGTGGAGTGGGCCCCGGACGGTGGGGAGCTGACGTTCAACCGAATGAACCGCCGTCAGAACGTCCTGGAATTCACGGCCTGCAATCCGGACTCTGGCGAGTGCAGGGTGGTGATCCGGGAGGAGTGGCCCGATAGCTGGGTGGAGAACCACCCGCCGATGCAATACCTGGCGGACGGTCATCGCTTCATTTGGACCTCCGAGCGGACCGGATACAGGAACCTCTACCTATTCAGTCTGGACGGGGAGCTGCTGGAAACCCTGACCGCCCACGAGTTCGAAGTGGACGATGTGGTTCGAGTGGATGAGGAAGCAGATGTGGTTTTCTATATGGCCCGCGACGGGGACAACCATATGAAACTGCAGCTCCACCGAGTGGGATTGGACGGCCGAGGGGATCGTAGGCTCACCGACCCTGCTTTCCACCACAGGGTGAACATCGCTCCCGACGGACGGCACTTCGTTGATGTGGCCCAGACACACGACCACCCTCCCTTCACCAACCTGATGGACGAGGACGGCCAACTGGTGGCCGAGCTGGCCACCAGCGACGTAACGGAGTTCGAGCGGCTGGGATTGAACAAGGTAGAGATGTTCACCTTCATCGGAGCCGACGGTGTTACCCAGCTCCACGGGATGCTCCACAAGCCATCCAACTTCGATCCGGGCAAGCGATACCCGGTCCTCGTGAGCACCTACGCGGGTCCCGGGTCGAACCAGGCCAGAGAGACCTTTACCCTCCCCGACCCACTCACCGAGTACGGGTTCCTGGTGGTGAGGATGGACTCCCGCAGTGCGTCGGGACGGGGAAAACGGTTCCTGGACGCAATCTACCTGAAGCTCAGCACCGGGGAGATCGACGATCAGGCCGCCGGAGTGCGGGCCCTCTGGGGCCGCCCCTATGTGGCGAATGGCCGGGCCGGCATCTTCGGCACCTCCTACGGGGGCACCTCCTCCCTCATGGCCCTCCTTCGCCACCCCGATGTGTTCCATGCCGCATCCGCCTCATCGGCCGTTACGGACTGGCGAAACTACGACAGCATCTATACGGAACGGTACATGTGGATCCCCCAGGAGAACCAGGAGGGGTACGACGCCGGATCGGCCATGCTCTTCGCCGATAACCTCGAAGGAAACCTCATGATCTTCTTCGGGACCGCCGACAACAATGTCCACCCCTCCAACTCGCTCCAGCTCATCGCCGCGCTTCAGGAAGCCGGAAAGACCTTCGAGGTGCAGGTGGGTCCCGACCGAGGCCACGCCGGACTGAACCGGGACCGCATGATGGAGTTCTTTATCGACGCTCTGGTCCTCAACCCGCCCGAGGCGGCCAACTATCGATCCCTGCATAAGATAAGTCCTACTTAAGGCGCAAAGAAAGAGGACTGTGTGCGATAAAGGAACGAAGCAGGCTGGGTCGGCGCTGGACGGAATGGCTGGCCCGACGCGTGACGTCAGCCAGGGCGGGAACCTCCAGGAGAGCGAGGTTGGCCATGGGGTTCACCTTGAGGTAGGACCAGAGGTACTCCACGGGATTGAGCTCTGGGGCATAGGCTGGAAAGGGAAAGACGTGGATGTGGGGACGGCCTCGAAGGAACTCCCGTGTGAGGCGGGAGCGATGAGCATTGAGGCCATCCCACAACAGGACGATGGGACCTGGAAGATGACGATCCAGGTGCCGGAGGAACTGGATGACCCGAGCACTGTCGACGTTGGCGTCGGGATGAAGACGGAAGGTGAGTCGCACGCCGTCCCGGGTGGGCGGAACGCACAGGGCCGCGATGGCCGACACCTTCTTGTGGCTCCGGGTTCGTTGCAGGAGAACGGAGGGAGAACTCCTGGGGCGCCAGCCCCGCCTCACCACCGGGGCCATGAGAAATCCCGACTCGTCGAGGAAGACCAGCCAGGCCTTCAGTCGCGTGGTTTTTTTTTGATCCGGGGCCAGGTCTTCTTCACCCACCCCTGGATCTTCTCTTCGTCCCGTTCCACGGCCCGCCGCTGGGGCCGCTGGGGACTCCAGCCCAGAGTGCGCAGCAGTCGACCGATATGATCTACATGGTAGCGCACCCGGAATCGCTTCCAGATCAAGCCCCGCACACGGGGGCAGGTCCACAGATCGGTGGCGAATCCGGCGGCAACGGGTCCGGCCAGAAGAGCCTCCTCCAGTTCGGTTCTCTGGAGAGCCGAGAGCTTGGGCGGGCGTCCGGACACGGGCCTCGCTTTCAGAGCCTGCTCTCCGCCCTCCCGGTAGGCGGCCTTCCACCGGCGAACACTGCGACGGTCTACGCCAACGCGCCGGGCCACCTCCCCGGCATCATAGCCATCAGCCAACAGTTCAAGGGCACGATACCGACGCCGTTCCAACTCCTTGGGGCTTCCTTTGCGGCGCATCATCCACCTCCAGGTTACCCCATAATAGGACATACATTATACAGGAATCAATAGTCCTCCACCTCACGGCCCTTCGGGTGGCTTT
>JBDHCH010000080.1:0-14879 GCA_039592115.1 Gemmatimonadota bacterium | reverse complement strand
CGCCAACCATCTGATTGGGGTCAGGACCCTGCTCATCCTCACTGCCCCGGTCTCCAGGTCGGGTTCCGCACCTCCTTGGGAGATCCTCGCCTGCCTGCCTCCGGAAGGCCGGGAGCTTCGCCAGACTGGGCGAGGGTCCGCGCGGGTGCGAGAGGAAACTTAGGCTCGTGTCCTGTCTGAGGGAACGAGTTGATTCGAGAGGAGCTCGAACGAAATAACCCCTTCCGAGAATCCGGAAGGGGCTATTCGCCTCCGTGTACCCAATCCGTCCGGGCGTGGAGGTCTAGGATCCCCCCCCCAGGACCCCAAGTCCGGTGTGGACGCCGATGAGAACTCCGTAGTTATGGACCATCCCGAAGTCATCCTGGTCGGGATTTACGGGATCGAAGGGGGACATGAGCTGGAGGTGCTCGCGTCCCTCGATCCGGATCACCATTGGACCCTCCCCCCAGTTCCAGGGAGTGATGTAGTCCACTCCCACGCTGACCGGGACGAGGAGGTTGTAGGACTCACTGCCGTCATACGTTGCTGCAGCGGCACCGAAGGTTGTGGGAGCTCCTCGTCCCAATCCCCAACGAGCGACCCCTACTCCACCGCTGACGAATGGTAGAAGGGACCTGCCGGGGACCGGTCCGGCTGGCCGGAGCAGGAAAGAAAGGTCCACAGAATAGGAGTAGATCTCTCGATCCCCCTGTGTCCAGGGCAGCGTGTGTCGAGTAACCCCGCCCTGGCCCCTGAGACCGACGTGTCCACCGAGCCAGTAGTCGAAATAGGCCCCGGCGGTCCAGGTGAGGTCGGGTTCGAGGCTGAGGGCTCCCCCAGAGCCATCGTTCAGGCTGCTGGTGGATACGACCCCGGCGGCCCATCCGACGGAGTGTTTGTAGGCTACTTGGGCCTGGACCTGGGAGCCCGACAGGAGCAACACGCCCAAGAGTGTGAGGCCAGCAATGAGAATACGTCGCATTTCGATCCCCTGATGTTCAGCTCGAAGGCCAGGACGCGGCTACTGGAGCGTGATGAAGTCCCGGCGGCGCACGTCGATGACGACCACACCACCCGCATCGGTGATTCCGTAGAGTTTCACTACCACACAGTTCTGACCGAGGCAGGCGCTGCCCACGCCGTCGTTATCCGTCGGAAGGGGCGGGCCGGCCTTGAGGGGGCCGACGATGATGTCGCGGATGTGCATCTGGCCCCGCTCCGTGAAGTGAGTGGTGTCGAGTATTCTCACCGTGTTGTCCGCTTGACCCACGAAGCTCAGGCTGTGCTCTGACGATGGAGTGTCCGGTGAGAAGCTGGGGTTATTCGGGTGCAGGACAGCCCCGGCTCCACCCGCGGGCGTTTTGGTGACGGATCCCTGGAGGCGGAGGTCCGTAGACCAGAAGTAGGAGGCGTTGTCTCCGCTGGCTGATCCCAGGGACCCGTCATAGTTCATATCGAGGCCGGTCACCCGCTCAGACGCGTTGCTCACGAGGTCCGTTACAAGCAAGCGGCTGTGGATTGTGGCGGCCTCCGAGTTCCAGAGGGTGATCCGTCCTGCCTCATCCGGAACCATTCCGCCTTCCCCGAAGGCCACCCATTCCCGGTCACCCGAGGCAGTTACGAAGGTCGTGTCCTGGAGGGCGAGGCGTTCCAGAGCCCAGATCGATCCCTCCACGTACCAGATGTCCGTGTTCCCTTGTGCCGCGTGAACATCCATTGCAGCCAGGGCCTCCTCCAGCGGCCGGCACCCACTGGACACCACGGTCCCAGGGAAGCCGGGCCGATGATCCCAGATCTGGACGCAGGTGCCATCGGTCGAGGTGTACACGCTGTCCACGTGAACGATTGCCGTGGAGAAAGGATCTGCCACGAGGTCCTCGGCGAAGGCGAGGATCTTCGTCTCGGGTGCAGCCCAGCCTGACAGCTTCGTTACCACCCGAACCGTCCCGGCGAGGGCGGAAGGGGTGGGCCGTGTGGAGTACAGGAGTCGGTCACGGGCGTCCTGAGCAATGAACTGGGGGCGATCGCTGAAGTCGTAGAACTTGGAGACCAGCTTGCCTTCGCTCAGCTCCACCTCCCAGAGTGCGTTGTTTTGAGTGACGAATCTGCGATCGAGGTCTTCTCGAGGTGTGCCGGCGAGGGAGACGAAGGAGATGCTGGTCCCCCCGGAGTTCGCCACCATCAGGCTGTCCCCGCGGGGGTTGAGCGCCAGCCCCCACGGCTCTGCTCCCACCCACACCTCCGGCAGCCAGGTCCCCGGGTCGGCTTCCATGGTCTGGATGCGGTTTCTGGAGAGGTTCGAGACATAGACCTTCGATCGGAGGGTGTCCACCAGGAGATCGGCCAGGAGCCCACCGCCCGGGGCGAGAGAGGTGCGCCCGGATACTGCGATGACTTGTCTGGGCTGCGCTAATGCGCTGGCAATCACCCGGTCTCCTCCCGCCACTGCCACCGTGTCGCAGGCTACCTGGTTGGTGAAATCCTCGCCGACTGCGCCACCACAGTTCCCCTCCTCATCGTAGGCCATCCCGAAAAAGAGGATTCGCAAGGTGTCGGGGAGGGCCAGAGGATCGACATGAGGCGGTGTGAACGAGTACTCGCTCACGGCTGTATCAGCTGAAGAGCCGACAAAGTTGTCGGTGGGAGAGAGGACCAGCGTATCGGTTCGGCTCGTGTTGCTGACGATGGCCGTCAGGGCCGTCTGAACGATCCCGGAACCACCGGGATTGTCAAAGGCCTGCACAGTCACTTTGATCTCGTCCGTCAACTCCATGCGTGGTGCGGTCTCCACGGAGAGACTCACCCACGGTGGGAGCACGTCCATGCTGGTGACCGAGAGGCTCACCGACGTGGCTTGCCCTTCCACCCCCTTGGTGTTCACGCCGGTCGCCGCGACTTGAATGTTCCCGGATTCGCCCTCAGGAACCAGGATGGCCGTGTCGGCCTGTACACTGGCCCTGGGTGGCGCGAATTGAATGAAGATGGTCTGGCTAACCACTCCAGTGACCCGGACGGTGACACTGGAGACCCCATCTTCGTCGGTTGCGGCCACCCGAATGGGAACGCGCTGGCCAGCCTGGACCTGAGCCCCCGTTGCCGGGGTCAGGATCTCGACGGTTGGCGGTAATGCGTCCGGGGCTACCGAGTCATAGAGGGTGTCTCCCTCACAGCCGGCAACCGCAATCATTCCCGAACAGAGCAATAGGCCCGTCAGCCGCCTCATGGGGCGACCAGGCTGGAATCCTCGGCCTTCGGCCATTCGATCCTCCCTGATATCAAAGTGACAGGTCACTTTGCCAGAAGAGCCGTTCCGGCCCGATTTGAGGGCGGGAAGGCAGGAAAACACAGTGGGTTTTTGCAAGGGCTGAGCCAGGCGGGGTCAGGAGGGCTATCCTCCGAATCAACTGTTTCCCCACCGACGCACGGCGGGAGGGTATCTTTCTTAACGTATTGTTTTTAAAGGAGATAGGGACCAGCCTCTGCCGCTGGAAGAGCGATGGCTCGAACCCCGGTTGGGTGAGTCTGGGATAACCGGGTGTAAAGAAAGGAACCACCCCCCCTCGAGGCAGTCTGTAAAGAATTTTTCACCCGTAGACGCGGGCGCTCGGAGGGGATTCGACGGTCCTAGAGGTCTTTGGGGGGGGAGACGATCCACTTCCGAGCACTGGCGTCTCCGGCCACTTCGACGGTTTTGGGGCACCGAGAAAGAAGAGGGGCCGGCCCCACGGCCGACCCCGGTCTTCCACTTCTCTTAGATCCCGGGAATGCGAGTCCCAGGGATGGGATCCAGCGGCGCCCTACCGCACCTGAGCCCGCTTCGTTGCCGTTCCTCCGTGGAAGGAATCCACCTCGAACTCGACCCAACCGCCGCTTCCGCTGACCTCCACCAGGTACCGGAAGGTTTGGGTGTCCTGCCCTCTGAGACGGAACTCGTGAGTTTGCTCACCCACAGCGGTCGTGGCCCCAGCCCGGTCGGAGGGATCGATCTGCGTCAGGCCGGTGGGGATCTCCACCATGCTGACGTTACTGGCCGTGCGGATGCTCAGCTTGTCCTCGATGGCGATTCCCACCTCGTTCGCTCGATCGGACGACGTGGGATACACCCGATCGTTCGTCACCTCCACGTCCACCCAGTAGAGGTTCCCGGCTTCCCTTGTGAAGGTGATGTCGCCGATCTCCACCCTGGGGAACTGGCTCGCACAATAGAGGATGAAGTCCGAGTTCTTCTGGGCTTCCATCTCGATGTACCGGGAGGGCGGCGTCCGTTGGATGTGCTTCTTCTGGGATCCACCGATCCAGACCTCGCCCAGGTCAGGGTGATTCACCTTGTGAGGGGTGATCCACCCTTCTCCCATCAGCTCGGTGTCGATGAACTTCAGCGTCTCTTCCGGGGAAACCCTGCCGTCATCGTTTTCGTCGGCAGCGAAGGCCGGGGACCCCCAGAGCTCGATGAGGTAGGAGTATGCTCCCAGCATATAGTAGGTGGCTGCGTGGGCTTGGCCTGAGAGACCCCCGATGGTGGGCCGGTAGTTCTTCAGAATCCGGGCCCCCATTGTCACGATTTCGGTTTGCACGTCCATATCGTGCTGGTACTCAGGCGCCACCGTCCGATCGAACAGCTGCGCGTACTTGTTGGTCTCCCGGAGACGGGCGAGTCGCTGTTCGAAGTTCAGCTGAGGGCCTCGGAAACCGCCGTACCCACCGCCTGCCATCTGTCGCTGTGCACCGGCTTGCACGGCAGGTGGCGCCTGGAACATGATGAGGCGGCCCGTGTTGTGGAAATGGAAGGTGGCGAAGATGTTCGGATGGACCCTCTGGAACTCGTAGACGTTCCGAGTTTCCGGCTCGGACATGGGATAGGGATTTCCAGCGTCCAGGTTCCACCCGTATGGGAAGTTCCGGTTTGGATCGGGCCCACCGATGTCGTCCTCGTTGATCCGCCCGTCGCCGTCGTTGTCATACCCTTCCGAGCCGATCCGCCTGAATCGCATCACGGGCTCGTCCTCGTGTGCGACCGCCACGAACATCCGGCCATCCGGGGAGAGCTTGAGCGGTCCGTCGGGGTCCTCGGCATACATGTTGGACAGCTCGCCATCCCCGTCCACATCCTCGGTCTGGTCCTCGTCGTATAGACCGTCCCCGTCGTTGTCTTCCGGACGGTAGGGCTCCCGGGGGTTGTTGGGCGTATTGGGGTGGGCCGCGAAGGACTCGTTCGCGTCCACGTTCAATCCTGGCAGGATGTAGAAGGTCGTCCTGTTCAGCATGTCATGGACGAAGGGATCGTAGTCGTACCTCGTCAGCAGGTACCACATGGTGTAGAGCGAGCACATGATCCCGTTGATCTCATTGCCGTGGATCGCACCGTCCACCCACATGGCGGGCTTGGTATCATGGCCTCCCGTGGATTTGGCCGTGACTGTGATCAGGTACTGGTCCCTCCCCATCCGGCTCTTCCCGATGCTCTCGATGTCCGCCAGGTGGTCGTACTGATCCTGCATGTCCTGCATGATCTTCGTCCACTCGGCGTACGTGTAGTACCGCTTCCAGTTGATGGGGAAGTCCAACTCCCCATGATATCCGCCCATGTTGGCCTGGTACTTGTCCTGGCCGACGGAATCACCAGGGGTTATCAGGGTCAGGGAGACAGCGAGGGAGCATGCTGCCAGAACCGAAAACCACTTTCGCATTTGCATGATCTCCTCCTCTCCTATCGGACCGTGAGGTTGTGGACCCTCGTCCCGCCCTTCTGGGACGTAAGGACCAGTTTCAGAGGCACGCTTCCCTCCATGGAGACGAGCCAGGTGACGGTGCGGGTGTCTCCGTCGCCGGAGACGTCGGCGTCGGGCGGGGCCTGCTGTCTCATGAAGGCAGGCATCTGAGGTTGGGCCTGGGCCCGACCACCCCTTGCGGTGGCGGGGGTATACCCGGGGATCTCCATGGTGCCGTCCAGGACCCCCAGGCTTTGCCAGGCGCCACCCTGGAGGTACTTCAAACGGTCCCGGTCGCCGATGAGCCAGATGGCATCGTCTCTGTTTCCAGCCAGGTCCGCACCCCTGGCCACGTGGGTGGCCAGAGCTCCGGTGTTCTTCACCTCTGCCGTGACCTTCACAACTCGAGTGCCGTCCTCTGCGGTGGTGAGGACCTCCGCGCTGGCCTCGCTGATCTCCAGTTTCGGCAGCAATCCGGCTTTGAATAGCTCGAATTGCCAGTGGATATCCGCCACATGGAGCAAGGATTCCCCGGGGAGGGCGTTCCCGCCGGTGTACTTGGAGACGAAGCCGCCGACCTCGCCCTCGCCGTGCTCGGGATGGTTGTAGCGTTGCCAGGGAACGAAGAGGGTCTCGTCGGTGACGGATGAGCTGTTCTCCAGGAGAGCCCGGTACCAGACTCCCCGATCCTCCTCCCCGCTGTAGCCCGGCAACCCCCTGGTGTCCCGTCGCCAGTTCCAGAGCTCTGTGGTCATGGAATAAGATCCGAATTGGGCGTAAGCCCAGTCGATGAATATGCCGAAGCCATAGGGCCGGCCCTGCTCGTCGTTGTAGGGGTGTCGCCAGAGGTTGTCGTCGGCGTCATCCCCGTGGAGCTCCAGGTATTTCGGCTTCATGATCTCATCGAACACGCCCAGGTCCTTTGCATGGATCTCGCTGTCCGGCCAACGGGCGAAGGGCCGGTAGGTGAAGCCACCTGATGTGTGGAAGGATTGTACGAGCAGGATGTTTGTGTGGTTCGTGAAGAACTCGAGGATATTCTTGGCTTCCGGCGATGAGGCTGCGTAGAAACCGCTTCCTCCCTGCGTGTCGTCGTCTCGGAACCAGCCCTCCGGGAAGTTGCGGTTCACGTCGATGCCCCGCTCAGGGTCCTCCCCGGACCTCCCGTCCCCGTCGTTGTCCCGGCCCTCAGGGATCACCGACCACCGCTCCCTCTCAGGATCCGGCTCCTCCCCCCGGCCCATTCGGACCATGATCCGGGGATCGTTCTCGTCCTGGTAATATCGGCCGTCGGGGTCGCGATACCGGAAGGACGTGATGAGGTCGTCGCCGTTCAGGTCGTCGGGTCCGTCCTCGTTGATCCGACCGTCCTCGTCGTCGTCCCGCTCCATGGAGTTCTGCCTCTGGCTGATCCCCCGTTGCACCGAGTTGTAGACTCCGTCGGGGTTCACGATGGGACAGACGAAGAAGGTGTTGTCATCGATGAGCTGGGTGATGGCGTCATCGGATCCGTATCCCGACACCAGCTTGTCGATGATGTAGAGGGTCACTTCGGTGCCCGTGTATTCGTTCCCGTGGGTCCCTCCGTCGATCCACACACCGGGCTTCCCGTGGTAGGACTTCATGGGCGTGACGTTGTCCACCCCCTCCTTCCGCATGTTCCGGAGCTGGACATGCTGATCGATGGTTGTCCCGTTCCTCATGTTCGAGATCACCAGGACGTAGATGGGGCGGCCCATGGTGGACCTGCCGATCTCCACGAGCTCCGTGATGTTCGGGTATTCGTCGGCCACGTCCTCGATATAGTCCACGGTGCCGTCGTACCCGTGGTAATCATCGAATTCGATGCGAACCCGCTGGGCCTCGCCGAGCTGAACGGCGCCCAGGAGGAGGAGGGCGGAAAGAGCGGACACGAGCCCGATTCGCCTCCTCGTTTTGTGCCTGTTTTGTGCCTGGTCCATCACACACCCTCCGGTTGTCGTGTGACGTTGGCGCCCGAGGTGGGCGCCGAACAATCGAGCCGCCTCCAAAGACGAGGACGACATAAGTAAGACTCCCTGACAATTAACGGTGTTGAGAGTAGGGGGTGGGGGGCGTTGGGGCTAGATGGGACCCATGACATGGGGCCGATGACACCTAGGTGGTCTGAGTATCCGACTCGGACTACCCCTAGTTCATCTATGGGTAGAAGGGAACTCGGGTTCTGGGCGGTTCGGTCCGGGGCCCTTGGCCCCTTCAGAGGAACGGGTGGGTAAGACAGGGAGTGGTACCGCGAGGGGCGGCCTGTCAGGAGAACGGTGGTACCTGGACACCGGGCCCTTGGGCCCGCGCCAGCCGCCTCAAGGCTGGCCTGAGCCATCTCAGGTCCCTTACCATTCATGGTCGCCCTGAACATCCTGATTTTCGGAAGGACGTGACTTCGATTCATGACGATCAAGAGGACAACCCCCTGGCTCATGCTGGTAGCGCTGGCCGTGACCTCAACCGTAGCCTGTGAGGATTCCGGCCCCACCGGCCCTTCCGGGCCGGGCGTGATCACTGTGGAGCTGGCGTCCCCCGGTGGGCCTGAAGGATCTGCCGTGTTCGAGGTTTCCGGAGGGGGCGGGTTCACCTCGGTGGCGGCGACGGGGGCGGAGGTCTACTACGACCTCAGGGCGGACCTGGTAAGGGTCGTGGTGATCATGGATGGCCCGGGTCAGATCCGATTCCGGCTGGGGACGGCGGATGTCGGGGATCTCCCCACGGTTACGGTGCTTCAGGTTGCCGATGGGGATGACCAGCTCAGAAGCTCCCTTGCAGGATATGAGGTCGAGCTCTTCCCAGTGGAAGAAGGAGGGGCGGAATGAGTGGCGTCGTTCGCGTTCGGCTCCTATCAGCCGCCCTTTGGATGGGTTTGATCTCCCTTTCCCCGCACGAAGGAAACGCCCAAGGAATCGACTGGCCCCGGACCGGGGCGGCGGCCTCCCTCCCGGATGCATACTTCCAGCGGATCCTTCAGGAGCCTGATTTCTTTCGACTCCGAGGCGGCTGGATCGCCCGCACGGCCCAAGTCGTGGAGAACGCGGAGTCCCTCACCGGGACCATGCCGGTGGCCATCATCCTCGCCCTCTTCGCCGACTCTCCTGGGCCCCACGTGACCTCGGCTGAGGTTCAACAAGCCATGTTCGACGGGCCGAGCACCTTCGGAACCGTCAGTGAGTACTACGCCGAGGTCTCGGGTGGGAGGTTCGGCCTGACGGGCCAGGTGTCGCCCTGGGTACGAACAAGCCTGACCATGTCGGAGGTGGTGGGAACGGAGTACGGTCTGGGTGACGACGCCCAGACCGGGACCTACCTCCTCGAGGCCGTGGCGGCAGCAGACGGGGCGATGGATTTCAGCCAGTTCGACAACGACGGACCCGATGGCATACCAAACAGCGGGGATGACGACGGAGTGGTGGACGCCGTGGCCATCCAGTTCCTGGAAGTGGCGGCCTCCTGTGGCGGCCCGTCCATCTGGCCTCACAGGTCCCGCCTCCGGTACTGGAATGACGATGTGCCCTACCAGAGCAACGACCTTGGGGCCATGGGTGAGCCGATCCTGGTGGACGACTACACCACCCAGGGGGCGACCGACTGTGGTGGGGTGGCGGTCCAGAAAGCCACCACCATCGCCCACGAGCTCGGGCACGTGCTGGGGCTCCCGGATCTGTATGATCGGTCGCAGGGTCTCACGCCCGAGCAAAGACGATGGGTGGTCGGATGCTGGTCGCTCATGGCCGCAGGGGCGTGGGGATGCGGGACGGAGAACAGGGAAGGTTGGGTGCGGCCCACGCACATGGGGCCCTGGGAAAAAGAACGTTTGGGCTGGCTTTCCCAGGTGGAGGTGGTCGACCAGGCGTTGGGTCAGACCTTCACCCTGGATCCCGTGAAGGACGCCGAGCAAGTGCTGAAGGTTCCCCTGGAAACCAACGTCGCCCCTGCCAACGCAGAGTACCTTCTGATGGAGTATCGAACCCAGGAGGGGTTCGACCTGGACCTGCCGGCGTCGGGCGTGATGATTTATCACGTCGATCCGAAGATCGGCGGGAACCAACCCTGCGATACTTGCCCGCAAGCCTACCGGGTGGGGGTGCTGGAGGCCGACGGGAACAACAGCCTTCGCCTGACCTTCCTGCAGGGTGGAAACCGCGGGGAGGCCGGAGACGCGTGGGGGGTGGCCGGATCGGGAACGCTCACCAACAACACCTACCCTTCGACCCGGCTGAACTCGGATGCTCCGTCGCCGGTGACCGTGTACCGCATTGCGGTGGAGGGAGGAGCCGCACAGATCACCCTCTCCACCCGGAGAGTGCCCATGGGCACCCTCCTCCAGGAGTTCTTGGCATCCTCCGGCACTCCCCCGACGGCGACGGAGCGGGAGTACCTGGACTCCCAGGGCAACGGGAACGGTCAGTACGACGTTGGGGACTTGAGGGCGTACCTGAAACGGTAAGGACGAGGGCGTCCTCTTCCGGCGCTGGGGATGTCCTCCCGGAAGGACGCTGACGGCCGATCAACCTGGAAGCAAGGGGGGTTCCGGGGCGGCACGGAAGCTGCCTTTGAATTCCCGAGGTCTTCGCCAAGCCAAGCACACGTGACTGCAGCCATCGCGTCGCTATGCGCCTGAGAATCCTTCTGACCGTACTTCTCCTCGTGCCGTCCGGACCTGTGACGGCCCAGGTGGTTCGGGGTCGTGTCCTGGATAGCCAGGGGGATCTGCCCGTACCTCTGGCCGAGGCGATCCTGGTGACTGAAGCGGGCGCGGAGGTGGCCAAAGCGATCGGGAACGTGAACGGCCGATTCCACCTTTCTGCGCCAAACCCGGGGTCGTACTTCCTCTATGCCGAAGGGTTGGGGTATTTCTCCAGCGTCGAGGGGCCGCTCTGGCTGAGTGAGGGAGACACCCTGGACGTGGTGTTCCGGCTGCAGGCCTCGCCCTTTGCCATGGACTCCATTCACATCGAGGTGGAAACGCAAACCCATCAGATGAAGATGGTGGGGTTCTACGAGAGAAAGGCGTTGGGCCTTGGCACCTTCATCGAGCGAGAGGAGATCGTGGAGCGGGATCCCTGGCGGATCACCGACCTGTTCCGGACGGTGCCCGGAATCCGAGTGGTTCCAATGGGGGGGAGCTTCGGGCGGAACGCCCTTGCATCCGGACGAATGAGCTCGTTTGCCACAGGTCTCCTTTGCCAACCCTCTCTCTATATCGACGGAGTCCCCTCGGATCCGGGAGAGATCGATATGTTGGTCGATCCCTTCGAGGTCGAGGGAATCGAGTTCTATTCCGGCGGCGCCCAGGTACCGGCCCAGTACGGAGGCTCGGCCTCTGCTTGTGGGGTGGTGTTGATCTGGACCCGCTGAGGTGTGAGATCCAAAGCAACCCCTTCCCTTCATCCCTGTGTCTGAAACCCTTGAAGGGGAGAGTCGTAGAAACTAAGAGACCCCTCCCTCGTCGACGACCGACTCCGGAGGACGCCGTGCGGGTTTCCGTCTCCTGCTGCATCCTGTTTCCGGTACTCGTTCTGCTTGGGCTGCCCCCCGGAGCCCCGGCCCAGACGATTCTCGTCCAGGTGACCCAGTTGGAGAGCGGACAACCGATCTCCGGTGCCTTTCTCTCCCTGCTCGGCGAAGACGGGTCACTCGTTCGAAACGCCCTCTCCAATGCCGAAGGGCGTTTTCTGTTTCCTGCCGGTGGCGCAGGCCCGTTCACGGTCAGGGCCGAGATGATCGGACGCCAGACCAGGGCGGTCGCGAATCTCACCCTGGGTCCGGGGGAAGTCAGAACGGTCACGCTCCGTTTGCCGGTCCGGGCGATCCAGCTTTCAGGGATCGAGGTTCAAGCAGAGGAGCGGTGTCGGCTCAGACCCGAGGCTGCCACGACCACCGCCCAGGTCTGGGAGGAGGCTCGGAAGGCCCTGTCGGTTCAGCACTGGGCGGAATCGGAGCGAGTGCTGGAATTCGGCCTGCTGAGCTACAGCAGGGATCTGGATCCGAGGGACCTCCACGTCCTGAACGAACAGCGCCGCGGCATCCGCGGTACGAGCCGGAACCCGATCCAGAGCCTGGCTCCGGAGGTTCTGGCCCGAGACGGCTTCGTGCAGTCCGTCGAAGAAGGCCAGTACGACTACTTCGGGCCGGATGCCCGGGTCCTCCTCTCGGACACCTTCTTGGATTCCCACTGTCTGAACGTGACCGCGTCCCGGGACATGCCTGGTATGGTGGGGATCTCCTTCGAACCTGTCGACCCGGGCGGGACCCCCGACATCGAGGGAGTATTCTGGATCTCCACAGAGAACTGGCACCTCCAGTTCCTGGACTACGCCTACACATGGTCCCCCTATGAGGAGACCGGAGGCCGGGCCACCGGGCGGGTGGAATTCGATGTCCTCCCGAGTGGTGCCTGGGTGGTCCGGCAGTGGTGGATCCGGATGCCCATGGTTGCCCGGAACCATGGAGTGCAACGGTGGGGTGGAACTGGACTCGAGGTGATCGGCTATCGGGAGGTGGGTGGGCAGATCACCGACATCTCCACGTTTGGCGACGTCCGGCTGGTGGAGTCCAGCTGGGCCACGTTGACGGGGACGGTTTGGGACAGCACGGCGGGGGGGCCGCTTTCGGGTGCGGAGGTGTTTCTCGAGGGAACCGGGTACGCCACTGTCACGGACTCTACTGGGTACTTCGAGCTGACTGGACTTCCTGAAGGCCGGTTCGTGGCTGATTTCCGACACGCCCGGCTCGATACGCTGAACGTCCTCCTCCGGGGCGGAACGGTCGATCTGGTTGCCGGCGGCCGAACCGAAGCGTTCATGACGATCCCCCCCTACGAGACACTGGCATCGAGCCTTTGTGAAGGGGAGGTGGAGGGGCCCAGACACGGGACCCTGGTAGGGGAGGTCCGGAACCGAGGGTCCGAGGACCCCGTCCCTGCCGCCCGTGTCCAGATCACCTGGGAACCACAAGGGGGGAACCTGCCCAGGCCCGGGTCCCTGACCACCGGTGACGTGTTCGCGTTCGGGGACCGGTTGGGGCTGGAAACCGCCACGAACCCGGCCGGCTGGTACACGGCCTGTGGGGTCCCCACCGGGGTGGAGCTGGAGGTCGTGGCCGAGTTCCTGAACCAGGACGCCGACACGCTATTCACCCAACTGATCCCCGGGGATAGCAGGCGTCTCGACTTCATGCTTGCTTTCTCCCCGTCCCTGTTCTCGACGGTGCGGACGGCCGAGGTAGCTGGCTCGGGTGAGGGAACCCAGGGTGTGCAGGGACGGATCCGCGACCGACAGAGCGACGATCCGGTATCGGCGGCCGAAGTGGTTCTTCGGGCGGGCGATGGTCGACCCCTGGCTTCGGGGGTCACCAACGACCGGGGGTTCTTCCGGCTCCTTACGAGGCTTCCCGGGGAGTACTCGCTCACAGTCGAGGCCTTGGGCTACGAGGGGGGTGAGGTGGTGGGGCTCGGAGTCAGATCCGGGAAACTGAGCGTCGTGGAGATGAGCCTTCCGCCCCAGGCCCTGGCGCTGGAGCCCCTGGTGGTGTTCGCTGAGCCCCGGACCTTCCACCTGGAGATGGAAGGGTTCTACGAACGGAAGGAGCTGACCGGCGGGTTCTTCATCACTCCGGAGATGATCGAAGAGCGGATGCCTCTCAGAACCACGCAACTCTTCACGGAGGTACCTGGAGCCACCATCGTGCGGGATCAGATGGGGAACAACGCGGTCCAGTTCAACACCTCAACCTCTCTCATGACCATGCGGACGACGGGCGGCGGATCCCGAGCGGCGGCTTGCTGGCCCAGGGTCTATGTGGACGGCATGCTGACCCATGAGGGTGGCTTCGGGGCGCCTGCGTTCATCGACGGCCTCTCAAGACCACCGGACCTGGCCGGGATCGAGGTCTACCGGAGCCCCGCGGAGATCCCTACCCAGTACGGTGGCCCCCAGAGCCGCTGCGGCGTCATCGTCATGTGGCAGAAACGAGGCGGTTCGGCGATGGGAGAGCCGGGTCAGTCCATGGTGGTGACTTTGCCCAGACCGACGCCTTCCCCCCCCGGTTCCTGATAGAGAAGCCATACTTCGGTGGTGTGGCCTGAAGAACAGAGGCGTGGCCGTTACCGGATAATGCGGGGTTCCCCGTACAACTCGTGGAAGGGCAACACGCGGTCGCCGAACTCCGCCAAGACCTTGGCAGTTTCCCGAAAGGCTGGAATCCTATCCGGCGGGACCTGGTGGAAGAACAGCTCCAAAAATAGGCTCTCCTCAACCGTCCGGGTCAGAAGATCGCGGAGCCGTTGTCTGCCGTCCGAGGACGTGAACGGGAGGCCGTCCGCCTCAAGGGCGGTCAGCTCGAACGGATCCGGTGGAACCCATCTCACGAGGCTGTCCGGCCAGAACTATGTGGCGGAGGTGCCCCTGGCTGCCCGGTAGTACTTCGCGATCGCCTGCCGCTCCCGCGGTCCCCAGTCGAGGTAAGGGACGACAAAGACTTGCCCGCCGGAGAACCCATTCTCCGAGATCCACTTCTGGCTTTCCCTGAGCTCCTCATCCAACGCCGAGTCGGAGAGGGTCGGGAGGCGTGTGTGATTCACCGTATGACTCACCACGGACCATCCTGCCGAATCAAGCGCCTGGAGATGGGGAAGGGTCAGGTAGGCATCCCAACCAACCGCGCCAGTGATCACCGCAACGTTCGCTCGAAGCTGGAATTCCTCCAGAACCGGGAACGCCTGAGTGTAGGTCGTCAGCCAACCGTCGTCGAAGGTGATGGAAATGGCCCCGCTTGGGTCCACGATCACCCGTACAGAATCGGATGCCTCCGGGATCGACGCCCTGACGAGGGTGCTTCCGGGCTTTGCTGCCCTCATCTGGCCGGCCAGGTCGACGGTGACCACCGCCGGATCAGCGACGTCCCAGGACACCGCCGCCCCTTCGATCAGGTTTCCGAACGCGTCTTCGATGGTTGGCACGACCAGGGCCGTTTCATCGTACCCGGTGAGGCGGAACGAGTCAGCGAGAATGGTCAACCGCTTGGCTGGCCCCGGGAGGGCGGTGGCGACCAACCTCACTGTCCTGGAATTACCTGGCATCTCCAAACCGGCTGAAGCGGTCTGCCGACCAGCCGACGTCCCCAGCGTCCACAGCGCCCCTGCACGACCCGACGCATCGGTCT
>JBDHCH010000079.1:0-15119 GCA_039592115.1 Gemmatimonadota bacterium | reverse complement strand
TCGAAGAGGAGATCGTCATCGGTGAGGGGGAATCCGTATTCCTGGTCGTGGTATGGGCCATGGAAGGGATGTCCCTTCGCCGCGCCGCCGTCACCGGGGAGGGTTTCGTGATGGGTCATGTGGGAAAAATAGGCAATGGAAGGGCTGTCGCACACCTCGGCAAAGCCGGAACCGCGTCAGGCCATGCCCTAGCCACGCCCCACATCCGAATTCATCTTCTGGATGCGTAACAGCTGAGCGTGGGGGGTTGAGCCACATCCTGAGACTTCGCAGGCCCCATCCGAGGACTTTCCTCAACCAAGTGGGCGCCTGAGGGTTATCCGCCCACTCACCCGTTCCAGGAGGCGGCGTCGCCGAATGATACAGTCTGACCCGTCTCGCCCTCTGGTCCCTCCGGGCCTGGCACTCTTCGGCGCCGTGGCAGCGGTATCATGCGCGGGACCCCTGGTCCGGTTCTCGACGGCCGCTGCCCTGGTGATATCGGCGTGGAGACTCCTTTTCTCTGTCGGGTTCATCGGGTTGATCCTCCTTGGGAGACGGAGCATTCTGAAGGGGGCCCGGTTGGACCGCAGGGACTGGGTCCTGGCCATCGGAGCCGGATTCCTCCTTGCGGGGCACTTCTGGGCGTGGGTCGCTTCGATCCAACTGACGACCATCGCGAGCTCCTCCGTCCTGGTCAGCACCCAGCCGCTCTTTGTGGCAATCTTTTCGGTGCTCTTCCTGGGGGAGCACCCGGCCCGACGCCAATGGATCGGGATCGTCGTGGCTGTACTTGGAGCCGGGATCATTGGGTGGGGCGATTTCGGGTCGGGTCCCGAGGCCTTCCTGGGGGACGCCCTGGCCCTCTCCGCCGGGCTCATGGCGGCCGGGTATTTCACAATCGGCAGAAGCCTTCGTCAGAAATTGGACCTCTGGGCATACACAGGCGTCGTGTACGGGGCGGCCGCGGTCCCGCTTACGCTCTCGGTAATGGCCTCTCCCTCGCTCACACTCACTGGATACTCCCTCCAGAACTGGGTCGTCTTTCTGGCCCTTGCCGCCGTGCCTATGATGCTCGGTCATACGGGGATCAACTATGCCCTCCGGTATCTTCCCGCCTACGTCGCAAACCTGGCTTCTCTCGGGGAACCGATCGGTGCCACCCTCATCGCCTGGCTGCTCCCCGCCATCCAGGAGACCCCCTCCTCCCAGACGTTGATCGGAGGGGGGTTGATCTTGGGTGGGATCGCATTGGGGACCCTCGGCTTCGGCGCTCCGCCGCCATCGGCGAGTGGGACAGGCTCCTAGTGTGGTGTGGCAGAAATCATGCTGCTATTCGGCTGCGTCTGCATCCCGCATACCGTCGTTGGCCCTCCTCGACGTAGCGCTGCTATGCCTGCGTCAGCCCGCCTTGGTCTGCGGGCGCAGTCGCACCCTCGATAGCGACCAGACTTCTGCCACACCACACTAGCCCGTGCGATCCCGGGTGGACGGCGGACCTCTTCACCGTCAGTTTCCCCGGTCCGTGCACCGCACCTGGACCAGCAATCCCCGTTTCGTGAGGAAATCGATGTTCTGGACCGAACACCGCGCGTCTTCCCGGAGACTTATCTCAACCCTCGTGCTTGGACTCGGGGTGTCCGCCTGCGATTCCGAGACCTTGCCCCCATCGTTCACCGAGTCCGGAGTTTCCTGGGACCTGGCTGAGTACCGCCGAACCACGATCGATGAGGTGGAATACCAGTTCGCGCTGAAGATTCCGGAGGTCCGGAGCCAGCCCATACAGGGAAGTGTCCTGACCAGGTTCCGGTGGAGCGATGCCCAGCGCCTGCCGATCGTTTTCGACTTTCTCGATCCCCATGAGCGGGTGATGGGGGTCACCGTGAACGATTCGGTGGTCCGGTTCATCCCGATGAACGATCATCTCGTGATCCCCGTGCCCGCCGATTTGGCCGGCGACACCATGGCAATCACCATCGATTTCACCGCCGGGGACGAGTCCCTGAACCGGGACCAGGACTTCCTCTACGCCCTCTTCGTGCCAGAGCGGGCCCGGTACGCCCTGCCCCTTTTCGATCAGCCGAACCTGAAGGCTTCGTTCGCCCTGTTCCTGGACCTGCCAGCCACCTGGACCGCCATGGCCAACGGCAGGCAGATCCGAGAGGGGGTTTTGGGAGACAGGCGACAGATCCAGTTCGGGCCCTCAGAGCCATTGCCCACGTACCTCTTCACGTTCGCGGCTGGGGAGTTCGAAAAGGTGACTCGCCGGAGGGGAGACCGGGTCCTGGAGTTCATGCATCGGGAAACGGACGACGAGAAGGTCGAGCGGAACCTCGATGCGTTGCTGGATCTCCACGTGACGGCCCTGGACTTCCTGGAGGAGTACACAGGGATCGAGTACCCCTTTCAGAAATTCGGATTCGTCGGAGTGCCCTCCTTCCAGTACGGTGGGATGGAGCACCCCGGAGCCGTGTTCTATCGAGATGCCAGCCTCTTCCTGGACGAGTCGGCCACCCAAAACCAGTACCTGAGCCGGGCAAGCCTGATCGCCCACGAGACGGCCCACATGTGGTTCGGTGACCTGGTGACGATGAACTGGTTCGATGACGTCTGGACGAAAGAGGTGTTCGCCAACTTCATGGCCGCCAAGATCGTCCACCCTTCCTTCCCGGACCTGGACCACGACCTTCGGTTCCTCCTGGCCCACCATCCCAGAGCCTACGAGGTCGACAGATCCCAGGGAGCGAACCCGATCCGCCAACCCCTCGAGAACCTTCGGGAGGCCGGGACCTTGTACGGCGCCATCATCTATCAGAAAGCACCAGTGATCATGCGCCAGCTGGAGCTTCTGGTGGGCGAGGAACCGTTCAGAGACGGAGTCCGGGAATATCTCAGGACCTTCTCATATGGAAACGCCACCTGGCCGGCCCTCATCGAAATCTTGGACCGGAATTTTCCGGAGGACCTCTCCACTTGGAGCCGAGTCTGGGTGGAGGAGGCCGGCCGGCCCGTGGTACGGGCCGAGTGGGAGGAGGGAGATGGGGGAGGCATAAGCGCGCTAACCCTCCACCAGGAGGATCCGTCGGGTCAGGGACGCTTGTGGCCCCAGCCGCTCTCGGTTGCTCTCGGCTATGGAGCAGATACCGAGAGGCTCCCGGTGCGGCTCTTGGACCGGACCCTGGCCATCGATGCCGCCGTGGGACGCCCGGCACCGGATTTTGTGCTGCCGGACGGTTGGGGGGAGGGATATGCCCGGTTCGTGCTGGATGAGCCGTCACGGACCTATCTCCTGCAACACATTTCCGAGATCACGGACCCGGTGGCCAGGGGCGCCGCGTGGCTAGCCCTCTGGGACGGTGTCCTGGAGGGAGAGGTCCACCCCTCGGCTTATCTGGGGACTGCCCTGCATGCCGTATCCCTGGAGAGGGAGGAACAGATCCTCCAGCAGATTCTCGGGACCATCGGTACAGTTTTCTGGAACTTCCTATCGGACGAGGAGCGGGAGACGCGAGCCGGGGAGGTGGAAGCGGCGTTGTGGAACGAGATCGAAGGCGGATCCGGCGTATCCCGGAAATCCGCCCTGTTCCGGGCCTACCAATCCATCGCCGTGACCCCTGGAGCCGTGGGTCTTCTGGAGCAGCTCTGGCGCCAAGAGAGAGTGGTCCAGGACCTCGCCCTTTCCGAATCGGATCGCACAGCCCTGGCCACGGCTCTCGCGATCAGGGGAGTGGACGACTGGGAGTCCATCTTGGACACCCAGTTGGGGAGCATCGAAAACCCGGACAGAAGGGCGCGCTTCGAATTCCTACGGCCCTCTCTCCACCCGGATCCTTCCGTGCGGGAGGCATTCTTCGAAGGGCTGATGGACCCGGTGAACAGGGAGAAGGAGCCGTGGGTTCTGGAGGGTCTCGAAAATCTCCACCACCCTCTGAGGAGGGACCACTCCATCGCCTTCGTTGCCCCTAGCCTGGATCTTCTGGAGGAAATCCAACGTACGGGAGACATCTTCTTTCCGGCGCGATGGCTGACTGCCAACCTGAGGAACCACAACACATCCGAGGTTGCGGAGACCGTGACGACTTTCCTCGAGGACCGGCCCGCCTACCCATTCCGGTTGAAGCTGAAGATCCTCCAGGCCGCCGACCCGCTTTTCCGTTCTCGAAAGATCCGTGAGGCGGCCGACTCTTGATCCGCCTGTCCGCCCTGAGGACCATCCTTCTCTCTCGGCGCCGAACCGAAACCGGTACGGGCCGACCCGAGGCCGAGACCACCATGCCAAGCTCCGTGCTCCGTTGCCGCCTGATGCCCTGTGCCGTCCTCTCCCTCTCTCTGGCGGCATGTGGTCCTCAGGCCCCTCCCGATCTTCCTCTCGGCACTCCGCCGCCACCTCCCACTCGGGCCCCCGACGGGCTCCTCGAGACCGCTGCCCTGCAACGGATCGTCGACCTCCAAGTGGACCGAGAAGGGGGAGCACTGGTCCCCCTTCTTTCCGACTCCGACCCGCGGGTCAGGGCTCGTGCAGCCTTTGCCCTCGCTTCGGTCCAGGATCCCGATGCGGGCTCAGCTCTGGTTGGGGCGCTGAGGGACGTCGAGGCCTCGGTCAGACGGGACGCCGCGTTTGCCCTGGGTCAACTCTCCGATCTCGCCGGGGGAAGCCAGCTCCTCGCAGCGCTGGAGGAGGAGACAGATCGCGAGGTCAGATTCCGGCTATTGGAGGCCATCGGGAAAGTGGGGGTCGAGATGGACCTTGAGCGGCTCCTGGCCATGGACCTGCCGGGTGAGGAGGCTCCAGCCCGAAACCTGGCGATTTCCCGGATGGGCGTTCGAGGGGTGCTCCTCCCCTCTGGGATCCAACATCTGGTTGCAGAACTGAATGCGACGGACCCGGAGGCCAGGATCAACGCGGGTTACTACTTCGGGCGGAGCCTCGTACCCGCGCCCTGGGTGGCGAAGGCCGGGGAGGTCCGGGCGGTTCTGGACTCCCTGCCACCGGCCGATCCTTTGGCCATGCACCTTGTTCTGGGGCTCGCGAATCTCGCTGATCCCCAGGATATCCCTCGATTTCTCTGGTGGGCCCGGAGTTCCCCCGACTGGAGGATCCGGGCGAATGCGGCCCGGGCCATGGGGGAGCACGCCGGCGACCCGAGGGTCCGGGGGGTGCTCATGGACGCCTTGGAGGACCCGAGCACCCATGTGGCCACCTATGCGGCGAATGGCATCGCGGCCACCCCCCAGATGCCTCAGAGTGAGAGGGATGCCCTGAAGGACTGGGTCATGGACCACTCGGAGGATTGGCGCACGGCGGGGCCGATTCTGGGCCTCCTCGGTCGAATGGGGGAGGGGCGGTTCATCATGGACTGGCTCGCCGGATGGGGAGAGGAAGATGTCCTGCCCAGGACCAGGGGCTTGGGGGCCCTGGCCTTCGTTCCTGGCCAGGAGGTCATGGGGTTTCTGGTCGATGCCGCCGGATCCGGGCATCCCCGGATCAAGGGGACGGCGCTGGGGGGACTGGCCAGGCGGTGGCGGGTGGAGCGAAGGGATGAAAAGAAGCACCAGACCTACTATCAGGTCTTCGCCGAGGGTCTTTCGTCCGGCGAGCCGTCCGCGACCTTCATCGCCGCTCCGGCGTTGGCGGATTCCGCCTTCCTCCCCCTCGGATCTTTGGATCTCCTCCGGGCGACCTACTCCGATATGTCCGACGCAGGAGACGTAGACGGTATGAGGATCGTTCTAAGATCCGTGGGAGAGACCGGAGTCCTCGAGATGGAGCCGTTCCTCAGGGAGGCCCTGGGCCACCCCCTGCACCCTGTTCGGGAAGCGGCGGAACAGGCCCTTCGCACTCTCTCGGGTGAACAGGAAGAGACGGAGCCGGCTGCGGTCACCCCGGCGGAACGGAGAGTGGACTGGGGAGCGTTGGCGGCCCTGGGATCCGAGCCCAAGGTCATCATGGAGACGGAAAAAGGATCGGTGACCCTGGTCCTGGATTCAGAGAGCGCCCCCCTCACGGTCCAGACCATTGCCGGGTTCGCGCAGGAAGGTAAGTACGACGGGGTGCCTTTCCACCGCGTGGTCCCGAACTTTGTGGCTCAAACAGGGGACTTCACTCGAAAAGACGGGTTCGGGACTCCAGGGTTCAGTATTCGGAGCGAGTTCACCCAGACCCCCTACCGACGCGGCGTGTTGGGGATGGCCAGTTCCGGGAAGGACACTGAAGGGTCCCAGTTCTTCATCACCCACTCCATGCAGCCTCACCTGGACGGTGGCTACACGGTCTTCGGCTGGGTGGAAGAGGGGATGGACGTGGTGGACGCGATCTACGAGGAAGATCGGGTCCTTTCGACGAGGGTGGTACCTGGATCGCGATGAACAAGGGACTTCCTTGAGGTCGGCCTGGATGGATCCCGGCGGGAGCGCCCGGTGAGCCGGAGATTCCCTCCCGGACTCCGGTACGCGGCTATCGGTGCGGTTTCCTTCTCCATCATGAGTGCGTTCGCCAAGCTGGCCGGAGAGCGGATCCCGACGCAGGAGATCGTACTGGCTCGATCCCTCGTGGTGGCACTCCTTACCCTCCACGGCTTGAAGCGGGCCGGCGTGTCGCCCCTCGGAAACGAACGGGGGTTGCTCGTCCTCAGAGGGTTTTTCGGGTATGCAGCACTGAGCTGCTTCTACTGGGCCGTCGTTCGCCTTCCTCTGGCGGACACAACGGTCATCCACTTCACCAATCCGGTCTTCACGGCCCTCCTGGCCGCCCTGTTCCTTGGAGAAGTCCTCAGGCCCGGGGAGATATCCCTGGCTTTGACGGCTCTGCTGGGGGTTCTCCTCGTGGCCCGTCCTGGTTTCCTCTTCGGCGCCGTTTCTTCCCTGGACGGTCTCGCCGTGGCGGTTGCCCTGGCCGGCGCGATCTTCAGCGCGGCGGCGTACACCACGGCTCGCCGCCTGACTCGGACCAACCACCACCTTGTCATCGTCCTGGCTTTTGCCACGGTTTCCCTGGTCGGCTCCATTCCGGCCACGGTCCCGGTATTCCTCATGCCCACCGGACCGGAATGGGTGTACCTCCTGGGAGTGGGGATCGCCACTCAGGGGGGGCAAGTCTTTGTGACAAGGGCTCTGGAGGTAGACAAGGCTGGCCGCGTCATGGCCGTCGGATACCTTCAGATCGTGTTTGCCGCCCTCTGGGGTTTGATGATCTTCAAGGAAGTCCCTGATCTGTGGACAGGCATGGGGGCCCTCATCATCATCGGGTCCACCTTCTTGATGGGCTGGACTCACCCGGTGGCGGCGCCCACCGGCCGGTAGCGCAGACTTTCCCGAACGGGGTCTCTGAACCCGGTCTACCCTGAAAACCCCCGTCATTCCTCGCATGAGAATCACTGTTACGACTAGGTGGTCTAAACGGTATGCGAAGAAAATCCCCTGAGGGTATTGAAACATCCTTGAGCTTGTTTACGTTGTTCACATTATGAGCATTCAGCGAGAACAGATCATTCGATGCGCCTGCGACCTCTATCTCTCGGAGGGGTTCGAGGGATTCTCGATGCGAAAGCTGGCCAAATGTGTCGGATGTACGGCGCCGGCCCTCTATCGGCACTACGAGAACAAAGAGGAGGTGATGCAGGAGGTGGTGACGGAGGCCTTCCGGCTCTTCGCTCAATACCTCTACCGGTCCCTGGAGGGGCGAACCCCCCAGGATCGGTTCCTGATGGCGGGACAAGCTTATGTGGACTTCGCACTGGAGCAGCCTGCCCTGTACGAAGTCCTGTATGTCCCTGTCGACCTTCTGGGGATTCGCGGGGGAGACGGCAATTCCTCGGACCAAGCCTGTGCCGTGGGCCAGTTCTGGACCGATCGGGTCAGGGAGATGATGGATGCGGGGTTCCTCAAGCCGGGCGACCCGGAGGAGGTCTCTCTGACCCTCTGGGCTCAGGGTCATGGGATGATCTCCATTTACCACAGGGGTCTCCTGCCAGTGGCCAACGAGGAGGAATTCCGGGATCTCATGGTGCAAACCTATTCGAGAGTGTTTTCCGGGATTGGGCCCCAGGCCTACCAGGACTTCCTGAAGGAGAGGGGACACGCCGGAACCGCACCCTCGGGGGTCGACGCACAGGGAATTACCGCCAGTTAACAGTGTAAACCCGCGATTCGATCGAAGGAATCACAAGGGCGACATGATGACGATAAATAAGGTGGCACGGCGTGGGATTCGATTGGTGGAGATCGTGTGGCTCCCTCTCGCCCTGGTCCTCTTCCTCCCCGGGGGTCGGACCTGGGCCCAGAACGCAGGGGGCACCGACCAAGGCGGAAACGGAAGAACCGATGCTGAGGTTCTGGAGCACCCGACGACCCTCTCCCTCACCGATGCGGTTCGGACGGCTCTGAGGCAGAGCCGGGATATCCAGGACGCACGCCTGGCGCTGGCCGAGGCAGAGGAGCGGGTGGACGAGGCTTGGGGGAGCGTGTTCCCGAAGATCGACTTCTCCGCTTCCTACACCAGGAACATCGCGCCGGCAGTGGCTTTCTTTCCGGCGGAGTTCGTCGGCGGCGAGCCGGGGGAGTTTAGGAAAGTCCAGTTCGGTGCCGACAACGCCTGGGCCACGGCCCTGGTGCTGGACCAGCCTCTCTTCGCCGCCTCGGCATTCATCGGAGTGGGCGCCGCTGGGCGTTTCCAAGCACTCCAGGAGGAGACGGTTCGGGGTCGCGCGCAGACGCTGGTGACGCGGGTGCGTCTGGCCTACTACAACCTCCTGCTCGCTCAGGAAGACCGACGCCTCATCGAGAACTCGGTCAATCGGGTCAGGCAGTCCCTCCAGGAGACCGAGGCCCTGAATCGGGCGGGACTCGCGTCCGACTATGATGTCCTTCGACTCCAGGTTCAGCTGGCGAACCTCGAGCCCAACCTCCGTCGCACGGAAAACGCGGTGAACCAGGCCCGGCGATCCCTGGCCGTCGAGCTGAACCTGGAAGAGCTGGAAACCCTCAGCGTTGAGGGCAGCCTGGCGTCCATGGATCTGGAAGACCTGGAAGCCAACGATGCGCCGAACAGGGAGATCCTCACCCTCTCGGGCCTGCGGGATCCGGTCGCGCTCGAACCCTCGGAGATCCTGGCCACAGCCTACGAAGCGCGATCCGATCTCAAGCAATTGGATCTGATGGAGAAGCTCAGGACGGCCGAGCTGAGGGTCCAGCAGGTGGAGTACCTGCCCAGGATCTCTCTCTTCGGAAACTACTCGATCAACGCCCAGCAGAACGGCTCACCGAATTTCTTCGGGGATCCCATGACCAGGGGCACCTCGAAGTGGGTGGGGGTTTCCATAACCCTACCCGTGTTCACGGGTCTACAACGGGATGCTCGCATCGACCAGAAGCGGGCCGTGCTGAACCAGGCCAAGAACCAGAGCCTTCTGGCCCGCCTCCAGGCCGAGAGCCAGGTGAAGTCCGTGCTGGAACAGGCCCAGGAGGCACGACAGCGGGCGAGAGGGCAGAAACTGGCGGTCGTACAGGCACAGAGGGGGTTCGAGATCGCCAGTGCCCAGTACCGGGAGGGGATGAGCAGCCAGCTGGAGCTCTCCGATGCCGAAGTGGCCCTTCGACAGAGTGAGTTCAACTATGCCCAGGCTGTGTTCGACTACTTGATGTTCCGGGCCCAGTTGGACGAAGCCACCGGGAACGTCCCGATGGTGAACGAGGCGGTGGCGGGCTCCCGAGCCAACCAATGAGGCGGGATCTTCAAGGGAGTGGACAAGAATCCATGACGATAGAAGCGAAGGGAACGAACATGATGTCTGTATCGGCGGGCCACCGTGGGTCTGCGATTTCTTTCAGGAAGAACCTCCTGCCGCTCCTCTCACTTTCTCTCCTGGGCCTGTGGGGTTGCGGGGGGGCCGAAGCTGAGGGTGCTGAGGAGGAGGCGGGGTTCGTACGCGTGATCAACGTCGAAACCACCACCGTCGAGCCGGTCACCTTCACAGAGACCATCCGGCTCACCGGCACGGTGCAGGCCAATCAAGACGTGACGATCTCCGCCGAGGAAAGCGGGGTGATCCGGGAAATCGTGATAGACAAGGGAAGCTGGGTTCGGGAGGGTCAGGCCATCTTCCGCCTCGATTCGGATCTTCTTCAGGCCCAGGTGGACCAGGCCAGGGCCATGTCCGAAATGGCGAGGGAAACCTGGGAGCGTCGCAAGCGCCTCTACGAAGAGGACCGGGTGGGCTCGGAACTCATGTACCTGGAAGCGAAATATGCGGCGGAGGGTGCGGCTGCCAGCTTGAAGCTCCTGGAAGTCCGCTTGGAGCGCACCGTGATCCGCGCGCCCATCTCCGGAGTCCTGGATAGCCGGGAGATCGAGATCGGGAGCATGGTCGGTGCCGGTACGCCGGTGGCCCGGATTGTGGACAACAATCCGGTCAAGATCACCGCCGGCGTCCCGGAGCGATATGCCGCCGACGTCCGCGCGGGTGCGAAGGCTGTCGTGACGTTCGACGTCCTTCAGGACCAGGAGTTCCCAGGGACGATTTCCTATGTCGGCGCTGCGGTGAATCCCGGAAACCGAACCTTTCCTCTCGAGCTGGTGCTCCGGAACCCTGGTGGATTCATCAAGCCCGAGATGGTCGCCAACGTAGCTGTGACCAGGAAGACCCACGAGAACGTCATCGTGATCCCCCAGGAGGCGGTGGTGCGGACCGAGGAGGGATTCATCGTGTTCGTCGTTGTGGAGACAGGCGGGGCCTTCCTGATCGAGTCACGGGGGGTAGAGCTGGGTGCGGCCCAGGAGAACCGGATCATGGTGGATTCCGGCCTTCAACCGGGCGATGAGCTGGTGGTTGTCGGACAGCAGAGCGTGGCGGCCCAGGATCGCGTGAACGTGGTGGCAGGGAGGTAGGGGAACCAGAGAATGGATGAGAAAAGCAAGATGCCACAGGGAGCAGGGAAGGGAAGTGGGCCGGGTCCCGAGATGGGCAGGGGAACCGGGCAACCCGCCGACGAGGAGGAACTCCGTTCTTTCAAGGAGTTCCGTCTCACGTCCTACGCCATCGATCACAAGACCAGCGTCTTCGTGCTCTTCTTCATCATCATGCTGGGTGGCTTGATCTCCTACGCGAGGATTCCCAAAGAGTCCTTCCCGGAGATGGAGATCCCCATGATCGCGGTGAACACCATCTATCCGGGTGTGGCTCCGGCGGACATGGAAACCCTGGTGACCAGACCCATCGAGGACGAGCTGAATACCATCGCGGACATCGAGGAGCTCACCTCGACGTCCATCGAGGGATACTCCAGTGTCGTTGCCGAATTCTCTACTACCGTTGACCTGGAGGATGCCCTCCAGAAAGTCAGGGAGAAGGTAGACCTGGCGAGACCGGAGCTTCCGGAAGACGCGGAAGAACCGACGATCGTGGAGTTCAACTTCGACGAAGTTCCCATCATGCAGGTGAACCTCTCCGGCGAGTACGGACTGGTTCGCCTCAAGGAACTCGGTGAGGAGCTTCAGGATCGGTTGGAGCAAATCCCGTCGATCCTACGAGTCGACCTGCGGGGGGGATTGGAACGGGAAGTGAAGGTGGACGTCGACCTGGCCAAGCTGAAGTACTACGACCTGGCCATGTTCGACGTCATTGAGGCCATCCAGACCGAGCACGTCAACATTCCCGGAGGGTCCATCGACGTCGGGGATTTCAAATACCTCGTTCGGGTGGACGGAGAGTTCGAGGACCCCACGCTCATCGGAGACCTGGTCCTGACCACCGTGCAAGGCCGGCCTGTCTATGTGAGGGATATCGCCACGGTGGAGTTCGGCTTCGCGGAGCGTGAGACCTTTGCCAGGCTGGACGGGAGCTCGGTGGTCACCCTGGACGTGGTGAAACGCACGGGGGAGAACATCATCGAGACCTCCGAGGCGGTGAAGGTCGCCATCGACGAGATGGAAGCCCTCTTCCCGCCGACCACGGTCGTCAAGATCACCTCGGATATGTCCGAGGACATCTTCATGATGGTGAGCAGTCTGGAGAACAACATCATCTCCGGACTGCTTCTCATTGTCGGCGTCCTCTTCTTCTTCCTGGGGGTGCGGACCTCGTTCTTCGTGGCCCTCTCGATCCCGACCTCCATGTTCCTCTCGTTCCTCCTCCTGGGGATTCTGGGAGTGAGCATGAACATGATCGTGTTGTTCAGCCTCATCCTTGCGCTCGGGATGCTCGTGGACAACGCCATCGTGGTGGTAGAGAACACCTACCGTTTCGTGGAGAGGGGGTGGGACAAAGCGACGGCTTCGAAGAAGGCGACAGGAGAGGTTGCCATGCCTGTGATCGCAGCCACCCTGACCACGCTGGGTGCCTTCGCGCCCCTCATGTTCTGGCCGGGCATGGTTGGGGAGTTCATGGGTTACCTGCCCCTGACCCTGATCATCACCCTCTCCTCCTCCCTCTTCGTGGCTCTGGTCATCGTTCCAACCCTGACGAGTCTGTATTTGCGCCTGGACTCCGAGCCTAGAAGGCCCATGACTCGAACGGCCCGGCGCACAGTAATTGGCGGGGTGGTGTTCTTTCTCCTGGTCGTGGCCGCGTTGAATTGGCTGACGGCCCTCCTCTTCCTCCTCGTCGCTGCTGTCGCGTACTTCGCCCACGTCTGGTTCATAGACCGGGTCGGCCGGCTTTTCCAGGAGGATCTGATCCCCCGGGTCCTGAAGTTCTATGAGCGGCAACTCCGATGGGCGTTGGACCATCGAATGTTCATGATGGGGTCCTCCATGGCTGTCCTCATCGGGACCTTCGTGATTTACGGGGCCTTCAACTCGGGTGTCGAGTTCTTTCCCGAAGACATTCCGCCCAAACAGATCTGGGTGGACGTCGAGGCCCCAGTCGGGACCCGGGCCGAGTTCACCGATCAGATCGCCCTCCGCCTCGAGGAGGAGGTGAAGGCCTACGAGGGGATGGAAGACTCCGAGTCGGTGGTGGCGACTGTCGGAGCCGGGGGCGGCGGGAACTTCATGGACGGAGGAGCGTCGGGCCCGGAAGGGGCGCGCGTCACCATCCAGTTCGTCGACTTCCAGGATCGCCAGCGGGACGTCTTCGAGACGCTCGCGGACTTCCAGAGAGGCGTGGGTAGGGACATCGCCGGAGCGGAAATCACGGTGGACAAGATGGCCGAAGGGCCTCCCACGGGCTCGCCCGTGAATCTGGAGATCATCGGCGAGGACCCCGCGGTCCTGAAGGATCTTGCCGACCGAGCCATCGAGATCCTCGAGGATGCCCCCGTCTTCCCGAAGCTCGTCGGCCTGGAGAGCGACCTGGACGAAGCCCGACCGGAGCTCTCCGTTCTCGTGGATCGGGAAAAGGCTGCGCTCTACGGGCTCTCCACCTCGGCAGTGGGGATGGCGGTCAGGGGCGCCATCAACGGCACGGAAGCAGGAAAATACCGGACGGGCAACGACGAGTACGACATCGTGGTCCGGTTGGCGCCGGAGTTCCGAGGGGAACTCAACGCTTTGGAGGACCTGACTGTCATGCATGAGGGAACGCAGGTGCCTCTGGTCTCCGTTGCCGATTGGGAGGTCGGAGAGGGCTTGGGATCCATTCGACGGAAGGACCTGGACCGGGTGGCTACGGTGAGTGCCGATGTGGCTGCCGGATTCAACAGCAACGCGGTATTGGGGGAGGTGCAGGGGACGCTGACCGACTTTGCAGAGACCCTACCGCCCGGGTACACGGCCCGGTATACGGGGGAGAACCAGGAGCAAGCGGAGGCACAGGAGTTCCTGTCAACGGCGTTCCTGCTGGCCTTGGCCATTATCGGGTTCATTCTCATCTCCCAGTTCAACTCGGTGGTGAAGCCGGTCATCATCCTCAGCTCGGTCCTGATGTCAACGGTAGGCGTGTTGGCCGGCCTGATGATCTTCAGGATGCCGTTCGTGGTCATCATGACCGGGGTGGGAGTGATTTCCCTGGCAGGGATCGTTGTGAACAATGCGATCGTCCTCATCGACTACATCGACATCCTGCGGGATCGGGACGGGATGGACCGTCGGGAGGCTCTGGTCCAGGGTGGAAAGACCCGGTTCAGGCCGGTGATCTTGACCGCGTTGACCACGGCCCTGGGTCTGGTGCCGCTGGCAGGTGGGCTGAATCTGGATTTCTTCGGCCTGTTCAGGGAATTGAATGCGGACTTCTACTGGGGAGGGGATCAGGCTTCCTGGTGGGGCCCCATGGCCATCGCGGTCATCGTGGGCATCATCTTCGCGACTTTCCTGACGCTGGTCCTCGTTCCGGTGATGTACTCCCTGGTGGACGACGTGACCGCGTTCTTCCGACGACACTTCGTGGCTCCCGAGGAAGCGGAGGCGGATGAGGCGGTTGGCGACCAGGACGGCGTGGAAAACGGAATCCCTGGCTTTGAACGCGTTCCGGATGTGGAGCCTGTGACTGTTTAGGGAGGGGTTGGCAGACCTCCTGAGATCTATTCGAGACCCGGACGGATTTCCGAAATCAAGCCGCCTTGGCGGCTTTAGAGCGCCCTTGGAGGCGTGAACATGAAAAGAAGCAGACAATTCATCTCTGCGATTGCGGTGGCCATTTCCTTTGTCTTCGCCCTCCCTGCCCATGGTCAGCAGGGAGGGTCAGAGGCCAGAAACGGTGCCCTGAGGGTCTACCTGGAGTGCGGGACCTTCAGTTGCGATTCTCGTCACTTTCGGACCGAGATCACTTTTGTGAACTGGGTCCGTGACGTGCAGGATTCCCAGGTTCACCTGATCATGACCGGGCAGGCGACAGGGTCGGGATATGAGGTGCTGATGCACTTCATCGGTCGGGAGGACCTGGAAGCGTTCGACGACGAGCTCACCTATTCCTATAGCAACACAGACACCGACATCGCTCGACTGGAGGGTGTGACGGGGGTGGTAGCCGTCGGGCTGGCCCGGTACGCACTTCTCCACGGGCAGGAGGGTCCGTTTACCGTCGGGATCCCGGACGCCCGCGAGCTGGTGCCCGACCTCCCCCCCGGCCTCCAGGGGGAGGTGGAGGACCCCTGGAACTACTGGGTCTTCAGGATCGGTGCGGACGTCGACTACGAGAAGGAGGACCTGGACAATGAGCGCCAGGCCTCCGCGAACTTCAGCGCGAACCGCACAACGGAATTGTGGAAGA
>JBDHCH010000078.1:0-15198 GCA_039592115.1 Gemmatimonadota bacterium | reverse complement strand
TGCCAACCCCCGGGAGATGATGGACGGGAGCCTCTGGGGGAGGCCGTCGACGGAGGAGGATGTACCGGAGCGGGATCGGAGGGGGAGGGGCGGAGGAAGGCCCTGAACCTTGGCTGTGCCCGGCCGGCGTACGACTGATCGTTCCGAGCCAGGCCGAAAAAGAAGCGCCCTCCCACCTCGGCATCAGTGGGAGGGCGCTTCGACCTTCCGATGGTCGGCTGCCGCTTATTGCCCGGCCAGGCCTCGGAGGGTCCCTGCCAGGAGGCGGAGCCGCCGGGCGTCTCCCCGCTCGGCGGCGTGCTCCACGGCCCGGGCATCGGCATCCAGGGTAGCGGCCAGCTCTGACAGGCCCGGGCTCACTCCCTCTCCGTGCTCAACATCGTTCAGGGCCCTGCGGACGGCCTCGGCCCGCTCGGGTCGAATCCCTTCGTTCCGTTCCATCTGGTCCAGATAGGCTCGAGCCACAGGGACCGCGGCCGGCCAGCTCACGCGGGGCTGACTCTGAGTGTTGAACTCACCGTACCGAGCCAAGTGAGCCGCAGCGATCTCGTCCGCAGTGAGGTGTTCGCTGGGGACCAACTCGAAGATGTCCAGCCCCCTGGCGATCTCCGCGCCGTAGATCCGTCCGTCGAACCAGTAGGCGGACCAGTAGCCGCCGAGCATGAGCTGGGTCTCATCCAACGGGCCCCGGTCGAAGAAGGCGATCTCGACCGGCTCCGTGGGATCGGTGAAGTCGAACACGGAGATGCCACCCTGGTACCAGGCCTGGACCTTGATGTCCCTGCCCGGCACGGGGATGAGCGACCCGTTGTGGGCGACGCAGTTCTCCGTGGCCTCCTGGGGGACCGGGAGCTTGTAGTACCCGGCGAGCGTGAGCACTCCGTCTGCCAATTCGAAAATCGCGTCCGCCCCCCAGGTGGGTGGGTCGGTGGCCCGGCACCTCGGGGCCGTCCCTCCCCCCCACTCGTCGGTGAAGATCACCTTCGTGCCGTCGTTGTTGAATGTGGCCGAGTGCCAGTAGGCGAAGTTGGCGTCGGATACCTCGTCGATGCGGATCGGGTCCTCGGGGTCGGAGATATCCAGGAGGATCCCGTTGCCCGAGCAAGCCCCAGCGGCCAACCCCAGCTCAGGATACACCGTGATGTCGTGGCACTGGTCGGTCTCTGACGTGCCCTGGGTGCCTTCTCCGTGGTCGCCACCTCGCCAGAGCCCGGCGATGGCTCCCGTTTCAGGGTCCGCGAAGATCCGCGGCTCGGCCACCACGCGAGATTCCTCCGGAGCCGTCAGGGGCACCCGGATGACCTCGATGCGGAAGCGGGAGGTGTTCGGGTCTTCCTCCGGGGCTCCCCGGGAACAGCCTGAGAGCTCCGATGGCGAGCGCACGCCGCCGGTGCCGGAGACATAGATCCAAACGTTCTCCCGGTCCTGGGGTTTGGTGACCAGTGTGTGGGTGTGGGAACCCCGGCAAGTTTGAACCAGCGCGACCTGCCGTGGGGTTTCGACATCCGAGATGTCGAAGATGCGCACGCCCCGGAACCGCTCTACGCTCACCGTATCCTGGACTCCTTCTGTGCCGCAATCCAGCCGGCCGCGAGTCTCCTCCACCGACATGAAGAGGAGGTTCTGGTGCACTGAGACATCTCCCTGGCCGCCAGGGCAGACCACCGCCACCCTCAGCTGCGGGTCCGTGGGATCCGAGACGTCGAAGGCCTGGAATCCCGAGTAGTTGCCCACGAACACCAGGTCGCCTTTGAAGGCGAGATCTGTGTTGGCGAAATCGAAGGCGCCCGGGTTCACCGGATCGTGGAAACCCGCAGGTCTCGGGAGGCTCCCCACCATCTCCAGGTTTCGGATTGCCGACTCCGCGTCGAGCCATCCGGCGTTGAGCCCGACCCTGGGATCCTTTGAGTCCCAGACGAACGTGGTGTCCTGGGAGGCCAGAGGGCTGACCAGAAGGGTCGACGCTGAGAGGAAGGCGAGAAAGACGGTGGCGCGCCGCACAGGTGATCGCAGCGCATGAATACCTGGGTGCATCGGAAACCCCTGACAAAAGATTGACGACATTCGGCTCAAAAGCCGGGTTCTGGCGGGTCCTCTCAACGGCCGGCTGCCAACATCCGGCTCATGCGACGGATTTCGATCTGCTGGTCTGCGTCTACGTGGGAGGCGAAGGTGAACATTTCCGTCTCCTGGCCTGCCCCGGGGCTGGCGAAGAGCTCCCTGACCATGAAGATGGCACCCTCGTGGTGCATGATCATGAACTCCAGGAAGAGGCGGTCGAACTCCGGCCCCCGGGCGGCCGCGAGCTCTGCCATGTCCTCGGCGGTTAGCATTCCCGGCATGAGGTGGTCTTCCATCATGTGATGGGCATGCTCGCCCGGGACCTCTTCTCCACGCTGCTCCAGCCATGTCCCCATGAGGGCGATCTCGTCCCGCTGGGAAATCTCGATGCGCCTTGCCAGGAGCCGGATGTCTTCGCTCTCCGTCCGCTCCTCGACCAGAGCCGCCATGTCGAGGGCTTGTGCGTGATGGGGAATCATTCCCTGCATGAAGAGGACGTCGGCCTCCGTATGGGGGAGGGATGTCGGCGTACTCAGCTCTGCCACTCCAACGATCCTCGGGTCCTCGCCGGGTGCACCCGGGCGAACGATCCGTGGCCCTGGGCCTGCTTCGGAAGCTTCGGTGGTGGTTGCGCGGGGGCTCGGGACCCCGCGCTGTTGCGCAGGCGCCGCGCAAGCCCCGACGATCAGCAGGGACAGGAGGATCCCGGCCTCGGGAAAGAGGATGAGCTTATCCATTGGCCCTTACGGTTGTGTGAGATTTCGGTGGGGCGCTCGACACGCAGGTTCCGCTCTGGCCCAGCCTCCGAAGTCACCTTACACCCGCGAACCCCTGGAAGGGTTCCTTGTCCCGGTTCCGGAAAAAAAGTTGTTGACCTTTTACGCTTTCCTGTGCCATAGGTATTGCGGCTTTGAGTGCTGACGCTGGTTACCATCCGGCCAGGTGCTCGATGCCGTTCATCCCCCCAGAAGGAGGTATTCATGAAAAAGGCCCTGCTGGCCCTGGTTGTGCTGCTCCCCTTTCTTGTACTCACATCCCCCACCCAGGCCTCTGCTCAAGGGGTGTACATCGGTGCGGGATTGAACTTCCCGACCAGTGACTACTCCGATGAACACGACGCAGGGTTTCTCGGGGTCGGCGGTGTTTCTTTCGATCTTCCCATGGAAGGCCTCTCGGTATACGGGGAGGGTTTCTGGGGCCGGAATAGCTTCTCTCATGACGACTATGGCGATGGGGCAGTCACCAATCCCTATGGCGTGATGGGAGGCCTCCTTTACGACTTTGCCGAAGAGGACTCACCGGGGTTCTATGCTTTCGGGCAGGCTGGATTGATGGTCCACAAGTTCAGCTCGGACGAGTTCGAGGATGAATCTGATTCCGGGTTTGGGTATGGCGGGGGTGTGGGCTTCGGCTTCCCCATGGACGGTGTCGGATTTTGGGTCGAAGGCCGTTACATGGGCGCCAGCATCGATGATTCCACGACGGCTTTCTTCGGACTCATGGCCGGGATTTCCATGAGCCTTGGCGGGGAGTAATCGGTACTCCGATTCCCGCTGGCAGGATGCTGATTTGAGGAGGGGGGGCTCACGCCCCCCCTCCTCGTTTCCCCATCAGGCATCCCCGTACTTCTGCCGCAAGGTGGCCAACTCCTCCTTCAGCCCCGCCACCACCGATGCATACTCGGGAGCCTCGTAGACACTGACCAACTCCTGGGGATCCGCCTCCAGGTCGAAGCACTCCCACTCATCCGTCTCGTAGTAGTGGATAAGCTTGTAGCGCTCGGTTCTCACACCGTAGTGCTTGGCCACCATGTGGACGGCGGGGAACTCGTAATAGTGGTAGTAGATGCTCTGTCGCCAATCCGCAGGGTCTTCGCCGCCGGCCAAGGGAAGCAGGCTGACTCCCTGGACATCCGGTGGAACCGGCAGACCGGCCGCCTCCAGGAAGGTGGGGGCGTAGTCGATGTTCTGGATCATCTGCGGGACACGGGTCCCAGGGGGGATGCGGGCTGGCCACCGGGCGAGGAACGGCATGCGCAGGGACTCCTCGTACATCCAGCGCTTGTCGTACCATCCGTGCTCTCCGAGATAGAACCCCTGGTCCGAGGAGTAGATGATGAGGGTGTTCTCCCCCAGATCCGCTTCGTCCAGGTAGTCCAGGATCCGCCCCACCGAGTCGTCCACTGAGGCGATGCATCTGAGGTAGTCCTTCATGTACCGCTGGTAGTAGTAGCGGACCAGGTCGTCTCCCCGGAGACCGCTGGCCCGAAAAGCCTCGTTCTGGGGATCATACACGGCGTTCCACTCGGCCTGTTGCTCCTCCGTCATCCGTTCCCAGACCCGGTTCCAGTTATTGGTATCCCCTTCGTCGTTCGGGTCAGGGGGGGTGATCTTCAGGTCGTACGCCGGGAAGAAGTGGCGGGCGATGGACATCTCCTGGTTGGCGGCGGGACTGGCTCGTCGTGAATAGTCGTCGAAGAGGGTTTCCGGTTCGGGGATCTGCACGTCCTCGTAGGTCCTCAGGTGGTCAGGGCCGGGCATCCAGTTGCGGTGTGGGGCCTTGTGCTGGCACATGAGGAGGAAGGGCTTGTCCTGATCCCGGCCTGATCTGAGCCAATCCAGGGAGAGGTCGGTGATGATGTCCGTCACGTAGCCTTCGATTCGCTCGGTGACAACCTCATCGGGATCGGTTCCGGGAGCCCTGAAATCCGGGTTGTAGTAGTGTCCCTGGCCCGGAAGGACCTTCCAGAAGTCGAAGCCTTCCGGATCGTTCCTGAGGTGCCATTTTCCGATCATGGCCGTCTGGTATCCGGCGGCCTGGAGGACTTTGTTGAAGGTGGGCTGGGATGTGTCGAAGGGATCGGCGCGGTTGTCGATCTTCCCGTTCACATGGCTGAACTTGCCCGTGAGGACGACCGCTCGACTGGGTGCACAGATGGAGTTGGTGCAGAAGGAGTTCTCGAAGATCGCACCCTGATCCGCGATGCGGTCGATATTGGGCGTTTGGTTGATCCGGGAGCCATAAGCGCCGATGGCCTGACAGGCGTGGTCGTCGCTGAAGATGAAGAGGATGTTGGGGGGGCCGTGGCTCTCTCGGGAGCAACCCTCGAGGAGAGGAAGGCCCAGGAGAGGTGACACGGCCCCGAGGGCCGCGGCGCCGGCTCCCAACCGGATGACCTCCCGGCGTTTCATGTCCCGGCTCGGGTGGGGATCGGGAAGACGAGCGCTCATGAGGGCCCTCCAGTGGGATTGGTAGGTTATCTCGGCGAAACTGCCCCGAGTTCCCTTTCCGGGCAATGTTCTTGGGCCCTACACACCGGCAGCTTCACCCCCTACCTTCCCGGGGTTCGAGCAACCACAACCGAATGAGAAAACATGAGCGAGCCGATTCTCGATCTAGAAGCCCTCGAAGCCCTGACCAACCCCGCCGAAGTCGAAGCACTAGCGGGACCCCTGGGAAAGCTCGGGAAAGACACCGATATCCTCTTGTTCATCGCACCGGGCTGTACGGCCTGCCCCCATCAGATCAAAGCGGTAGCGACCTTGACCCTGGCCAGTCCGAGGATTGCCGTCGAGATCGTGGACGCCACCCAGGAGGCGGAGTTCGCAGCCCAGTACGGGATCCGGTCGGTGCCGACGACGGTGGTGGACGACGAGCTCATCATGGTGGGGGTGATTCCAGCTCCGGAGCTGGCCCTCAGGATCCTGGCGCAGCAGGGACCCGACGGTGACAAGGTCGTGTTCGCCTCGTTGGTCGAGTCGGGGCGCTTTTCCGATGCCGCCGCACACATCTGGGACGGCCATGGCGTGGAGGCATTCGGAGACCTCTGGGGGAAGAGCACCATGGAGCAGCGGATGAATCTCTTCCTCGTGGCGGAGGAGGCCTTGGCGGCGGAGGAGGCATGCTTGGACTCCCTGATCCCGATCCTCGAAGCTGGTTTGGCGGAGGGTGGCCACATCTTGGCGGACGACAGTCGAAAAGGGGACACGGCTGATCTTCTCGGCAGGATCGGACACCCCGATGTTCGTCCTCTCCTCGAGTCTCTGGCCAAAGACCCGAACCCGGAGGTGGCGGAGGCAGCCGACGAGGCGCTGGAGGAGCTCTCGGAGTTCGACGCCTGAGGGTTTGGTCCGGCCTACCCTCCCAGAATCGCGGCGGCGATGAGCCCCAGCCCCAGGACCGTGTTGGTCGTGAGGTTCCAGATCACGTTGGCGCCAAGGGCTGGTATCGGAACCTCACTATCCGTCTGCCGGAACGCCCACCGGAGGGGGGTTGCCAGGAGGATCGAGGGAAGTGCCCCGAGGAGCGCCAGATAGGGTAGTGGACCAGCCATCACCATGCCGACGATCCAAGCTGGGACCAGGAGTGCGGCCACCCCGTATACCCGGGCTGCGGTGGGGCGCCCGAGCAGCAGGACGAGGTTTCTTCTCCCTCCCTCCCTGTCGGCCTTTTCATCGGGAAACTCGTTCAGGAGCAGGAGGTTGAAGGTCATGAGGAAGGCTGGAACGGAAGCCGCAATCGCAGCAGGGCCTAGGGTTCCTGCCTGGACGTAGGCCGTTCCGGCAACGGCCAACCCCCCCAAACCGAGGCCCGCAGCGATCTCCCCCACTCCGACCCGGGCCAACGCGTCGGTATATCCCAGCACGAACACAGCTCCCACGAGCATGAAGGGAAGAAATCCCCAACCGACCTGCACCAGGAACCAGCTGCCGATGGCCAGTCCCACGGCCGCACCGGAAAGCCCTACGGCCAGGGCGGCTCCGACGGGAGCGTCGCCGGCCGGCAGGGTTCCGCTCCCACCGGAGAATGGCGTCCGGACTGTCATCAGGTCGATCCCCCGGCGCATGTCACTCCACTCATTCAGCGCGTTTACCGAGATGTGAACAGCCACCAGGGCCACCAGCGCAATAAGAGACCGGCTCCAGCTCGCGAAACCATCGAAGGCTGCGGCTCCGGCCCCGCATAACACGAGGGTGACTGGGAGCAGGAGGAATGGAGCTCGAGCGATGCTTGCGTAGGACTTCAGTGTGGCCATTCTGACTCGCCTTCTGTGACCAGGGCGCCAGGGGGCAGGAGTGAGAACCTTCCGGCATCACACTAGTTGAGAGAACCGCTCGGCGCGAGGGAGGAGGCCCTCCCATCTTGGAGATGGCCGGATCTGCTGGGAACCTTTCCCAGTAACGCGGCTCGCCCCATTACCGGGAAGGGCTCCTACCCGGCCCGGAGGAGGTAAAGGACCACCGAGATCGTCACGACCGAGGAGAGTGTGCTGAGGAAGACGGACCGAGCGGCAACCCCGGGAGCGGCATCGTAGCGGGCCGCGAACATGTAGGGCATGACCCCGGTAGGCATGGCGGCCATGGTCACCACTACCGCGACCCACATCCCTCTCAACCCAAGGATCGGTACAGCGATCAACCACGCCAAGAAAGGGTGGCCTACGAGCTTCAGGGGGACCAACCAAAAGGCCGGGGTGATCTCTCCCATCAGCGGGTACCCTGCCAGGGATGCCCCCATGGCAAAGAGTGCACAAGGCACCGCTGCACCGCCCAACATGGACGCGGTGGTGTCCAGCGGGCCGGGGAGGCCGATTCCGGCGAGGTTCATGAGGAGGCCCAATACGATCCCGACGATGATGGGGTTCCCACCGAGTTCCGAGGCGGCGCTCCGGATCTGACGGGCCACCGACACCTCCATGTCTCGGCCCAGTCGAATGATGATGGTAGTGAGGGGGAAGAAAATCGCGCCATGGAACGCAATGATCAGGAACAGCGGAAGGGATGCATCCTCTCCGTAGTTGGTGAGGACAATGGGGATGCCAAGCATCACCGTGTTCGCAAATCCGCTCGACATGCCGAAGATGGCCAATTCATCCAGGGGCCTGCGAAATACCAGCCGGCCAACCGCCATTCCAAGGCCATAAGTGCCGAAAGATCCACCATAGAACGCCGCCAAGAAACCGAACGGGATCTCATCCGGCAACTCGGCTTGCGCCAGGCTTCGGAAGAGAAGCACCGGCACAGCGAAGTTGAAGACAAAGGCCACGAGGCCGTCCACGCCACCTGTCTTCAGCGCACCGATCTTCCTGGCGAGGAAGCCCAGAAAGAGGATCCCGAAGATTGGGGCTACGGATCCGAGAAGGATGGCCAAAACACTCTCCCGTGAAAGTCTGGCCGGTCACCTTGGGCCATCCGCAAGAATAGGGCCTGGCCTCCAGCGGCCGGCACTATGACACCCTCCTCCGCTGCATTGGATGAGATACCGGGGAGGCAAGAAGCCCCGGGGGATCCCCCCCGGGGCTTCAGCCGGTTCCAGCCGGAGCAGCCCTTTTCGGGCTTACCCTGTCCGGGATTCGGCTTACGCCTCGCTCCCGCTCAGCCCACGATCAGCTCGACCCTGCGGTTCTGCGCTCGGCCTGCCTCGGTGTCGTTGTCGGCCACGGGGTTGGTTTCACCCAGCCCCCGCACAGTGAACTGTCCGGTGGTCAGGGAGGCATAATTCTCAACGAGGAAGTCCCGAACGGCCTCCGCCCGCCTCCTGCTGAGCCCCATGTTGTAGGCGTCGTCACCCATCGAGTCGGTGTGTCCCTCAACTGTTACCGTTATCCCCTCGCGGGCCGCGAGGACATCGCCGATCTCCCGGAGGGCTGCCTGACCCTCCGCGGTCAGCACGGCTGAGTCGAACTCGAAGTTGACCCCACCCTGGAAGGTGAAGACCTCGGGTTCCGGCTCCGGCTCCGGCTCGGGTAGCGGACAACCGACCGAGTCCACCTCGGTTCCCCTCGGCGTGCCTGGGCACCGGTCCAGACCGTCGAACACCCCGTCGCCATCTGAGTCCATGGGACAGCCGTTCGCGTCCACCTCCGCTCCGGCAGGAGTGCCAGGACAGCGATCCAATCCGTCGAAGACTCCGTCACTGTCGCTGTCGAAGGGGCATCCCTCGCTCCCCACTTCCGCCCCAGCGGGGGTGTTGGGACAGCGATCCATGAAGTCGGGCACGCCGTCGCCGTCGGAATCCACCGGGCAGCCCTGGGCATCCACCTCGACGCCCGCGGGCGTGCGGGGGCACAGGTCGTCCCCATCTTTCACGCCGTCGCCGTCCGAGTCTTTGGTTCCGAAGAAGTAGGAGAACCCACCGGTGATGGAGTATCCCCAGAACTTCTCATTCGCGATGATGCCCGCCACGTCCTGGCTCACGTCCTCCATCGCAGTGGGGATCTGGAACATCCTGTAATCGCCGATAAGAGCCAGGCTCTCGGTGAGGAACAACTTCGCGCCGCCACCAAAGCTGTATCCGAAGTCCGTTTCCGCGTCGTAGTCCGTGGGGCTCCAGTATGCAACGGTCGCGCCTCCGACTCCGTAGATATCGAAGCGCTCATGGAGGGGGATCGTGTAGCCCAGGAGCCCACTGAAGAAGTAGGAATTCAGATCCGCAAACCCGCCCGCAGCCGGCCGCATGTCGACCGGGACGTAGCGACCCTCCAGGCCGACGAAGAAGTTCGCGGGAAGGTGGTAGTTCAGCCCCCCACCGAACAGGGGGTTCCCTTCGGGGTCGACGAAGAACTCGCTCCCGTCGGGATCGAACTCGAAGTCGTCGTCGAATCCCCCCATGAAGGCGGAGATCTCCCAGGGGCCACGGTCTGCCGGCTTCACCGACTGTCCGTCCACAGCCAAGGGCTGAAGGAAGACAAGTGCGATGACCAGAGACCAGAAAGCACGGGTGCTCATGCTGTTCCTCCCATTTTGGTTGAGTCGTATCTCAGTGGTCTTACCTCTACAAGAACCTTTGACCCATCCCCGCCTCCGAAAGTCACGAGGGGGAGGAGGGGTCGATCCGATTCCCAGCCGCCCCCGGTTCTTGGGTCCGGACGGGGTGGGTCGGTCAGTCCTGGATTCACTTCGATTTGTCACTTGGACCAATCAAATGTGGTGCTGGAGAGGGAGAATCTCAATATCCACAGGGACGGCTTCGAGTTTCCGCTGACAGGGAAGGCGTCCCGCTGAGACCTCCCCGCCCCGTCTTCCAGGGGTTCGACGTGCCATCTTCATTCCCCTGAATGGCCTCTGAAGAGGGACCGATTTGGCCCAAATTGAACCGGGGAGGCCCGCTGTTCGGTGGGCCTCCCCGGTTCTCCTGCCTGGAGTCGGATGGGCTGAAATGCCTTCTGACCAGCCCTCGGTAGGGGATTTCTGACGTTTGCCGCCCTATCTCCCTCTTCCGGTAAGACCTCGGGCCTCCAGGAGCGCCTGGATGTCGGGTTCTCTCCCCCGGAAGTTCACGTACAACTCCATCCCTGGTCGAGTCCCGCCCTTGGAGAGTATCTCCTCCCGCAGACGTCGGGCGGTGGCCGGATCGAAGAGATCGCCGGCCTCCACGAAGGCCTGGAATGCATCCTTGTCCAGTACCTCCGCCCACAGGTAAGCATAGTACCCGGCTGAGTAGCCGCCACTGAAAATGTGGTTGTAGTAGGTGCTCCGGTACCTGGGGATGATTTCGTCGATAAGGCCGATACGGGCCATCTCTGCAGCCTCGAAAGCGGCAGCCTCATGCTCGATGGGATCTTCCAGGGAGTGCCAGGCCATGTCCAGGAACGCGGCCGCGATGAACTCCACGGTGATGAATCCCTGGTTGAAGGTCGAGGACGCTTGGAGCTTCTCGATGTACTCCTCCGGCAAAACCTCCCCTGTCTCGTGATGCCTGGCATACTCCCGCAACACCTGGGGCTCACCCATCCAGTTTTCCATGATCTGGGACCCGAACTCGACAAAGTCCCGGGGTACCGATGTGCCGCCGAGGGACTCGAAGGTGACATCGGACAGGAGCCCATGAATGGCGTGGCCCATTTCGTGGGCCAGAGTCAGGGCATTATCAAAGGTGACGAGGGCCGGACCGTCACCGGCCGGAGCGGCAAAGTTGAAGTTCGTGGTGACGATGGGGTAGGTCTCCCCGTCCAGGCGTCCCTGCTTGGACAGTGAGTTCATCCACGCTCCGCCCCGCTTGGTGGGACGGGCAAAGAAGTCCATATAGAGAACGCCGAGGTGGCTTCCGTCGGCCTCCCGCACCTCGAACACCTGTTGGGTCTCGTGCCACCGGGGGAGATCTGTCCGCTGGTGGAAGCTGAGACCGTACAGGCGGTTGGTAACCATGAACACCCCATCCCGAACCGCATCCACGGCGAAGTAGGGGAGGAGAGCCTGGGGATCGAGGTCAAAGCGGGCCTTTCTCACCTTTTCCGTGTAATGACGCCAGTCCCAGCCCTCCAGATTGCCGGGCACTCCTTCGGCGTTCATGACGGCCTGCATGTCGGCCCGCTCCTCCATCGCCACCTCGAGGGCTGGCTCCCAGACCTCTGTCAGGAAGTCGGTTACCCGGTCAGGGGTTTCGGCCATGTTGTCTGATATGATGAAGTGGGCGTGGGTCGGGTACCCCATGAGCTGAGCCCGCTCCGCCCTCAGGGAGGCCATCCGGGAGAGGATATGCTTGTTGTCGAGCTCATTCCCGTTGTCGCCCCTCATCGCGTAGCCCATGAAGATGTCCCGCCTGAGTTCCCGGTTGGTGGACGATTCGAGGAAGGGATTGATGCTGGGCCGCTGGAGCGTGAAGGACCAACCGGAATCGTGTCCTCGGTTCCGGGCTTCCGAAGCGGCCAGAGCCACGAGGTTGTCAGGCAGGTTCCCGAGGTCCACCGTGTCGGTGACGTACAGCTCGTACGCGTTGGTCTCGTTCAGGACATTCTCACCGAACTGGGTGGAAAGCTCAGCCAGGTCCCCGTTGATTTCCCGCAGTCTGGCTTTCGCTTCGTCCCCAAGGTCCGCCCCGCTCCGGACGAAGTTCTTGTTCCTCTCCTCCAGGAGTTTCATCTCTTCCGGGGTGAGGCCGAGCTCGTACTGCATCTCGTAGACCGCTTTCACACGGGCATAGAGGTCTGCGTTCAGGATGATATCATCCCGGTGGGCGGCACGTTCCGGGGCCAGAGTGCGGGCGGTTTCCTGTAGAATGTCGTTGGTGTGGGCTCCATTCACTGCCCCGAAGACCCGACTCACCCGCGTGAGGTACTTCCCGGATCTCTCCAGTGCCAGGATCGTGTTTTCGAATGTGGCCGGATCGGGGTTGTTCACGATCTCCTCGATCTCGGCCTTTTCCATAGCCATCGCTTCCCGGAATGCCGGGAGATAGTGCTCGCTCTGGATGAGGTCGAAGGGGGGGACCTGGAACTCGGTTTCCCACACTGCCATGAGCGGGTTTTCGTGACCGACGATGCCCAGGGGTGGGGCGGGTCCTACCTGGTCCTCCGGGGCCCCACAACCGGACAAGGCGAGGTTGGCCAGGATCACGAACCCTCCAAGGCGAGAAAAGACGGTTTTCTTTTTCGCGAGTGCTCTCACGTTGTGCCTCCTTAACTGGTTTGAACTGGGGACAACCTGGCACGGGGAGGCGGGTTGGGAAAGATCGGGCTCAATGCTCAACGTCTTCCCTGGTCGCGGCTCCGCGAATCTCCCTCCAGGGGTTGCCGTGAGCGGTCTGCTTCCATCCATTCATCCGCAGGACGAACCCTGCGTTGAAGCGAGTCATCGTCCTTTCGCTCTTTTCCGCCACGAACCCGTCACGAGGGTCCACCCATGTCAGGCACAGACCTTTCCCGCAGGCGCTTTCTCGGTGCCATTCCCTTCACGGTTCTGGCCGCTCCGTCGCTCCCCTATGGCTTTGCCGCGGAGGCCCAGGAGGCCCCGACCGCGGATCAAGAAGCCCCACGGTTGGGTTTCGCCCAGGAGTTCACGCCAGAGGAAGCCGCGGCTGTGGCCGGTTCACCCATGGCCCAGATCATCGGAAGCCTTCAGGGTCAGGGGTATCCGTGTTCGGAGATGATGCTTCTGGCGGCTCTTCGCAGGTTCAAACTTCCGGAGCACCACCTGGACGCGGCGGCGGTCTTCGGTGGTGGCGTCGGAAAACGGGACCTCTGTGGTTTTCTCACCGGGGGCCTCATGGCCATCGGATTCGCCGCCGGGGAGCGGTACGGAGACCGGGCCCAGGTTCACAGCGTCGGACGCAGAGCCTCGAATGCCTATTGGGAGTGGTGGCTCACCAGAGGTGACCTTCACTGCATGGGACCCCTCACCACCCACGAGACCTCCGAGGAGTTCGTCCGGATGGCCCAGCGAGCGGCGGTGAAGTTGGAGGAAGTTCTGGGAGTACTCTTTGATGGTGGGTACGAAGCCGAAACGACGCGGGGCTGACGTGCTTCCTCCCCCATCGGCAAGCGGCGACGAGACAGGGAGGAAACCAAGACGGGAGTTCACCTCCGGAACGCCTCCATCCGAGGCAGGAATGGAATCGGAGTAAGGCCATGGACATGGAACTGCTGCTCATCTTCACATTCACGTTCCTCACGACCCTCGTGGTTGCGATCACCATTGGCGGAGTGATCCTGCTTCGCCCCGTCACCCGGCACCTGGGGAAGCTGCTGGAGGCGAAGGCCGAGGAGCGCCGGGCCCTGAGCGGCCGGGCCCCCGAGGATTGGGACAGGCTCTTCTCCGCTCTGGACGGCGTGTTGGACCGTCTCCAGGCGCTGGAAGACCGGCAGGACTTTACGGAAAAGCTGCTCTCCAAACCCCGTGAGGGGGATTCCGGAGGCCGGGAGACTTCATGACACCTGCTCCTGGGGCCTTGTTCGCAGATCGGTATGCCATCCAGCGGGAGCTGGGGCAGGGTGGGATGGCCACGGTTTTCCTGGCCCGGGACCAGAAGCACCATCGGGAGGTGGCGCTGAAGGTTTTGAGACAGGACCTTGCCGCCGCCGTGGGCTCTGAGCGGTTCCTGAGGGAGATCGAGATCACCGCGAGCCTCAATCACCCCCACATTCTCCCCCTCTTGGACTCGGGGACATTCCAGGGGCTGTTCTTCTACGTCATGCCCTACGTTGCCGGAGGGTCCCTCCGGCGCCTGATATCGGGGGAGATTCCGGTTCCGTTAGAGGCCGTGCTCAGGATCGTTCGTGAAGTGGCTTCGTGCCTGGACTACGCCCACGCGCGGGGGGTGATCCACAGGGATATCAAGCCGGAGAACATCCTGTTCAACGAGGGCCTGGCGGTGGTGTCGGACTTCGGTATCGCCAGGGCCGTGAGTGATGCTCAGCGGGATGGGGTGACCCGAACCGGCCTGGCGGTAGGCACGCCCGGTTACATGAGTCCCGAGCAGGCCCTGGCCACGGGCTCCGTGGATGCCCGGGCTGATGTGTACGCCCTCGGGAGCGTGGTCTACGAGCTCCTCACCGGGGGAACCCCCGCATCCTGGCCCGGCCCAGAGGATGTGAAGCTGGGTCGCCTCACCGATCTCCCCGGGGAGCACCGCCTACGGCTGGATCGATTCCCCGGAAGGATCGAGCAGGTATTAGCGAAAGCCCTGGCTTTGAGGCCAACGGACCGATTCCAGCACGCCGGAGATCTGGCTCGGGCCTTGGAGGCTGCATCGGAACGGACCCCCAGCTTCTCGGAGGAGCAGGTCCGCCAGCTCCTGGATCGGGCGGCGGAGCTCCAGGCGAAGGAATCCGACGCGGACCCCGATGGCGCACTGACCATGGGTGGAGTGGAGCAGGTGGCGGCCCAGGTGGGGATCCCACCCGAACATGTCCGTCAAGCCGCTCGGGAATTGGTCCGGAAGGATGCCCCCCCAGTACCGAGGGTGGGTGGTGATTGGCGCCAGCAGAAGAGCCCCAAATTCGACCGGCTCGTGGCAGAGAGAGTGGTGGACGGAGAGATCCCCGATTCCGCCTTTCCCAAGATGGTCGAGGAGATCCAGCGGCACCTGGATCTTGTAGGGCATGCCTCGGTGCTCGGGGGCACCCTGACCTGGAGTCCTGCCGCTCAGACGGACGACACCCGGAAGATCGTCATCTCTGTGACCCCACGCCAAGGGAAAACGGTGATCCGGCTACAGGAATCCCTCGAAGTTCGCGGGGGGAAGAAGGCCATATTCCCCATCGGGGCCGCCATCGGACTCGCGTTTGGAGTCGCCATCGCAGCCGGATTGGGGATGGGTGAGCCCGCCGGTCCCATCTTCACCCTCCTCTTCGCGGCAGGCGGGATCTTCTCCGCTTACCGGACGACGATCTCCATCGAGGCGGGGGATCGTGGGCCGCAA
>JBDHCH010000077.1:0-15925 GCA_039592115.1 Gemmatimonadota bacterium | reverse complement strand
CTACGGTCGCGTAGACGCAGGACGCTTCGACGACATCGTGAACACGATGAGGGGGAGCGACTGATGGCGGCCACAAAGGTGTATGTACCTCGTGAAACCGCCGCCATCTCCATGGGCGCCAACGAGGTGGCCGCGGAGATCGAGCGTCGGGCCGAGGACTCCGGCAAGTCCATTCAGCTCATCCGGAACGGCTCCTGGGGCATTTCCTGGCTCGAACCCATGGTGGAGGTGGAGGTCGGGGACTCCCGGATCGCATACGGAAACGTCACCCCCGGTGATGTCGCCGGCCTGTTCGAAGCCGGATTCCTGGAGGGCGGGGACCACCCCCGGATTCTGGGACGCACAGAAGAGATCCCCTACCTGGCCAACCAGGATCGGTGGAGCTTTCTCCGCTGTGGGCTCATCGACCCCGTCTCGGTGGACAGCTACCGGGAGCACCAGGGGTTCACCGGCCTGGAGAAAGCGTTCGCCGACGGACAGGAATCGGTCCTTGACGCCGTCCTGGAATCCGGCCTCAGGGGTCGGGGTGGTGCCGCCTTCCCCACGGGCATCAAGTGGCGGACGGTAGCGGAAGCAGAGGCGGACCAGAAGTACATCGCCTGCAACGCCGATGAAGGCGATAGCGGCACCTTCTCCGATCGGATTCTCCTGGAGAGCGATCCCATGAGTCTCTTCGAGGGGATGGCCATCGCCGGGTACGCCGATCTACCTCCGCTCCGAGTACCCCATCACCTACTCCATTCTGAAGGAGGCGTTGGAGGCCGCCCGGTCGGCCGGTTGGATGGGAGAGGACATCCGGGGTAGCGGTTTCGACTTCGATATCGAGATCCATCTCGGCGCCGGCGCCTACATATGCGGTGAAGAAACGGCCATGCTGGAGAGCCTGGAAGGCAAGCGGGGCATGATCCGATTCAAGCCCCCCCTCCCCGCCCACCAGGGCCTCTTCGGCAAACCCACCGTGGTCAACAACGTCGTCACCCTGGCATCGGTCCCCGACATCATCAACCGGGGGGGCGAATCCTACGCAGAATACGGTGTCAATCGCTCCACTGGCACCCTGGCCTTCCAGCTGGCCGGGAACGTCAAACGGGGCGGCCTGGTGGAGAAGGCCTTCGGTGTCACACTCCGGGAGCTCATCGAGGACTGGGGCGGTGGCACCGCCACCGGGAGGCCGGTGAGGGCCGTCCAGGTCGGCGGTCCCCTGGGCGCCTTCCTCACGGCCGACCAGCTGGACATCCCCATGGATTACGAAGCCTTCACCGCCATCGGGGCCATCGTGGGCCATGGCGGCATCGTGGTCTTCGACGATTCCGTCGATATGGCGGCCCAGGCACGGTTTGCCATGGAGTTCTGTGCCATCGAGTCGTGCGGGAAGTGCACCCCCTGCCGGATCGGGTCAGTCCGGGGGGTTGAGGTCATCGATCGCCTGGTGGCTGGGATCGATCGGAAGGAGAACTATGACCTCCTCATGGAGCTGTGCGACACCTTGGAGGACGCTTCGCTATGCGCCATGGGCTCCATGACACCACTGCCGGTCAGGAGCGCCGTCAGATACTTCGCGGAGGACTTCGGGGCAAGAGAGGGTGAGGAGGAGATCGATGAATAAGGTCAGACAAGCCGACCTGGGCACGCCGGCAGGCGCCAGCCACGATATGGTCCAACTCGAGATCGACGGTGCTCCGGTGACGGTGAGTGCGGGCACCAGCATCCTTCGGGCTGCCCGTGAGAGCGGCGTGGATGTTCCGAAGCTCTGCTCCACTGACAGCGTTCAGCCATTCGGTTCCTGCCGGATGTGCCTGGTAGAGGTGGAGGGCCGACGGGGCTACCCCGCCTCCTGTACGACGCCCGTGGAAGAAGGGATGGAGGTCCGCACCCAGACGGACAAGTTGGCCAAGCTCCGCCGCAACGTCATGGAGCTGTACATCTCGGACCATCCGCTGGACTGCCTGACCTGTGCGGCCAATGGCGACTGCGAGCTTCAGGACATGGCCGGTGCGGTGGGGCTACGCGAAGTCCGCTACGGCTTCGACGGCGAGAACCACCTGGACGGTGGGATCGATGGCAGCAATCCCTACTTCCACTTCGATGCCAGCAAGTGCATCGTCTGCTCCCTTTGCGTCCGAGCCTGTGACGAGGTCCAAGGCACGTTCGCCCTGACCATCCAGGGCCGGGGTTTCGGCTCCAAGGTGTCAGCCGGCATCGAAGAGGGCTTCCTCAACTCCGAGTGCGTGTCCTGCGGAGCCTGCGTGCAGGTCTGCCCAACGGCGACACTCATGGAGAAGAGCATCGTCGACAACGGCCTCCCTGATCACGCCATCGAAACCACCTGCGCCTACTGCGGGGTCGGCTGTTCCTTCCAGGCCGAGATGAAGGGTGATCAGGTCGTACGCATGACACCTTCCAAGAACGGCCAGGCCAATCGGGGCCATAGCTGCGTCAAGGGTCGGTTCGCGTGGGGGTACGCATCCCATCCGGACCGCATCCTGAGCCCCATGGTCCGGGAGACATCAAGCGATCCGTGGCGAGAGGTGAGCTGGGAGGAAGCCATCGGATACGCCGCGAAGCGCTTCGAGGAGATCCAGGAGAAGTACGGCCGGAAATCCATCGGCGGCATTACCTCCTCACGGTGCACCAACGAGGAAGTGTACGTCGTTCAGAAGCTCATTCGCGCCGCCATGGGGAACAACAACGTGGACACCTGCGCCCGGGTCTGTCACTCCCCCACCGGGTACGGACTCAAGGAAACGCTGGGCACATCGGCGGGGACCCAACCCTTCGAAAGCGTCATGGACGCCGATGTGATCCTCGTCATCGGCTCCAACCCCTCGGCGGGCCACCCTGTCTTCGCCTCACAGATGAAAAGCCGCCTACGGCAGGGTGCGAAGCTCATCGTAGCGGACCCTCGGGAGATCGAGCTGGTTCGTTCTGCCCGGATCGAAGCCGCATACCATCTGCCGCTCCTGCCCGGGACCAACGTGCCCATGATCAATGCGTTCGCGCATGTCGTGATCGAGGAAGGCCTGGTCGACGAGGAGTATGTCCGGGAGCGGTGCGATACCGAGTCCTACGAGGCGTGGAAGGCGTCGATCATTCGGCCGGAGAACTCGCCGGAGGCGGTCTCGGGAATCACCGGGGTCCCTGCCGACGATATCCGTGGTGCCGCCCGTTTGTACGGCTCGGCGGACCGGGCGGCCATCTACTACGGCCTCGGCGTCACGGAGCACAGCCAGGGATCCACCATGGTCATTGGCATGGCGAATCTCGCCATGGCCACCGGAAACATCGGGTTCTCCGGGGTGGGCGTGAACCCCTTGCGGGGCCAGAACAACGTCCAGGGATCCTGCGACATGGGCTCATTCCCCCATGAGCTCCCGGGATACCGCCCGGTAGGAAACGACGAGGCACGGCGCCAGTTCGAGAGCCACTGGGGTGTGTCCATCGATCCGGAGCCGGGGTACCGGATTCCCAACATGTTCGACGCTGCCTGCGCCGACACCTTCAAGGGCATGTACATCCAGGGGGAGGACCTCGCACAATCGGATCCGAATACCCAGCATGTGGAGGAGGCGCTGGGGAGGATGGAGTGCATCGTGGTGCAGGACCTCTTCCTCAATGAGACGTCCAAGTTCGCCCATGTCTTCCTCCCGGGCACTTCCTTCCTGGAAAAGGACGGGACCTTCACGAATGCGGAGCGTCGCATCAATCGGGTGCGGCCCGTCATGAAGCCCCGTCAGGGCAAGGACGAATGGGGGATCACACAGGAGCTGGCCCAGGCCCTGGGCTACGATATGAACTATGCGAGTTCGGCGGAGATCATGGACGAGATCGCCGAGCTCACACCCACCTTCCGGAATGTGAGCTTCAAGCTCCTGGACGAGGTGGGCAGCGTGCAGTGGCCCTGCAACGAAGGGGCGCCCGTGGGAACGCCCATCATGCACGTCGGTGAGTTCGTCCGAGGCAAAGGGCGCTTCATCGAAACCGAATACGTGCCCACCCAGGAGCGAGCCAGCCGGAGGTACCCGCTATTGCTCACCACGGGCCGCATCCTCTCCCAGTACAACGTAGGTGCCCAGACCCGCCGCACCGAAAACACGGTCTGGCATCCCGAGGATCTATTGGAGATCCATCCCAGCGACGCCGAAACCCGTGGCGTCCGAGAAGGTGACCTCGTTTCTTTGGCGAGCCGAAAGGGGGATATCACCCTCAAGGCCACAGTCACCGAAAGGGTCCAACCAGGAGTGGTGTACACGACGTTCCATAATCCGGAAACCGGGGCGAACGTGGTTACCACCGAGTACAGTGACTGGGCCACCAGCTGCCCGGAGTACAAGGTCACCGCTGTGGAGGTGACGCCGGCAACCCATCGCTCGGAGTGGCAACGGGGTTACGAGGAGCGGGCAAGCCAGCAGGGGAAGATCATCGGGCGGGACTAAGCCATCCGTCTCGGGTCACCCCCGCGCCCGGGCCCAGAACGGAGGGGGAAGTTTCCTCGTGGAGCCGGCCCCCGACCTCACGTCGCGGCGGAACGTCAGAGTATTATCGCAAGCGGCAACAGGACCACGTATCCGAGAACGAGCAGGAGAGGAGCTGCGGAAATAGAGCCCTGGGAGAGGAGGAAATAGCCCAGGGCCACGGTCAGGATCCCGGCAATGCCGAGGATGCCGTTGATGGCCGAGAATTGAAGGGCGCCCCGTGGGCTTCCCTTGGTATCCGATGCTTCCGTCTTCGTTCCCATATTCCGGTGCAATCCTATCCCTGGGTACCGGTGATGGTCAAGGAGGAAAGTGGCGAGACCCACTCCTCACTCTTTCTGGGCCTCCAGGTCGAATTTCTCCAGGAGCCGAGCGAGCCTGGACCGTGAGATCTTCAGTAGGCGGGCAGCCTCGCTTTTGTTCCAATGCGTGTGCTCCAGCACTCGTAAGACCTGCCGTCCGACGGCCCCGTCCAGTGTCCAATCAGGCCCTTCATCTTCGGAAGCGCCGAAGGCTGCCCCTGCAAGTCCATCTGGCGTCCCAAACGCCAACTCACCTTCGAGGCCGCCCCCGAGGGTGGGCCGGTCCGATCCCAATCGAAGGTGCTCCGGACCGAGGGTCGCCCCCCTGGCGAGGATGCAGGCCCGGGTGAGTGCATTTTCGAGCTCTCGCACGTTCCCCGGCCAGTCGTAGCTCTGAAGAGCCTTCATGGCCTCCGGAGAGATATGATGGATCTCGTGTTTGGTTTCCACCCGGATCCGGCCCAGGAGGTGCCAGGCCAGATCGGGGATGTCCCCTCGGCGCTCTCGTAGCGGCGGGACCACGATCTCCACCACCCGGAGTCGGAAGTAGAGGTCCTCACGGAAGCCACCCTCCTCCACCTGAGTCTCCAGGTCCTGGTGCGTGGCGGCGATGATCCTCGCTTCCGTCTTTCGGGCCGTTTCCCCACCAACCGGAAAGAACGTGCGGTCCTGGAGGACCCGGAGGAGCTTGGTCTGGAATTCAAGGGTCGTGTCGCCGATCTCATCCAGGAAAATCGTCCCCGTGCCAGCCAGCTCGAAGTACCCCTTCCTGCTCGAGACAGCACCCGTGAACGCCCCTTTCACGTGGCCGAAGAGCTCCGATTCCAGGAGCGTGTCGCTGAGAGCCGTGCAGTTTACGGCGATGAAGGGTTCTTTGGCATGGAGGGAATGCGTGTGGATCGCACGGGCCATGACCTCCTTTCCGGTGCCGGTCTCCCCCCTCATGAGAACCGTGGCCCGGTTCCGGGCCAGGACTCCGATCATCTTGAAAATCTCGATGAGCCTGGGATCTCGCCCGATGACCACCCCCCGCTCCTCTTCTTTGGGGGGAGTCTTCCCCTTCTTTCCGGCAGCCTTGAGATTGAGGGCCCGTTCCTTGAGACATCGACCGACCAGGTCCTGGAGGGTGGAGACATCCATGGGCTTGACCACGTAGTCGAACGCTCCCGCCCGCATGGCCCCAATGGCCGAGGTCATGTCCTCGTGCCCGGTCATGACGATGACCTCCACCCCCTCCATACTCTCCTGGATCCGCTCCAGAAGCTCCACTCCGTTCATTCCCGGAAGCCTGAGGTCGGTGAGCACGAGGCTCGGCTGGAATCCATGAACCCGGGAGAGGGCCTGCTCGGCATCCTCAGCCCGCTCGACCTCGAACCCGCTCTCTTCCAGAATGGCGGTCACTACCCGGAGATGATCGGGATCGTCGTCCACGACCAGGATTCTTTCGGCCATTGTTCAGCTTTCCTTTGATTCGGCGGTCCCTTCTGCAGACCGCTCTGAACCGCGGTTTGTTCCGTCTCCCCCTTCTTCCACTTTCTGCCAGAACGCGGGCTGGTCGGGCGGCTCCGTCGCCCGGAGACGGGCCAAGGCTTCCCGATCCCGGCCTCGTCGAATCCGAACCAGCACCAGGAGGGCCAGGGCCAGAGTAAGCCAAAACACCGTGGAATGGGAGAGGGCGAACAGCCATCCGTACCTCCGGCGGACGTACTTCTTCCAGTCTTCTTCGAACTGCCCTGGGGTGACCCCGTACACCCTCCGGAGGCCGGCCGAGAAGTTCTCCTCTTCTCTCCATGCCTCCAGAAACAGTCGGAGGCCCCGTTCGCCGCTCTCCCTGACCAGGTATTCCACGGCCGTCGCGGAGAGGAGGTAGGCCAACTCGGCCGAGCTCCGGTCCCGAGGCCAGCTCAGAACCAACGAGTCCAGTGCCGGCGCCTGCCCCAGGGCGAACGCCACCCGCAACCGCCACCCCTGGGTCGGACTCCACCCACCGGACGCCCATTCCGCATACCCCTCGTCGAACCATCGGGGGATCCTCATTCCAGGGAGGAATTGGTGGAGACCCAGGTGAGCCCACTCGTGCTGGAGCACTCTCGCCTCCGTCCAACCCCGAACCCTTCGTCCACCCTCCCTGGGGAGGACCATTCGGCTCAGGGACGGGATGGCGACAGCGGCCCCCCACTCGGGCACCGCTCCACCGGCCAAGGCCATGAAGACCGAGTCCGTCGGGGCAATGAAGACGGTGACAGACGCCGGCGTACCGGCCGGAAGCCCAGGGAGGGGGGGAAGCCCTTCAAGGAACTCCAGCAGGTTCTCAGCTCTGAGGGAATCGGCCCCCCGGTAAGCGATTTCGACCATGGCGCCGTGGAGCCAGGCGAAGGTCGAGTCTTCTGGCATCGGTTCCTGAGCCCGGACCTCTCCGCTTGTGACGAGGCAGGTCAGGAGAAAGAGCGAAGAGGACCCTACCCACCGGATACGGGCAGGGCTCGAGACACCCGCTGGGGGGGCCACACCTCTCCCCCGTGGGCCGGTCGCCCTGTTCAGGGGTAGGCCTGGAGGTTCTCCAGATGGGACCGAGCATCCGCGTTCTGGGGATTCAGCTCCATGGCTCGGCGCAAGAATAGGATCGCCAGGTCGTTGTCCGCTTCCTCCAGGGCGATGCGACCGAGCTTCAGGTACACGTCGTCCCCAAGGGAGGGATCCAGTTTGACCGCGGTCTCGAACTGGACCCTCGCCGCTACCCGGTCTCCCCGCCGGTACGCCTGATCGCCCAGGTTCTTATGCGCCTGGGGCGGAACCTTTGAACCGGCAGAGATGGCTCGAAGGAAGTACTGTTCCGCCGCCTCGTGGTCGCCCTTCTGGTCCAGCACGGCTCCCGTGTTCACCAGGATGGCGGCTTCCGCGGGATAAGCCCTGAGTCCCTCCCGCCCCAGACTGACGGCTTCCTCCAGATATCCACTGATGGCGGCAGCGAGGACCGCGAAGTTGTAGTAGACGGGAGAGGGGGTCTGCTTCCCGATTTCGGCTCGATAGCTCCTGAAGGTGCTCCGGGCCTCGGGAGGCTTGCCGGATTTCAGCTCCGCGATCCCCCGGGCGAGGGTCAAGTCAGGATCTCCTTTTCGGGCAGCCTTCGCCCGGTTGAGGACACGGATGACCTCGTCGAACCGCCCAAGCACCTCCAGGGCCAGGGCTTGGTTTCGGAGGGCGCCGTATGCGGAATTCCCGTCCCCTGAAACCGCCTCGAAATGGACCACGGCATCTTCCGGAGCCCCACCTTTGAGGGCGATCAAGCCCAACCGGAAGTGTGCCGTGGGTTCGTTCTCATCCCCTTTCAGCGCCTCCTCGAACTCCCGGGCCGCGTCCTCCAGCATCCCTGCTCTGTAGAAGGCTTGCCCGAGGGAGACGTGCTGCTGAACCGCCGAATCGTCCTCTTCCTTCCCAGCTGGCCCCTCCTCACCCGTCTCCTGGACGAACCCGGCCTGGATGAGCTCATAGAGGGCTTTGCCCGCCTCGAACTCCACGAGGCCCGATTCCTCCACAAGATCCGATACTGTCCGTCTGCCATCCAAGAGCGGGATCAGTTTGTTCTGGTTCCCGCTGAGTTGGACCTCATCCTGGGCCAGGGGGTCCCGCACGATCTTGAAGATGAGATTCAGGGATGGAACCTTCCGCTCGATGAGACTCCATTCGTCTACCCTACGAGCGCCTTCCATCAGGAGCCGATCGGCATTGAGTGAAACGAGGAAGACCTTCTTTTCATCCGGGATCTCATCCGGGTTGAAATAGAAGGACCCCTGGTTCCAGGTGAAGAGGTGGTACACCGCCTCCTCGATCTGCACGGTGATCCACCGTTCGACCTCTTCTCCTGAGAGGGCCCCTCTCGTCACCAGGATCTCTCCCAACCGGGCGTCGCCTTCCCGGTCCTGCGCCTCCATTGCATCGGAAAGGTCCTCTTCCTGGATCACTCCGTTCTTGAGCAGGAGCTCCCCCAGGCGGTCTGGGCGGTTGAGAACGGAAGCGTGGATGACCCGGCCAGCCTTGAAGTAGATGTAGCCGAAATCAGAACGGTCCGTGATGGTGAGGCATCCGGTCTTCCTCCCGAGCGAGAGAAGTTGACAGATGTCAGCCAGGCTGACGTCAGCCAGTGAGCCTTCGATGGCCATCAGTCGGGATCCTCCAGAAGGCGTTCATCCAAACGGGGCCAGTCCCAAACCACGCGTTCCCGAGAGGGAAACCAGATTCCAGTCGCCGCTTCATCTGCACCGGCCTGCTCGGACTCCGCCTTTTTGAAGGACTCCGGAGCCACACTCCCGAGCTGGATCCCCTCCCCTGCCGTAAACCCGAGGATCCACTCCCGGTCCAGGTCCGACACGTCTTTCTTCTCCTCCTGATGCTCCTCCTCGGGGCCTTCCACCCCTTGGAGAGCCTCCTCACTCGGTCCCCCCTCAGGTGCGGAATCTGCCGCTTCGTCCGGGGCGGGCTGTTCCGAGCGCTCCGGACCCTCGACCTCGAGCACCAACCCGCCTTCGAACCGCGACCGCAAACGGTCATCGATTCCAGAAATCTGTGAAGGGGGGCAGTTGGCCGAGACCATAACCCTCGCTCTACGCCTTTGCAGGGCCTCGAAGAGGTGGAAGAATTCTTCTTGAGCCCGCTCTACCCGTGAGAGGTCCTGGGCATCTTCAATCAGCAGGAACTCGGCGGACCACCACCTCTCCCTCCAGGCTCCTGCGATTCCGCCGGAGAGGGCCCCGATGAACTCCTCCGCGAAATCGGCTACAGAGATCAGGGCCACTCTGGCCTCGTCGTGACCGGCCTGGAAGCTGCGGCTGGCGGCGCCCAAAAGGATTCTGGCAGTGTCCCCCTTCGAGCTCCACACGTAGAGGGGATTGTACTCGGGCCGGTCCGAGTTGATGAGTTGCTCCGCCGCTCTGACCACGAGGGGCGGAAAGGAGGGCGGCAACTCGGAGAGGCTCGGGCCTGGCACGATCGGAGGAAACGGCCTGGCCTGCTCCCTCGCCGATGCCAGGAGGGCTTCCGCTTCATCCAGTCGGTCTGGATCCCTCAGGACGCCATGGGCCGCCTCCGGCCATGGATTCCCGACGGCGTCCAGCTCTGTCCTCACCTCCTTGAGGCGCTGGACGGTACGAAGGAACCCCTCGATGATTCCATCCACACTCCCCGGAGGGTTCTCCTTCTCCAGGAAGCGCCGGAGGCGGGCCCCCTTGAAGCCCTCGGATTCCACTCCCTCCGCCACCTCCCGAAGACGTCGGCGCCATGGCGCTTCGTGCATCTCGACCTGCGCAGCGACCGTATCGGAGAGCTCGTTGAGAAACCGGCCCAGGTCCGTGCCATCAGGGGGAGGCTCGGACCCGGGGCGGTCGCTCAGGAGGGACGAAGCCTCATGTGGGGACACGGACCGCCCCTCCAGTTCCTGGACGGCGAGAATTCGGTTCAGGGCCCCCCCGAGCTCCCGGACATTCTTGAAGGAAATCCGGCCGAGGACCTCGGCCACACCTGAGATCAGCTTCTGTCCCCTCGCCTCCGCCTGCTTCCTGATGATGGCGATGCGAGTCTCGTACTCCGGGGGCCCGATATCCACCAGCAGGCCACCCTCGAACCGCGAGCGTAAACGAGAGTCCAGGCCATCGATCTCGGACGGGGGCCGGTCACTGGCCAGAACCGCCTGTTTCCCCGCGCCCGTCAGGGTGTCGAGCGTTCGAAGGAGCATCTCCTGGGCCTCCGCCTGCCCCGTGAGGAATTGAACGTCATCCATCAGGAGGATGTCCAACCCCTCATAACGGCTCCGAACACCCTCTCCGCCCTCCAGCGCCTCGGTGAGCTCCCCGAGGAATGCTTCCAGCGTCTGGTACTCCACACTTGCTTCGGGTTGGGCCTTTGCCACCTGGGCGGCGATGGCGCCGAGGATATGCGTCTTCCCGAGGCCGGACGCTGAATAGATGAATAGCGGGTTGTAGCTCGTCCCGGGGCTCTCCGCAGCTCGACGCGCGGCGGCGGAGGCCAGCCGATTCGCGGGCCCCACTACGAAATTGTCGAACGTGAAACGTGGATCCAGATCCGCCATGACCCTTCAATCTACCCGGTATGCGGGTGGATGAGTTCTTCCTGTTGTCGTCGGGCCGATGCCCCTGCTCCTTTCACTCCCTCAGCGCCTCCTCGGGTCCCACCCCCCTGGCCCAAGCGACCACTCCCTCGAAGTCGTTCGGAGGGGAGATCCTGAACCGCATCTCCTCGCCGGAAGAGGGGTGCCGAAACGCCAGATCGGAGGCGTGAAGAAGTTGCCTCTTCGCACGGCGATCCAACTCCCTCGCCCACCCCTGGGCCACACCACTCATTCCCCTGCCCCAGCCCCCACCATACACGTCGTCCCCCACGACCGGATGCCCCAGATGCGCCAGGTGGACCCTGATCTGATGGGTCCGCCCGGTCTTGAGAGATACATCCAGGAGCTCGGCCGCGGGCCAGCGTTCCCGGATCCTGATCCGGGTGATCGCGCGGCGCCCCCCCTCCAGAACGGCCATCCGCTTCCGATCCCTGAGATCCCGGCCAATCGGCGCATCGACCGTCACCGGAGATTCTGACAGATGCCCCCAGGACACCGCCCGGTACACCCGACGAACTTCTCGCCTCCTGATGGCGTTGGAAAGGGCCACATGAGCGTCGTCTCCCTTGGCCACGACCATCAACCCCGATGTGTCCTTATCCAATCGGTGGACGATGCCGGGCCTGAGCTTACCTCCGATCCCCGACAGATCCGTCACATGGAAGAGGAGTGCATTCACCAGGGTCCCGGTTGGATGCCCCGGGGCCGGGTGCACCACCAATCCGGCGGGCTTGTTGACCACGAGAAGGGCATCGTCCTCGTAGATAACCGCGAGAGGGATGTCCTCAGGCTGCGCTTCCAGGGGTTCTGGAGGAGGCACCTCAACTTCCACCTCCTGCCCGGACGTCAACGCCTCGGACTTCTTCCCGGGCCGACCATCCACGCGGACGCGTCCCTGCTGGATGAGGGCCACAATCCGGGACCTGGACATCCCCAACCGCTCTGCCAGGTACCGGTCCAAGCGTCCGGCGTCTCCCTCCACCGTCAGCCTCCGGCCTTCAGGATCCGTTGCAGTCGTGGAACCCCTCCCTTCCTGTCCCGTTCTGTCGGGTCGGTCAAGTCTCAACCTCTCACCCTGGAAAGCCCAATCTGGCCCACCATCCCATCCAGATCCACCTCCTGCACGGCATCGTGCCCCGACAGTTCTCCCCGATCAGCTTCCACGGTGTAGTCGGTGGCAAGCGTTTCCCCTGAAATGAACGCTTCGAATGCCTCCGCCGCCTCCTGGACCTCCTCCGATCCTCCGATCACCAGGGAGATCCGATCGGTGATCTCCAGGCCGCTGTCCTTCCGCAAGCGCTGGATCCGGTTCACCAGCTCCCTGGCCAGTCCCTCACGCCTCAACTCAGGTGTCAGCGTCGGATCCAGCGCAGCCGTATACCGCCCATCCCCCTGCACCACCAGATCCCCCTGGGCCTCCTCTACCACCTCCAGCTCTTCCGGCTCGAGGGTGAACGGGACCCCGCCGACCTGAACCTGGACCGGTTCCCCGGCCCGGTAGGCATCGAGGATCTCCGGTGCCAGGGCCCGGATCGCACCGGCCGCTTCCTCGGTCTGTTTCTGGAACCGAGGGCCCAGGACCCGGTAGTTTGGCTTTGCCACCAGCGCGACCAGACTTTCGCTGGACCCGAGGAAATCCACCTCCTTCACGTTCAACTCCTCCTTCAGGAGCCGGAGGAGGTCAGGGGGAATGGCTTCATCCCCGGGAACGACGGCGAACATCCTTCCCAGCGGCTGGCGCACCCGGAGTTGGACCTCCTCCCGGGCCGCTCGGCCCAGAGAGACGAGGGCCCTCACGGCGTCCATCCCCCCCTCCAGCGTCCCGTCCACCAACTCCTCCTGAGGCAGCGGGAAGGGTGCGAGGTGGGCGCTTCTTCCGCCCTCCAAGGCTCTGTGGATCCAGTCCCCAACGAACGGCGTGACGGGGGCCACGAGGCGTGACACCGTGACCAGGACTTCCCAGAGGGTGCGGAAGGCGGCCCGGGAGTCGTCAGTGTTGGCATTCCCCCAGAAGCGCGCCCGGGACCGTCGTACATACCAGTTGGAAAGGTCGTCGTTCAGGAATTCGCCCACCGCCCGGTAGGCCCGGGTCACATGGAATACCTCCAACTCGTTCTCGACGGTGGCAACCACCGAATTCAACCGAGACAGGATCCAGCGATCGATGAGGGGACGATTCGGAGGAGTCGGGTCGTCTTCCGAGGGCTCCCAGTCTTCCGCCCGGGCATACTGGGAGAAGAACCTGTATGTGTTGAAGAGGGTGTCGAAATACTTCCTGGACGACTCCCTTACCCCCTCTGCGTCGTACCGCTTCGACGCCCCCGGCTGACTGACTGTCACGAGATACCAGCGGACGGCATCGGCGCCATGCTCCATCACAGCGTCCCAGGGGTCCACGACATTGCCCTTGGACTTGGACATCTTCTGGCCTTCGTCGTCCAGAATGTGCCCGTTGACCATGCAATTCCGGTAAGAAGTTCCCCGGCCGAGCATGGTGGAGATGGCCAGGAGGGAGTAGAACCACCCCCGGGTTTGATCCACGGCCTCACAGATGAAGTCGGCAGGGAAATGGCGTTCGAACGTGTCCTGGTTCTCGAAGGGATAATGCCATTGGGCAAACGGCATCGCCCCAGAGTCGAACCAGACGTCCACGACCCCGGGCGTACGGCGCATGGTCCCACCACAGGCCGAACATCCCCAAGTCACTTCGTCGATGAACGGCTTGTGAGGATCGAACCCCTCCGGCAGGCCGCCCGCCCTCTCCGCCAGCTCCTCCAACCCGCCGATCCATTCCACATGGTCCGAGTTGCCCTCGCACACCCAGGCCGGAAGGGGCGTGCCCCAATACCGATCCCGTGAGAGTGCCCAGTCCACGTTGTTCTCCAACCACTCGCCGAACCGCTTCTCCCCGGCCTCGGGCGGGAGCCACCCGATTTTCCGGTTCTCCTCCAACATCTCTTCCTTCAGCGTGGAAGTCGCGGCAAACCATGAGTCTCGGGCCATGTAGATGAGGGGTGACTCGCAGCGCCAACAATGGGGATACGAGTGCACCTTCGTACCGTGGGCGAACAGGTTCCCTCGCTTCTCCAGCTCCTCCATCAGAACCGGGTCTGCGTCCTTCACGAACATCCCACCCACGACCGGGATCTCTTCCCGGAAACACCCAGCGTCATCCACAGGCCGGAGCATGATCAGGCCGTGGCGCTGCCCGGCGGTGTAGTCATCGGAGCCGAAGGCCGGAGCCATGTGGACGATCCCGGTCCCCTCCTCCGCACTGACGAAGTCCTCCAGGACGATGGACCAGCTGTTGCCGGTCTCGTCCGGGATAGGGACCAGATCCAGGGGTCGCTCATACCGTTGCCCCTCCAGCTCCTGAGCCGAGTAGCTCCTCAGAATCTCGACCCCTTCACCCAGCACGACCTCGGCGAGTGCCTCTGCCAGGATCACTCTCCTCGTCCCCACCTGGGCCTCCACATAGACCAGGTGAGGATGGATCGCCAGGCCGACGTTCGAGGGAACTGTCCAGGGAGTAGTCGTCCAGGCCAGGAAGGCGCGGCCGTCCGGGTCCGATCGACCGTCGTCACCGACCAGCGGGCAGAGGAAATGGAGTGAGGCGTCCTCTATGTCCTTATACCCCTGGGCCACCTCGTGAGAGGACAAAGCCGTCCCGCATCGGGGGCAGTACGGAACGCTCTTGTAGCCCTGGTACAAGAGCCCCCTGCCCGCCAGCTCCTTCAGGATCCACCATACCGATTCGATGTACTCGGTGTGGAAGGTCACGTAGGGCCTGGAATAGTCCAACCAGTATCCGATCCTCTCAGACAGTTTCTCCCAGTTCTCCTTATAGGTGAATACCGACGCCTTGCACACCTCGTTGAAGCGGGCAATCCCCAGCGCCTCGATTCCCGGCTTTCCACTGATTCCCAGTTTCCGCTCCGCCTCGATCTCTACGGGGAGTCCATGTGTGTCCCAACCGGCGATGCGGGTAACGCTGTGCCCCTTCATGGCCCGGTGACGACACACCAGGTCCTTCAGGGTCCGGCTGATGATGTGGTGTAGCCCCGGTTTGCCATTGGCTGTGGGAGGGCCCTCGTAGAAGACGAAGGGCGGCCCATCAGCGTTCGCGTCCAGGGTTCGACGGAAGAGGTCCTCACGGCTCCAGGTCTCGAGCGTCTCCTCTTCCAGTGCCAGGAGGTTCTTGGGTAGTTCCGGGTAACTCATCGGGTGCCTGGTGTGGTTGGGTTTGGGTTCAGAACGAACCGGTTCGGAGAGCCGGGAGCCCGGTGGCCCGTTAGATTCGGGCCACAACGGACGAAATCAGGCTGGTCAGCCGGGGTTCGGCGTCCATGGCCGTGGCGATGACGGTCGGAACATCGACGGGCTCCAATGCATCCGGGAGGCAGGCATCGGTGATGATGCTGAGGCCGAGCACTCGCATTCCCATGTGCCGGGCAACGATCACCTCCGGCACTGTGGACATCCCCACGATGTCCGCCCCCATGGACCTCAGCATTCGGTACTCGGCCCTGGTTTCCAGGTTGGGACCGGCGACGGCGACGTACACGCCTCTGTTGATGCGGGCGCCGGCATCCAAAGCCACCTCCTGTGCCAGCGCCTGGAGATCTTCATCATAGGGGCGAGACATGTCGGGAAACCGGGGACCGAGGTCGTCCAGATTCTCCCCGACCAATGGGTTGTCACCCAGCAGGTTGATATGGTCGTCCAACACTACGAGCTCTCCCGGGGCCCAAAGCGGGTTCATTCCCCCGGAGATGCCGGACACGATCAGGATATCAGCCCCCAGGAGCTTCAGGACCCGGATGGGGAATGTGACTTCCTGAAGAGAGTATCCTTCGTACAAATGGAACCGGCCCTGCATGGCAACGACGGCGATTCCCTCGAGGGTCCCCAGGATGAGGCGCCCAGCGTGGCTTTCGACCGTCGAAAGGGGGAAATGGGGAATCTCCTCATAGGGGAGCACCACCTCCGCCTGGATTCGCTCGGCCAGTCCTCCCAGCCCCGTACCCATC
>JBDHCH010000076.1:0-19693 GCA_039592115.1 Gemmatimonadota bacterium | reverse complement strand
CTGATGACCTGGATCGCGATCCTGCCGCACTACGATGCGCTCCGTGGCGATCCACGCTTTCCCGGGCTTGTGGAGAGGATGGGGTTGGAGGGCGTGGATGGCCGGAGGATGACTCCGTCGGGGTGACAGCGGTCGGAAGCCCGCCACTATTCAGACAGCGGACCGCCGGTTCTTCCCTCCGGGCGCTGGCCGTCCGCTTCGCCCCCGGAGGCGCCCTCCGGGAAACTCGGCGGCCCGCTCCTCCTCCGACCGGGTGACGGCCTACTGTCTTCCCGTAGCATACCTCCAGTGGTGCAGCGAATGGCAAGCCTGTGAACGGAAGGACAGTACATTGTCGCCCTCACCCTTTCGGGGTCACCAGCGCTCGAAAACCCTCCCGTTCCCGAAGCGACTCGAAGTTCCTGTCCTGGTGGAGCCGGAGGCCGTGAGGGACCCCTTCGGTGAATGCCTGGTAGAGGAGCCGCATGGCTTCATCGGGATGGCCAAGGACGGCGGAGATGGATGCCATCTGATAGAGGTGCTCTCCGCGTACCCTCGGCAGGTCCGTTTCGGAAAGCCGGCCCATGATCTCCCTCGCCCGAACCGAGTCTCCCAGCCGTGCTTCGGCGAGTCCCACCAAGCCCAGGGTGGCTAGACTCTCCGGCCATTCTTCCGCCAGGCTCCTGGCTACTTCCCGGGCCTCGGCCCACTGGCCCGAACCGTAGAGGGCTCTAGCCAGGTACAGCCGATTCCGCCACTGCTCCCCCCCTGCGGAGAGACGTTCTCTGATCCACTCGGCGGCCTGATCGAAGATGGGTTTGGATGCTTCCAGGTGCCCATGGGCTCTCAGCTCCACCCCTGCCATGACCGCCACCGAGTCGTGGCTCCTCGGAAGGGACCGGGCCTCGTGCAGACGCGCCACGACCTCCTCGATCCGGCCCAGAGCAGCCAGAGCCCGAACTTCGGACGCCAGGCGGTTCGGGCTGGTGGGGAACTGCTCCCGGCCGGCCCTGGCTACGTCCAACTCCTCCTGGAACCGGCCCAGCATGTGCAGCGCCCGGGTGCGAGCCCCCCAGTAGTAGTGGCGCTCGGCCCCGCGCCACTCCTCGTACGGGTCGAATCGTTCGGTGGCCTCCAGGGCCTCGCCCGGACGGTTCACCCGCATGGCGCTTCTGGCTTCGAAGACCGATGAGAGACCGCCTCCGTCCAGGCGTGCCAACTCCCTCGTGGCTTCCAGGGCCCCCTCGTGATCACCGGCCAGATTGGCCGAGATGTGGGCGAGGTCGAGTTGCCCCCTTCTAGAGAGAAGGTGCTGACGCTCACTGGCGAACCGTGCCAGGGAATCCTTCAGGTGGTAGTCTCCGGTCTGGTGGGCGGCCGCCACCACGGCCCGGACCAGGGTGGTGTCCAGCGCGTACGCGGCGAGATGGTGGCGCCGGGACGCAGCCCACTCCCCCCGGTCGGCAGCCTGATAACCCATCCGATGCTCCCGGAAGGCCTCGATGGTGGGCGGAATTGGCAGCGGCTGGTGGCCCCCATCGACCTCTTCCATGAAGGGATCGAGCTCGTAGGCCAGGGCACTGGCCACCCGCCGGGCGACACGATCCATGACTCCGGCCAGGGAATCCCTTACGCCCCTCTCCACGACCTGTTGTTCTTTCCTGGAGTGAGAGAGGTCGATGACCTCCACCCGGAGCTCTAGGGAATCACTCCTCTCGAGGATTGTGCCGCTCACGACCCAGCCGGCATTCGGGCCGAGGGCCGGGACCGGGGTCTGCTCCGGCGGCCCGTCCTCGGTTGCCCCCAGGAGGTGGCGCCTCGCGAAGAAGGAAGGGCCCAGATGTACCCCCTGGACCTGTTGGAGGGCCTCCTCCACCCAGAATGCTGCCAGGAGACCAGCCTCATCCAGCTCCGGATCGCCGGTCCGGTTCTCGAAGGGAGGCACGACCACGAGGTTCGGATCGAGCCCCGGCCCCCGATCCCTTGTCATGGAGGAGTAAATCGCCCCGGCTCCCAGCAGCGTGACGAAGACGACGGCCGGAACCGCCCAGTACCACCTGGACCGTCCTGTGTCACCCGATGAGGCTTGGCCAGGGTCGGCATCGGCTCTCACCTCGAATAGGCCATCGTCGTTCAGCCCCCGCGCCGGCTCCCCCCCGGCCGGGGCCGATTCTGCCTCGCTGCTGGATCCCACCCGAACGTCACCTTTCCGGAGCTCCTCGGCGTAAGCCAGGAGTTCCGGCGGGGGCTCGGCACCCAGTTCCTCCCTCATGCAGATCTCGTGTTCATTCGCATGCTGGATGGCGTTTCCAGGGTCCCCGGCCCTGGCCAGCGCCCGCATGAGTCCCAGTGCGAACCTGGAGTTGTAGGGATCGTGGGTCGCCAGGCGGTGCCACCACCTCACGGCCCCCAGAGGATCCCCACCCCGGTCTGCAGCCGTGGCGAGGGATTCCAGGGCCTGGCTGAAGTCTTGGGCCAGGCTTTGCCGCTCAGACTCCACCCACCGGTGGAACGCTTCGGCTTCCTTCAGGAAGAAGCCGTCCAGAAACGGACCCGCGTACAGATCTACGGCGTTCTCAAGGTCTCCATCCTGGGCCGCATTCCGGAACGCCACCAGGTCGCAGTCCAACCAGGCCGTGTCCAGGCGGACCTGGTCTCCCTCAGAGATCAATGCCTCCTCTCCAAGCGATTTCCTCAGGACGTACAGAGACTCAGACAGTCGGTGCCGTGCTTGGTCCTCACTGCTCTCGGGCCAGAGGAAGGCCATGAGCCGTTCCCGGGCGATCGTGTGGTGGGGCGCGGAAGCAAGGAGAGCGAGGAGAGCGGTGCGCCTAGGCTGCACGGGTTTCCCGGAGAGGGGACCCTTCTCTCCCGCCAGTGAGACGCCTCCGAGGACCCGAAACGCGATCATGTGGCCCGCGTGGATGCAGGTTGAAAGGGGATGGAGAATTCGTTGATGGCTTACCTCTAACATACTCCTGTTTCACATCGAGGGGGAAGCACGGTTTCGCCCCGCAGGCGCCCCTTTGGGCCGCCCTGGGGTGGATCTCGGCGTTTGCGGGTTATCCCGGCCCCTTTCCCTGGACCACCTCATTGACCGAAACGGAGGAGAGAAGACATGAAGCCAACGCGAATGATTCTGGCATTGGCCTTCCTGGGGCTGCTTGTGGGGTGCGAACCGGATCCGGCGGGCCCGGAGATGGAGGCAGCGGTGGTGGCACCGGCGCCGGCCTTCTTCGCTCCCATGCAGGGATCGATGGATTCCAACAAAGGTGCCGTGATCCACAAAGGCGAAATCGGATGCGGAGTCGTCGACGGAGAAGGGCACTGGTTCCCGCCGGAGCCAGACCTTTACACCCTCCCCTGCAACATCGAGGTCGCTACCAACAGCAAAAATCTGAATGCCGTGATCGTGGTGAAGGCCTCCGGCGTGCCGAATCCCACGGGAGAGACGGTCCACTGGGGCCCCTACAACCCGGGCACCGATTGGGAGGCATCCTATCCGGACCTCATTGGGCCTCCGTACCCCTGCTTCCTCTTGGGCACCGACTACGACCTCAACAACCCGCTCTTCACCGTCAACTGGAAGGCGTGGGTCACGCCCAGCGGCGAGGCGAAGCTGGTTTGCCACTACCAGAAGAAGTGGGAATTCCAATGGCCTGATTAGCGTCCAGGGGAGGGGGCCGGGCCGGAATCCCGGCCCTTCTCCTGAGATGGTGACGTAGGAGGCCCCCCGGTTTTCCCGGAGGGCGCCTCCGGGAGCGAAGCGGACGGCCAGCGCCCGAAGGGAAAGACCGGGGGGCCTCCTACTCCCTCCGCGCCTGAGGCCGAGTTTGGGACGTTTCGTCCCTTTTCCCTAGAGCTTGGGCAGGGTGACCCCCTGCTGGTTCATGTACTTCCCCTTCCGGTCGGCGTAGGCCACCTCGGGTTCCTCATCGCCCTGGAAGAAGAGGAGCTGGGCGATCCCTTCCCCGGCGTACACTTTGGCGGGAAGGGGAGTGGTGTTGGATTCCCCGGCGTACACTTTGGCGGGAAGGGGAGTGGTGTTGGAGATCTCCAGTGTCAGGTACCCGCACCAGGTGGGCTCCAGGGGGGTCACGTTCACGATGATCCCGCACCGGGCGTAGGTGCTCTTCCCGAGGCAGACCACGAGGACGTCCCTCGGAATCCGGAAGTACTCTTCCGTTCTCGCCAGGGCAAAGGAATTCGGCGGGATGATGCACTCTTTGGCATGCACGTCCACGAAGGAGCGGTCGTCGAAGCTCTTGGGGTCCACGACCACGTTATGGACGTTCGTGAAGACCTTGAATTCCGGGGCCACGCGGATGTCGTACCCGAAGGATGACAGGCCATAGGAGATGTTTCCGTCCTTGATCTGCCTGGCCTCGAAGGGCTCGATCATCCCCTCCTCCTCCGCCAGACGGCGGATCCAACGGTCGCTCTTGATGCTCATGAAACCACTTGTTTTAGGGTCGACGAAAAACCCCCTCTGACATCGAAACGGGGGCCTTCAGGGAGGGTAGAGCAGCACAAGATAGGGGGTGGGATCAGGCCCAGGCAAACGGCATGAAACGTGCTGATTCCGGCGCCCTGTGGGGGTCCGGGAAGTTGCTTGACCTCGATCAGACCCCCCGGTACATTCGGGCGTTCGTCAATAGTGACTGTTTTCACAAACGTTTAGGGCACTCCCATGGCGGGATCCTACGTTCCTCTCCTTATCCTCTTCACTGCCTCAGCGGCTGCCGCCCTCGGCTTCGTGATCGTTTCCCACATCCTCAACCCGCGCCGGCCCACTCCGCAAAAGGAGATGCCGTATGAGTCGGGGATGATTCCCCTGGGAGATACGCGAGCCCGCTTCTCCGTGAAGTTTTATGTGGTGGCCATCAGCTTCATCGTGTTCGACCTCGAAACGGTGTTCCTGATCCCCTGGGCTGTAGAGATGAGGGAGCTGGGGTGGAGCGCCTTTGTGGCGGTGGCGATGTTCGTCTTCGTCCTGGCAGTCGGACTTCTCTACGAATGGAAAAAAGGAGGCCTGGAGTGGGACTGAGCGATAAGCCCCTTCCCACGGTGAGTGCGGAGTCTCCTGGGCTGTTCGGCTCAGGGACACCTGCGTTCCTCACCAGCAGCATGGACTTCCTGGTGAACTGGGCCAGGAGGAACTCCCTTTGGCCCATGCCATTGGGAACGGCCTGTTGCGGTATCGAGATGATGGCAGCGTATGCGAGTGACTTCGACCTGGCGCGGTTCGGGATGGAGCGGATGTCCTTCAGCCCGCGACAGGCCGACGTCCTCATTTGCGCCGGAAGGGTCACCTATAAGTTCGCCCCCGTCCTTCGCCGGATCTGGGACCAGATGACCCAACCGAAGTGGTGCATCTCCATGGGAGCGTGCGCCAGCACGGGGGGTGTCTTCGACGTGTACTCCATGGCGCAGGGGATCGACACCATCGTCCCGGTGGATGTCTATATCCCGGGCTGCCCGCCTCGCCCCGAGGCCTTGATCTACGCCCTCATGATGGTCCAGGAGAAGATCCGGCAGGAGAGCCTTTCCGAGCATGCCGTTCTTCGGGCCGAAGATCCCACGCGGGTAGCCATGCCCAGGGCCGGAGACGAGGAGGTGGCCTCCCTCAGTGGACCCTTCGGCAACTCCACCAAACAAAACCGGGTGAGCGGGTTGGATCGGACGGATGCCATCTCCCGCCCCGGCGACCGGATTCCCTAGGGCCATCCGGAGAATGAGCAGCCCCATGGCCGAGAAGAAATCCAGCTTGGATGCGGTAGCGTTGGGCCCGTCGGCCTCCGCGGACACCGCTGAAACACCCCAGCCACCGCCGGTCACGGCTCCGGACCACCCATCCGTGGCTGGGCTGGGGGCGAAGTTCCCAGACGCGATCCTCCGGCACGACATCGTGGCTGGAAACCAGCACATCCTTTTCATCCCCCCCGACCGGAACCTGGAGATCCTCCAGTGGCTCCGGGATGATCCGGGACAAGCCTACGACCTCCTCAGGGATGTGACGGCGGTTGATTACGGGGCCGGTACGCCTCTTCAGGTGGTCTATCAGCTCTTCTCCCTGACGCACCGGCGGGCACTCAGCCTGAAGTGTGAGCTGCCCCTGGACGCACTGGAGATCGAGTCGGTCGACTCCCTCTGGAAGGCTGCGAACTGGCTTGAACGGGAGGTCTACGACCTGTTCGGGATCACTTTCTTGAACCACCCGGATCTCCGCCGAATCCTCATGCCCCTGGACTATGCGGAGGGCCATCCTCTTCGGAAGGACTTCCCCCTCCGAGGACGGTTCACCAGGGCCGAGCAGACTCGCAGAGCTCTGAGCCAGGACCTGGAGCATTACTACACCGAGCAGGAGCTGGACCTTGGAGGGGACTCCCAGGCCCTCCCGCCCGCAGGGAAGGAAACCCCGGAGGAGACGGGGCTGGAAGTAGTCGAGTAGGGGTTTCTTGAGGAAGAGTCAGCGCCAGTAACGGGATACGAGATACATGGCCCAGAAAACCGTCGAGTTTGCCCTCGGCCGCAGTCCTGAGATGGGAGTGGATGGGAAGCCTGTGATGGGCCCCCTGGCCCCCGTCGACATTTCGGAACCGGACATCGAGTCCGACAACATGCTCGTGAACATCGGGCCCCAGCATCCGGCCACCCACGGGGTGCTTCGCCTCGTGTGCGAGCTGGACGGTGAGACGATCGTCCGGTGCATCCCACACATCGGGTACCTCCACTCCTCTTTCGAGAAGCTCGGAGAATACCGGGACTGGAACCAGGTGGTCCCCCTGACGGACCGGATGGACTACCTGGCCCCCCTCATCTACAACATCGCCTACGTCATGAGCGTGGAGGCGATGATGGGGATCGAGGTGACGGAGCGATGCAAGCTGACCCGGGTGATCATGATGGAGCTGGACCGGATCTTCGGTCACCTCCTCTGGGTCGGGACCTTCGCCATGGACATCGGGGCGTTCACCCCCTTCCTCTACACCTTCGAGGAACGGGAGACCATCTACACCCTCCACGAGGAGTACACCGGGGCGCGGATCACCACGTCAGCCACTCGGGTGGGTGGGATGATGTCGGACATGCCCGAAGGGTGGGATCAGGGTGTCCGGGACTTCGCCAATGGCCTGCCAAACACGCTCGATGAGGTCGAGCTTCTGTTGAACGAGAACGGCCTGGTCCTCGGCAGGACCCAGGGGATCGGGGCCATTTCCGGGGAGGACGCCCTCAACATGGGCCTCACCGGGGCGAATGTCCGGGGGAGCGGGATCTCGTACGACGTCCGGAAGGACCAGCCCTACTACGACTACGAGACCTACGATTTCGAAATCCCGATAGGGGAGTACGGGGATTGTTACGACCGCTACCTGGTGCGGATGGAGGAGATGCGCCAGAGCCTCCGCATCCTCCACCAGGCGCTGGACCGGCTCAAGAAGGCCGATGGGCCCATGGATGTGGACGATCCGAGAATCTCTCTCCCTTCCAAGACGGACGCCATGAACGACATGGAGTCCATGATCCACCATTTCAAGCTCATCACCGACGGGATCAGGGCTCCCATAGGGGAGTCCTATTTTCCGGTTGAAGCCTCGAAGGGTGAGCTGGGCATGTATGTGGTGAGCGACGGCGGTACCAAGCCTGTCCGGTGGCGGGTGCGGCCCCCTTCCTTCGTGAACCTGGCGGCGTTGCCGAAGCTCCTGGAGGGGCATCTCCTCGCCGACCTCATCACCATCAACGCGAGCATCGACATCGTTCTGGGGGAAATTGACCGATGAGTGAAGCGCGGAAGATCCCCTTCAACAACCCTGGATGGGCGGGGAACACTGGGGAGTTCGAACTCACCGAAGCCCAGGTCCGGGGTGACGAGTACGTTGGGAAGCGACCCCCGGAGGGTGGACACCCCTCCGGAGCGGCCACCTACCCCTATATGATTGCTGACAAGAACCCGGAGGCTCCTCTCTTCGAAGGGCCCTACCAGGAGAGGCTCGACAAGATCAGGAGCCGGTATCCGGATGCCAGGTCGGCTCTCCTCCCGTGTCTGGGCATGGCCCAGGAGATCCGGGGCCACCTCTCCCCCGAGACAATGGACCAGGTGGCAGCCCTTCTGGACCTTTCCCCGGCCTATGTCCGGGGGGTGGCCACCTTCTACACTATGTACAACAAGCGTCCGGTCGGACGCTTTCTCATTCAGGTCTGCACGAACATCAGTTGCAGCCTCTGCGGAGGGGACGACGTGGTGCAGGCGTTCCTGAACAATGCCGGTACGGAGCTGGGGGAAACCTCCGACGACGGCCTCTTCACCGTGGTCGAGGCCGAATGCCTGGCCGGTTGTGGGTTTCCCACCACCGTCCAGATCAACTCTCGCTACTACGAGAACGTGACGCCGAAGGATGTTCCGGAAATCCTGGAGCGCCTCAAGGCACAGGGTGAGTAGATGGCATACCCATACACGCACGAAAAAGAGGTCCGGATCCTCTCCAAGCACTTCGGAGAGCCCGAAGCACGGACCGTGGAAGGGTGGAAGGCCAGAGGCGGCTACCAGACCCTGACCAAAGCCTTCGGGATGGGCCGGGATCAGGTCATCGAAGAGGTGAAGGCTTCGGGCTTGAGGGGAAGGGGAGGGGCAGGGTTCCCTGCCGGTGTGAAGTGGAGCTTCATGCCAAAGGAGAAGACCCGCCCTCATTACCTCCTCTGCAACGCCGACGAGTCCGAGCCCGGTACCTTCAAGGACCGGGAGCTCCTCCGGTGGACGCCCCACCAGGTCATCGAGGGCATGATCATCTCGGCCTACGCCATCCAGGCGGAACAGGCGTATGTCTACTGCCGGGGTGAGTTCTTCGAGACCACCCAGATTCTGGCCAGGGCGATAGAGGAGGCATACGAAGCGGGCCTTCTCGGCCAGGACATCCTGGGGTCCGGGGTGAACCTGGACATCACGGTGCATTGTGGCGGTGGGGCGTATATCTGTGGGGAAGAGACCGCGCTCATGAACTCCCTGGAGGGCCGGCGCGGGACACCCAGAGTCAAACCGCCGTTCCCGGCCCAGGCGGGCTACATGAACATGCCCTCCACGGTAAACAACGTGGAGACCCTCTCCTCTGTGCCGTTCATCATCGAGGCGGGCGCCGATGCCTACCGGGAGAACGGGACGGAAGAGAGCCCGGGTACGAAACTGTTCTGTGTCAGCGGGCATGTGAGGCGCCCTGGGAACTACGAGCTTCCCCTGGGCTTCCCCCTCATGGAGCTCATCGACGAAGTGTGCGGGGGGATGAGAGAGGGCAGGACCTTGAAAGGCGTGATCCCCGGAGGCAGCTCGGTACCGATCCTCAATGCCGAGGAGTGTGCCGATTGCGAGATGTCTTTCGAGGGGGTCATCGAAGCCGGCTCCCAGCTGGGTTGCGCCGCGGTCATCGTCATGGATGACTCCACCGACATCGTCAAGGAAGTCCGTCGCATGGTGGGGTTCTATGCCCACGAATCATGCGGTCAGTGCACCCCCTGTCGGGAAGGGAGTACCTGGACGGAGAAGATCCTCCGGCGAATCGAGGAAGGACGCGGGACCGAACAGGACCTGGACACGCTCATGGAGGTGACCAGCCAGATGGAGGGGACCACCATCTGCGTCCTCTCCGACTCAGTGGCGGCTCCTGTCCAGTCTTCCATCAACAAGTTCCGGGAGGAGTACCTGACCCGGATCCGGACCGGCGAGAAGGTGGGGGCAGCCTGAGGGCAGGCGCCCTGAGCCCCGAGTCGAAAGGAAATCACGGGATTTCGCGGAATATGGCCGATCAGCAGAGTCCACCGACCGTAACCCTGACCATCGATGGCCAGGAGGTGACCGTCCCCAAGGGGACCACGCTCCTCAAGGCCGCCGAGGCGATAGGCGTCAAGATTCCCCACTACTGCTACCATCCGGGGCTTTCCTCCCCGGCCATGTGTCGACTGTGTCTCGTCGAGGTGGAAGGCTGGCCCAAACTGGCGCCGTCCTGCAAAGAGGTAGCGTCAGATGGTCAGGTGGTCTTCACGGAAAGTGAGAAGGCCCAGAGGCAGCGGACGGGGGTCCTGGAGTTCTACCTCGTGAACCACCCCTTGGACTGTCCCATCTGCGACCAGTCCGGAGAGTGCAAACTCCAGGATTTCGTCTTCTCCGAAGGCAGGGAGCACGGGAGGGGCCAGGAACCGAAACGGGTCCTGGGCCGGGACGATTTTGGTGGGGACGTTCTCTTCAACGCCGACCGGTGCGTGATGTGCACTCGCTGCGTCCGCTTCATGCGCGAGGTGGCGGAAGACGAGCGACTGACCGTTGTCGAGCGTGGAAACCGGGCCATCATCGACACGTTTTTCGAGAAGGGCCTGGACGACTCGCCCTTCGCCGGAAATATCGTGGACATCTGTCCGGTGGGGGCCCTCATATCCAAGGACTTTCTCCACAAGGCCCGGGCCTGGGACCTGGACCGCACGCCCTCCGTCTGCCCTTCCTGCAGCCAGGGATGCAACATCACCCTGGACACCCGGGACAACCTGGTCCAGCGCCTGAAGCCCAGGGAGAACCTCTTTGTGAACGGGTGGTGGATGTGTGACTTCGGTCGCCACAACTACGAGTGGATCAACCGGGGAGACCGGCTCGAGGCTCCCCTCGTGGATGGAAAGGCGACGGGATGGACGGAAGCCCTGGAGGCCCTCCTGTCCCGGTTTGAAGAGGAGGCCGGGGGCGTGAAGGGGATCACCTGGGCCCACTCCTCCAACGAAGAGATGGGGATGTTGAAGGCCCTGGTGGAGCGTCTCGGGGGCGGCGAGGTCGTGTACCGATCTCCCAGAGCCGATGACGAGATCCCTCTCCCCGGTTTCCCCAACCTGGTCCGGCGGAAGGAGTTGGCGCCCAACGACGCCGGGGCCGAGATCTTCGGGTTCGGCCGGTTGGGAGACGAGAACGCCGAGGGCGGTCTGGATGCCATGGCGGACCACGACGGAGTCCTCATCGTCGTGGGGGATCCCCTGGCGGACGTGGATGGCGCGTTCGGCTCCAAGGCGAAGCTGTTCGTCTTTCTGGGCGCCCATGGCTCACCCGCCGCGGAGAACGCCCACTTCGTCCTCCCCATCGCCACGTTCGCCGAACAGGAGGGGAGCTACACCAACGTCCAGGGCCGGGTGCAGCGCTTCTGGCCGGGTATGAGCGCCCCTGGGGCCGCCCGGCCGGGATGGCTCATCCTGGCGGCCCTTCTGGCTGAATTGTCGGATGGCGAGGTCCCCGTCAGCGCCGATCAGGCTTTCGCGCAGGTAGCCGACGGGACCCCCTTTGACGGCCTGACCTACCGGGACATGGGGACCCACGGCTCGCCGGTGACCCAACCCGCAAGTGTCTCCGGTGATTGAGGCAACAAGCCCATGAACGAGCAATCCATGACGGCATTCCTCATTGAAAAGACCATCATCGTCCTCTCGGTGTTCGGGGGGGTCATGGCCGTCGTGGCCCTGACCACCCTCATCGAACGGAGAGTGGCCGGTTTCATCCAGGATCGGTACGGCCCGAACCGGGTGGGGTGGTTCGGCATTCTTCAACCCGCGGCTGACGGGCTGAAGAACTTCCTGAAGGAAGAAACTAACCCTGCGGCTGCCGCCCAACCCTACTTCGTCCTGGGCCCCATCATCTCCTTGGCACCGGCCCTGGTGACCTTCGCCGTGGTGCCTTTCGCGGCACCTCTCCCCACGCCGTGGGGTGTGGTGGAGATGATCGTGGCGGACGTACCCATAGGGATCCTGTATATCCTGGCCCTGAGCTCTCTGGGCGTTTACGGCGTGGTCATGGGCGGGTGGGCCTCGAACAACAAATTTTCCTTCCTGGGGGGGCTCCGGGCCTCGGCCCAGATGGTGAGCTACGAGGTGGCACTGGGGTTGGCTGTGGTGGTGGTCTTGATGATGGCCGGAAGCGTCACCCTCACCGAGATGGTGTGGCAGCAACAACAATTGAACTTCTGGTTCGCGTTCCCCATCTCGTTGGCGTTCATCCTCTTCGTGATCTCGGCTTTCGCGGAGACGAGCCGGATGCCCTTCGACATGCCCGAGGCGGAATCGGAGTTGGTGGGGGGGTTCCACACCGAGTATTCGGGAATGAAGTACGCCATGTACCCCATGGGTGAGTACTCCCACATGCTCACCTCTTCTGCTCTCATGGCCACCCTTTTCTTCGGGGGATGGGATATCCCGTTCTGGACAGGGGATGATGCCTTCCTGGTGGGGGGAGAGTGGATCAAGGGGTTCACCGAGACCGGCGCTCCCGTGGCTGCGGAGCTGGCCTGGTGGAAGACGCTATTCACCTTCCTCGTCTTCGGGGCGAAGACGTACTTCTTCATGATCGTCTACATCTGGGTACGATGGACCGTGCCCCGGTTCCGGTACGACCAGGTCATGCAGCTGGGGTGGAAGGTCATGCTACCGACGGCCCTGGCGTACGTCATGGTCGTGGCGGCTACGATTCTGACCCTCGACCAGCTCGAGGTGGCCTACGGTTTCACCTTCGGATTGGTCCTCACCGCGGTGAGTGCGTTGTGTACGGGGATCTTCCTCTTCGTGCTGGATCGAGGACGGGTGATGGACGGGGCGGCATCGGGGGCCCGACAGCGGTTCCGGGCCTCCAGGGAGCTGGCCGATGCCGAGACGCCCGCGCTGCCATCGGGAGATTGATCCGGCCCTGAACGGCGGTTCGAGGTAGAACGGAACGAACGAGAGAAAGACGAGAAAGAGATGCCACCAACCGTAAAGGTCGTGCGACGCCCGGAAGGAGCCAAGACGTCGTATCTACGTGCCACACTTAAAGGTATGGCCCTGACCTTCAAGCATATGGTGAACCCTGCAAAGGTCACCCTCCAGTATCCCGAGGAGAGGCCCGAACTATCGCCACGGTGGCGTGGGACCCACCGGATGGAGGTTCACGCCGATGGCCGGCCAAAGTGCGTGGCCTGCGGTCTCTGCCCCACCGTTTGCCCCTCGAACTGCATCCGACTGGTGGGTGGTGAGGACGATCAGGGGAACCGGTATCCCATCGTTTACGAGATCGACGAGTTCCGCTGCATTTTCTGCGGGATGTGCCAGGAAGTATGCCCGGTGGAAGCCATCCATGTGGGAGTGCACTTCGAGAATGCCGAATACACCCGAGATCGGTTCGTGTACGACCTGGACCGGCTCATGGAGCAGGATCATCCAAGCGCCCTCCTCTGGGATCCTTCCGATCCCCGGTCCGAGTGAGGAAGGGAAGACCAAATGCACGATATCCTCTTCTACGTCTTCAGCGCAGTGGCGCTGGGTAGCGCCATCCTCATGGTCACGCGGAAGAACCCTGTAGCCAGCCTCCTCTATATGGTGGCGACGCTGGCGTCCGTGGCGGGGATCTACATCCTCTTCGAGGCCCACTTCCTGGGTGCGATCCAGATCATAGTCTATGCCGGCGCCATCATGGTGCTCTTCCTCTTCGTGATCATGCTCCTGAATCTGGGCCACGATTACAGAGACGACCTGAAACGGGGCGTGGGGGCCATGTTCGCCTTTGTCGTCGCCGGCGCCACGGCAGGCGTTCTCGCCCGGCAGTTTCGCGGGGCCGAGGATAGCCCCTTGTACGACTACTTCCGCGGTGCGGAAGGGATCGACGCTGCGTTGGCGGAGCGGGGGGCCGTTGGGGCCATCGCGCACCCCCTGTTCACCGACTACGTGGTGGCGTTCGAACTCACGGGAATCCTTCTCCTGGTGGCCATTGTCGGGGCCCTGGCCCTGGCCAAGCGGAGAGTGTGACGGGACATGCTAACTGAAGCCCTGATCGTCAGCGCGGTTCTTTTTGTGATCGGAACCTTCGGCGTTCTGGTTCGCCGGAACGCCATCATCATGTTCCTCTGCATTGAGCTGCAGCTGAACGCAGTGAACCTCTCCTTCGTGGCCCTGTCCAGGTATCTGGGCATCGATGGACAGGTGTTCGTGTTCTTCGTCATGACGGTGGCGGCGGCGGAAGCGGCGGTGGGATTGGCAATCATCATCTCCATCTTCCGCCACTACGAGACCGTCAGCGTGGACAACTTCAATCTCTTGAAGTGGTAGGGGCATGACCTTTCCACTGACGTATTTCGCGTTGCAGGAAGGCCACGAGATCCAGGCGGCCCATGGGCCTGCCGGTGAGGCCTTCGAGCCCTTCCTGCCCGGGGTGATCATCCTTCTCCCTCTCCTGGGGTTTCTCCTCAACGGGGCCCTGGCCCTGTCGGCATCACGGCGGTCCGCCGCCGCGGTGAGGGCGGGAGGAGAGTTGGACTTCTTCGAGGGCGGAAGGCGCCCACTCACCCACCTGCTCCCGACGTGGATCGGGCCGGGGGTTCTGGGGTTGGCCTTCGCCATCACCCTGGTGAACTTCACCCGAATGCTGGGAGTGGAGCTCCACGAGCCCGTCATCCGGCATTATTGGACCTGGATGAGCACCGGGACCTTCTCGGTGGATGCCGCGCTCCAGCTGGACCAGCTCAGCATGGTGATGATGCTGGTCGTGACCGGGGTCAGTTTCGTGATCCACGTCTTCAGCGTGGGTTACATGGGGGAGGATCAGGGGTACCCCCGATATTTCGCCTACCTGAACCTCTTCGTCTTCTTCATGCTGACCCTGGTGATGGGGGCCAGCTTTCCCATCATGTTCGTGGGATGGGAAGGTGTGGGATTCTGTAGCTATATCCTCATCGGGTATTGGTTCACGGACCGCGAGAAGGCCGACGCAGGGAAGAAGGCCTTCATTGTGAACCGCATCGGGGACATGGGCTTCCTCATCGCCATGTTCCTCCTGTTCACGACCTTCGGGACGCTGAATTTCACCGAGATCTTCCACGCCGCTCCGGACACGTTCGTCTACGGGGGTGGTCTGGTTACGGCCATCGCGCTCCTCCTTCTCCTGGGAGCTACGGGGAAGAGCGCTCAGATCCCGTTGTATGTCTGGCTTCCCGACGCAATGGCTGGGCCCACCCCGGTGTCGGCGCTCATCCACGCCGCCACCATGGTCACGGCAGGGGTGTACATGGTGGCCCGGACGTCGGTCCTCTTCGCTCTTGCGCCCGTCGGGGGGCTCTCAGTAGCGCTGATCGGAGGGGCCACAGCCCTTTTCGCGGCCACGATCGGCCTGGCCCAGTACGACATCAAGAGGGTTCTGGCTTACTCCACGATCTCCCAATTGGGATACATGTTCGTGGGGGTGGGAGTGGGGGCCTACGCGGCAGGGATCTTCCATCTCATGACGCACGCCTTCTTCAAGGCGCTCCTGTTCCTGGGGTCGGGCGCGGTGATCCACTCCATGCACCACGCCCTGCATCACACCCACAACCATGCCGATCCCCAGGACATGCGGAATATGGGTGGGCTGAAGAAGTTCATGCCCATCACCTGGCTGACCATGTGGATCGCCACGCTGGCCATTGCCGGGATCTGGCCATTCGCGGGGTTCTTCTCCAAGGACGAGATCATCTGGATGGCAGGGGCGCGGGCGTCGGGAACCTACGGCCCCTGGTTCGCGCTGATCTGGGTGATGGCCCTGGCGGCGGCCATGATCACCGCGGTTTACATGACTCGGCTGATGATCATGACCTTCCACGGGGAGAATCGCACCGGGCAGGAGGAAGTCCGGCACCTCCACGAGTCCCCCTGGGTGATGTGGGTCCCACTGAGCATCCTGGCCGTCCTCTCCATCTTCGGCGGGTGGATCAACGTTCCCCACGACATCCAGGAGTCCTTCCTGGGCGGGTTCGGCCTCCTCCCGATGACCGAATGGATGCACGAGTGGCTGCATCCGGTAGCCGGCGTGGCTACCGAAATCCAGGCGACCAACGCCGGGGAGTTCGCCCACAGCGCGCCGTTTGGGGGCGGCGAGGTCCTGTGGGCGGTGGTTTCCACCCTCCTCGCCCTCGTGGTGGTGGTGGTCACCTCCAGGGTGGTCGGGGGCTTCAAGTATGTCCCCGCAACCGAGGCGGACGAGGACACAGGGTTCAAGAAGGTCCTCTTCAACAAGTACTACGTGGACGAGATCTACGACTCGATTGTCGTCCAGCCCATCATCAGGGCCTCCCGGTTTGCCTGGAAGGTCATTGATCAGGGCATTGTCGACGGGATTGTGAACGGTCTGGGGCACTTCGCCAGAGCCATGGGTTGGATTGGCAGCCTCTTCCAGACCGGATCGGTAAACACATATGCCCTCTTCCTGGCCATCGGGGTCCTCGTGATCCTCGGGGTCGTCGCCTTCTAGAGGGAAGACACGAATGCTCTCGTTCCTTGATTCCATCGGATACGGCGGCTGGATCCTCCACGCCCTCATCTGGCTTCCGCTAGTGGGGATGGCGCTGGTCCTTCTCGGACCGGCCGCGCGGGCCAAGCACCTGGCCTTCGGTTGGAGCCTGGTCGTTCTCGTCCTCAGCCTCGGCCTCTGGTGGGCCTTCGACGCCGAGGTAGGCACGTTTCAGTTCTTCAGCTCGGTTCCCTGGATCGAACGATGGGGCGTGAGCTACGCGGTCGCCCTGGACGGGATCAGCCTGTTCATGGTGATCCTGACCGCGTTCACCACGTCCGTCGCCATCTTGGGCTCCTTCAACTACATCAAGAAGCACGAGAAGGCGTTCTATGCTCTCATGCTCCTGATGGAGACGGGGGTCATCGGAGTGTTCGTGGCCGTCGACCTCTTCTTGTTCTACGTCTTCTGGGAGATCACCCTGATCCCCATGTACTTCATCATCGGGGTGTGGGGTGGTGAGCGCAGGATCTACTCGGCGGTGAAGTTCTTCCTGTTCACCGCCTTCGGCTCCCTCCTGATGCTGGTCGCGCTGCTGTACCTGTATTTTGCCGCGGGGGGCGGATCGTTCGCATACGCCGAGCTGTTGAATGCTCCTCTCAGCCTCACGGAGCAGCTCTGGCTGTTCGGAGCCTTCTGTTTGGCGTTCTCCATCAAGGTGCCCGTCTTCCCCTTCCATACATGGCTTCCGGACGCCCACGTCGAGGCTCCGACGCCCGGATCCGTAGTGCTGGCGGCGGTGCTCCTGAAGATGGGGACCTACGGGTTCCTGAGATTCCTTCTCCCCTTCTTCCCGGCTGCAGCACAGCATCCCACCGTGGTGACTCTCATGATGACGCTAGGCATCATCGGGATCATCTACACGGCCTGGGTGGCGGCCGTGCAGCCGGACGCCAAGAAATTGGTGGCCTACACCTCGGTGGCCCACATGGGCTTCGTGGTCCTGGGGATCTTCGCCCTTACGGTGAACGGCCTCCAGGGTGGCTTGGTTGTGATGATATCCCACGGGATCTCCACGGGCGCGTTGTTCCTGTTGTTGGGGATGATGTACGAACGGCGACACACCCGGCTCATCGCCGACTTCGGCGGCATCGGAAGGGTGACACCGTGGTTCGCCACAGCCTTCATGATCACGGCCCTGGCGTCCATCGGGCTCCCGGGCACCAGTGGCTTCATCGGTGAGTTCCTCGCTCTGCTGGGCACGTTCGAGGCCCGGCCAATCATGGCCATCATCGCTGGGAGCGGGGTCATCTTTGCGGCCTACTACATGCTTCCGATGGTGCAGAAGGTCTTTTTCAACGCCCTGGAGAAGCCCGAGAACCGGGAAATGCAGGATCTCTCGAAGAGGGAGATGGTGATCCTCGGTCCGATGTTGGCCCTCATGATCTGGATCGGGTTCAACCCCACGCCCCTCCTGGAGCGGATGGAATCGAGCGTGAACGCGGTGATCGAACAGGTGAACGGGTCCGGCATCCAAGCCCAGACGGGGCAGGTGGATGAGCTCCAGGTTACCCTAATTGACCAAACCTCCCCGGAAGATGGGGAGGAGCCGGAAGACGTGGCTCCCACTCACCCCGGGGATCAGGACTAAGCTTCCATGGAACTCGACTTTTCGTCACAGTCGCACTTTCTGTTCGCCCTCCTTCCGGAGATCGTCCTCTGCGCCTGGGGGATGCTCGTCCTGGTGGTGGGCGTGTGGAAGAAAGAAGAGGAGGGCGGACCCAGTGCCCACGATCTGGGCATCCTTTCCCTGGTTGGGCTGCTCCTGGCTGCCGGCGCGAATGGCTGGCTCTACGGAGTGACCCAGACCGGCGGAGATGGGATGGTCGTGGTGGACCGGTTCCGCCTCTTCGCCAATTGGATCTTCCTCCTGGCCGGGGCCCTTTCCGTCCTGATCTCACTCTCCTACGTGACACGGCAGCGCCTTCAGGCCACGGAGACCTACGGCCTGATGCTGTTCGCGGTCGTGGGAATGATGATCATGGGAGGCACCCACAACCTCATCATCATTTTCCTGGGGCTGGAGGTGATGTCGATCTCCATCTATGCCCTGGCCGCCATGAACCGGCGGGATAGAAAATCAGCGGAAGCCGGGTTGAAGTACTTCCTTCTTGGCGCATTCTCCACGGGGTTCTTCCTGTACGGGATCGCCCTCCTGTACGGGGCCACCGGGAGCACCGACATCGCCGCCATGTCCCGGGCGGCCCTGGACGGCTCCGCTGCCGGGCCTTTGCTCCTCTTCGGCGTTGCCCTCCTCGCCATCGGCTTCGGATTCAAGGTCGCCGCGGTCCCCTTCCACATGTGGACCCCGGACGTCTATGAGGGGGCCCCGGCACCCATCACGGCGTTCATGGCGACAGGTGTGAAAGCGGCGGCTTTCGTGGCCTTCCTCAGGGTGTTCATGGTGGCGTTCGACACCCTGTACCAGAGCTGGTATCCGATCCTCTGGTGGCTTGCAGCGATCACAATGGTGGTCGCGAACCTCATCGCTCTTGTCCAGTCGAACGTCAAACGAATGTTGGCCTATTCCAGCATCGCCCATGGCGGATACCTCCTTGTGGCGGTGGTGGCGGCCAATGAGACCGCCTCGGCGGCCATGCTCTTCTACCTGCTGGTCTACACGCTCATGAACATCGGGGCCTTCGGAATCGTGATCTCCGTGGCCCACCAGGGGGAGGACCGCCTCCAGGTCGAGGATTATTCGGGGTTCGGGTGGCAACAGCCCCTACTGGGAGTGTTCCTCACCGTGTTTCTCCTTTCCCTGGCCGGATTCCCCGGCACAGGCGGGTTCATGGGGAAGATCTTCCTCCTCCAGGGAGCGGCCATGCAGGACCTCTGGAGCCTGGCCACCATCCTGGTTCTGGCCACGGTCCTCTCCTACTGGTACTACCTGAGAGTGGTCTGGTACATGTGGATGAAGGATGCATCCGGCCCCGAAGCCCATGCCTCCGTGGTGGCCTCTTTCCCCATGCGCGTGGCGCTCGTGGCTGCGGTGGGTCTGATCCTGTACCTCGGGTTCTTCCCCGGTGGCCTTCTGGCGGTGGTGGAGGGCAGCGTGGACTCCATCATGCATGTGGGGGGGTATGTGACGAGGCCTCCCCCTTCTCATGGGCGGCACTCCTCTCGGGGTGTGCCGCCCTCGCTGTTTTCGGAGTCCCCCGTCTGGACCGCGCCCAAGTATCGGGCCAGAAGGGCCCTTCCTGGTGGCTAATCGCGGATTGACGCCCTCCTCTCTTCGGGTCTAGCTTCGATCATCTAGAAGGGTGTTGCAGAAGTGGGGTGCGGTCGCGCACAGGGGTTTTGCGAGTGCCAGACAAGGAAGGACGACGAAAGCGATGCCAAAGCATCGGAGAGGAGTTCTGACGCCGTATGGCGCCGCAACCCCCCTGTGCCCTCTGGGTTTCGCCTGCGCAC
>JBDHCH010000075.1:0-15636 GCA_039592115.1 Gemmatimonadota bacterium | reverse complement strand
CCCCGGTCTCGAAGAGTCCGCCCCCGTTCAGGAGGGGAACGATGGAGAGCATCCGGGCGCTGGTCCCGATTTCCAGGATCGGGAACAGGTCCGTGAGGTAGTCCCGGAGCACATTCCCGGTGACGGAGATCGTATCCTCACCCCGCCGAATCCTCTCCAGAGAGAAGTTCATGGCTTCCAGGGGGGCCAAGATCTCGATCTGGAGCCCGTCGGTGTCGTGGTCCTTCAAATACACTTCCACTTTCTTGATCAGCTCGGCATCGTGGGCTCGGGTCTTGTCCAACCAGAACACCGCCGGCGCTCCGGTGGCCCGAGCCCGCCTCACGGCCAGCTTCACCCAGTCCCGGATCGGAGCGTCCTTGGCCTGACACGCCCGCCATACGTCTCCTTCTTCCACCACGTGGTGGAGGAGCGTTTCACCCTCCCCACCCACGATCCGAACGGTGCCGTTGGCCGGGACCTCGAACGTCTTGTCGTGGGAACCGTACTCTTCGGCCTTCTGGGCCATGAGCCCCACGTTGGGCACGCTTCCCATGGTGGTGGGATCGAATTGGCCGTGGGCTTGCACGTCCCTGACCATGGCATCGTAGATCCCGGCGTAGCTGGAATCGGGAATCACCGCCTTACAGTCCTGGAGCTTACCCTCGGCGTTCCACATACGGCCCGAGTCACGGATCATGGGCGGCATGGAAGCGTCGATGATGATGTCGCTGGGCACGTGCAGATTGGTGATACCACGGTCCGAATCCACCATGGCGATCCCAGGCGCGTTCTCGAAGACCGCTTGGATGTCGGCTTCGATGGCGGCCCGCTCCTCCTCCGGGAGACCTGCGATCTTGTCCAGGACATCGCCGAACCCATTGTTCGCATCCACACCCAGCTCGGCGAACAGCGCCTCGTACCTGGTGAAGAGATCCTCGAAGAACACCTTCACGCAGTGACCGAATAGGATGGGGTCCGAGACCTTCATCATGGTGGCCTTCAGGTGGAGGGAGAAGAGCACATCCTTCTCCTTGGCGTCTCTCACCTGCACCTTCAGGAACTCCACCAGGGCCTTCTTGCTCATGAGGGTCGCGTCGAGGACCTCACCAGCCAGAAGGGGGAGGGACTCCTTCAGCACTGTGACCGTCCCGTCGTCCGCTACGTGCTCGATCCGGGCGGTGGTAGCCGCATTCAGAGTCAGCGCCTTCTCGTTGCTACGAAAATCGCCGTCTCTCATGGTGGCCACGTGGGTCTTGGAGTCTTCCGGCCAGGCCCGCATACGGGGCGGGTTCTCCCTGGCGAACCCCTTCACCGAGGTGGGGGCTCGCCGGTCTGAGTTGCCCTGTCGGAGCACCGGGTTCACCGCGCTACCCTTCACGGAGTCGTACCGGGATTTGACTGCCACTTCCTCGTCGGTAGCAGGCTCCTCCGGGTAATCGGGGAGGGCGAATCCCTTCGCCTGCAGCTCGGCAATGCACTCCTTCATCTGGGGGATCGAGGCACTGATGTTCGGGAGTTTGATGACATTGGCCTCCGGCTCCTCCACCAGACGGCCCAATTCCGCCAGGTCATCGGACACCCTCTGACTTTCCTCGAGCACGTCGGGAAACACGGCCAGGATTCGTCCGGCCAGGGAGATGTCTCGCGCCTCCACCGGCACCCCGGTTGCGCCGGCGAAGGCGCGGATGATGGGTAGGAAGGCGTAGGTCGCCAGGGCGGGACCTTCGTCGGTCCATGTATAGATGATGGAAGGTGACTTGTTCATTGTATCGCTTTTCTGGTCTGAGCTGTGGTGGCCCGGCCGGTGGCCGAAGGCACGGAACCGCAATTCACTGGGTCCTGATCCTGCCCTCCACCCCCTCGAGGGCGGTCGGTAGACCAAATAGGGTAGGGTGGAAGGCGGCACGAGACAACAGGGGAAAGCCCCCTGTGACCCCGGGGCGTCCGGCCCTCTGGCAACTCCTTCTCGAGCCGACCCAGGTCCAGTGCCCATGAAGGCCTTCCTGAGGGTGCCTACTCGGTGCCGGCGCACGGACTTTCCCTTACTTTGCCACATCCAGTCGCCGACAGCCATGCCTCGCGGCATGCGCATGCCCTCACCCTGCGCGGACGTCTCACAAAGGGTGGGTGTCGGGGCCTCGCATCCACATCGACGGGGCATGCCGTGTTGCGATTACAGGATCACCTGACCATGAGCGAGATCACCAGAAGGTCGTTCTTCGGCACCGCCGGGTCCCTGGCCGGGGCCTCCATGCTGGGAATCCCCACGTTCGAAGGGAGACCCCGAGGGGCCAGTGAGGCCACGGTCACCCTGGCCGTCACCGAGTATTTGAGGTTCACACCCCTCCTGACGGGGCAGGTCGAAGGGAGGGATGTGGGGATCCGTTGGGAGCGGGGATCGAGACGGGAAATGCTCGACCGTACTCTCGACGATCCGGATGTGGACGGGGGAGAGGGATCCATGCTCGGGCATCTGCTCCGAGTGGACCGGGGGGACCGGTCTATGGTGGCGGTGCCGGTGTTCCTTCTCCGGAACTTCACTGCCCGGGACCTGTACACCCGCCGGGGCTCGGGCCTGCAACCACAGGATCTGAACGGGCGGCGACTCGGCATATACAACTGGGCGGCCAGCGGGGCCGTATGGTATCGGCACCTGCTTCGGTTCCTGGGATGCGATCCGGCTTCAGTGCAGTGGGTCGTGGGGGGGACGGACAGGCCCGCCACTGTGACGGCCCGGGCGCCTCTGCCTCCCCACGTTCGAGACGCCCCCCCGGACCGGTCCCTGACGGACCTCCTCCAACAGGGGGGAATCGATGCCCTGTTCACCCCCCTTCCGCCTGCGGCATACCACCGGGACACAGGGCCCCTGGCGCGGGTGATCCCCGAATACCCGAGCCTCGAAAAGCGGTATTTCCGAGAGACGGGGTTCTATCCGCCTCAACATGTCCTTTTGATGAAACGGGGAGCGTGGGAGAGGAACCCCCAGGTCGGCTCCAGCCTGTTGGGAACGTTCCAAGACTGCGAAGACGTGTTCACCAGCGCGCAACGCCTGTACCCCTACGAATCCCCCTGGATGATCAGAGAGGTGGAAGATACCGAGCTCCTCATGGGCCTGGACTACCATGCCCACGGATTGGTCAAGAACCACGCCGCGGTAGACGGGTTCTGTCAGGCGGCTTTCGACGATGGTCTCACTGCCCGCCGCATATCAGTGGAGGAGTACTTCGAGGAGTTCCTGGCAGCAACCCGGAGCCCCAGCGGGCCGGAGGCGAAAATACCGTGAGAAAGGCCGACTGATGGACAGGCGTGAATTCAACAGGACCTTCGGAGTGATCGGAGCGGGCATGCTTTCAGGCTTTGGACCTCAGGAGCTGGGTGGATCGGGTCTTCCTGACAAACGCGACGCAATGGACTCGATGGACGGCGACTTCGACGTGGATCGGGCCCGGCGGGATACCCCAGGGTGTGCCAGTGTTGCCCACTTCAACAACGCCGGGTCCTCCCTCCCACCCCAACCCGTGCTGGACGCCGTGATCGGGCATCTGAAGCTGGAGGCGGAGATCGGGGGGTACGAGGCTGCCGATGCAGCCCAGGGTCTGCGGCGCCGGACATACGAGGCCGTGGCTCGACTCCTGAATTGCTCTGAAGAGGAGGTTGCCCTGGTGGAGAACGCCACCAGGGGTTGGGACATGGCCTTCTACTCCATGTCTTTCCGACCGGGGGACCGGATCCTCACCTGCTCGGCGGAGTACGCCAGCAACTACATCGCCTTTCTCCAGGTTGCCCGCCGCACCGGGGCAGTAGTGGAGGTGATCCCCGACGATTCCCACGGCCAGGTCTCGGTGGACGCCCTGGGACGAGAGCTGGAGAGGGGTGGAGTGGCCCTGGTGGGAATCACCCATGTGCCGACCAACGGTGGCCTGGTGAATCCCGCCGAGGAGATCGGCGCCCTGACCCGGGATGCGGGGGTGCCCTTCCTCCTGGATGCCTGCCAATCGGCAGGCCAGCTACCCCTGGACGTAGAGGAGATCGGGTGCGACATGCTTTCCGTCACGGGCCGCAAGTTCCTCCGGGGCCCCAGGGGTACAGGGTTTCTCTACGTCCGAAGGGAGATGATCCCGGACCTGGAGCCACCCCTGCTGGATCTGCACGCGGCCACCTGGACGGATCTGGACCACTTCGAGATCCACCCCACGGCCCGGCGCTTCGAGAACTGGGAGTCGTACGTGGCGGGTCACATCGGATTGGGTGTGGCCGTAGACTACGCGTTGGGCTGGGGAATCGACGCCATACGTGCCCGGGTCTCAGGGTTGGCCGAGTACCTCCGCGCCTCCCTGGCCGAGATCCCCGGGGTTGCAGTGCGAGACCTGGGTCGGGACCGGTGCGGGATCGTGACCTTCACCCATGAAGGCCGAACGGCCTCGGAGTTGAAGGAAACCCTGCGCCAGGAAGAGATCAATGTGAGCGTGACCTCCCGCTCCTCCACCCGCATCGACATGGAGGCCAGGGGCCTACAGTCCATGGTTCGGGCTTCGGTCCACTACTACAACACCGAGGAGGAAGTGGACCGCGTGGCGGGAGCCATCCGGGAGGCCTGAGGCCGAACCGTCCCGCTCCCCACTGGTTGGAGTGGGGTCTCCGGCCCGAATCGGAGCCTCGGCAAGGGCCGACCGACCTGCCGAATCCGGCATCGCTGGTTCCCCCTGAGTTGGGCCCGCGGGGAGGAATGGAAGACCAGGGCCATCTCCGCACACGCCGCGGAAGCCCTCGTTCCGGGTGGGCAGTCAGGAAGCGTCACGCCAGCCACTGCTTCGAGTATCTTAGGAAAACCGGGGACTGCTTCACCTGGGGAAATCAAAAGGAGCGGCATTATGACGGCCCCAAGCCCGCCCTCTCCCAGTCAGCTCGCGGAGGAGATGCTCGAGTACCTGAAGAGTCAGGCGGACGAGACCCGCGCCGCGAAGTATCAACGATACTTCAAGGAGCCGGTGAACTATCTCGGCGTGGGAAAGGAAGAGATGGCAGAGGCCATGCAGGACGTGCAGGATCGTGTGGAGGGAGCTTGGACGATCGAGGACGCCATTCGGTTCTGCGATTTGATGGTGAAGGATCCGCACATGGAAGCCCGAGGGCTCGGGTTTCGCGTGGTGGCAACGTTTGTTCCCGAGGCGCCGCCCACGCTGCTGGCCGATGTCAAACGGTGGTTAGAACACGCCTGTGGAAACTGGGGCCTCGTCGATTCCACCCTTGCCCCGTCAATCCTCGCTCCGCTTCTCGATCGGCATCCCGATCTGATCCCAGAGGTCGTCACCTGGACCGAATCCCCCAGTCAATGGGTGCGACGTGGTGTCACGGTGGCCTTCGTGCCACTCGTAGGCCAGAAGAGACACGTGCCAACGGCTTATACCATCGCCTCACGACTCTTCGACGAGAAGGAAGATCTGGTGCGCAAGGCCGTCGGGTGGCTCCTTCGGGAGACGGGCAAGTCGGACATTGAGCGTTTGAAGAGGTTCCTGCTCAAACACGGGCCGAAAATCCCTCGGACGAGCCTGCGGTACGCCATCGAGCGATTCCCCCAGGATGAACGGAAGAAGCTACTCGAGGCTACGAAGGGGAAGGGGCAGAAGACATCACGAAAGTGAGGACATGCCAGGGTGGCTCCACGGATCCGGAGGTGGAGGTCGTCAACGAACCAATCCATATCCACCGTACGAATCCTCGAGATCTGGCGGGGTGGCTCTGAGGCAACCCTCCAAGCCCTCGACCGGTTCTTCCTACATTCATGAACGACTCTCGCTCCTCGCTCGAAGTCGGGTACCTTCGCACTCGTTGACACTCTGGGACTCATGAACGAGAGGGAACGATTCCGACGCCTCATGCGCGGCGAACCCGTAGACCGGCCCCCGTTTCTGGAGGAGGGTGTTCGGGAGGAGGTATTGGATCGCTGGCGAACACAGGGTATGCCACCCGGCAAGACGCACGTCGATCTGTTCGGCCTCACGCCTCATGAAAACGTCGGCCCTGATCTCAAGTTCGGATCCGGTTACTTCGGACGCATTGTCGATCTGTCCGCGGCGGAGTACCGGAAGGCATTCGACATCTCCCCGCGGCGTTTCCCGGAAGACTGGAATGAGACGGTCAGGCGACTGGAGAACCGAGACCATATCGCCTGTATCTGGGCGTCCCGCGGGTTCTTCCAGGCACTCGGGGTCGGGGATTGGCCGACCCTGGAGAAAGCTCTCATCGGCACCGTCAGAGCGCCCGAGAGGATACGAGGCCGGCTGGAGCAATACGGTGAATTCTGTTCCCGAATGCTCGAAATGACCATGCAGGATATGGATCCGGAATTCATCTACCTGAGCGAACCGATCTCGAACAACACTGGGCCCCTCATCTCACCTGACATGTTCGAGGAATTCATGATCCCGGTGTACCGGAGAATCGTCGCTTCAGCCAGGCGCCTCGGGTGCGAGAACATCCTGCTCAGTACCTACGGCGACACCAGCCTGTTGTTCCCGGCCCTGATCGAGGCGGGGGTATCCATTCTTTGGATATCGGAAGCCGCCGAGGTGCCGGAGCTGGACTACCGCCGGGTTCGCGAAAGATTCGGGTCCGAGCTCGGCCTCATCGGCGGGATCCCTCTCAGCATCCTTCGTAGCGGATCCCCCGACCTGGTCAGGGAAACCCTCGAAGGCTCCGTCCCTCCTCTCCTCCGATCCGGCCGGTATCTGCCTCTCGCCGGCGGTCGGGTGAGAGAGGGAGTCCACTGGTCGCGGTACCAATGCTATCGCGAGGTGTTGGCCGAGCTAACCGGTCAAGAATTCAGCCACCCCCACCCGGCAAAGCTGCCACGATTTTCTGAATGAGGGTCGTCGCGAAGGGCGGCTCGTCCCTGGGCTGTCGGTTCTGGTTTCCCTGTCGCACTACGACCAGGTCCAGGCTGGGGATCACGTAGCTGTGGTTGAGGTTGTGGCCCCGGGACATGAAGAGGTCGTTCGGCACTCCGTCCAGCTCATCCTGAATCCAGAAAGTGTAGCCGTATGGAGACGGAGTCGAGCCGTCTTCCCGGACGTACCGACTCGTGGCCACCCTCAGCCACTCCTCGGGGACGAGCTGCGTTCCACCCCACCGCCCCCGGTTCAGCCAGAGGTAGGCAAGCCTGGCGAAATCCCGCGCCGTGCACCTGAAGGTGCTACCCACGACCGAGTTGTACCCGATGGGGCTGTCGCTCATGTCGGCGCCATAGGCATCGCACCCCGCACCCCCACCCACCCCCCAGCCCGGCACTCCTGAGAAATTCAACTCACGGCCGTCGAAATAGGGCATGTCCCGGTAGCCGTTGTCCCTGATCCCTTGGGGCAACCCGATGGGTCGGAGGACGCGATCGTACAGGTAGGGACCCACCTGTTCGCCGGAGATGTTCCGCATGGCAAGGGCCAGCTGCTCCAGGCCATAGTTGCTGTAGTTGAACTCGGACCCCGGCTCGAACTTGAGCGTATGGTGGGCTGGGATTCCCTCGAATCCCCACCATCCGAAACAATACTCGTACATCTGGAAGGGACCGGAATACCCCGGGAAGTGTGACCGGGCAGTGGGGGCCAGCCACGGTTCCCGGGTCTCGTGACCCGACGTCATCGAAATCGCATGCTTGACCTTGATACGAGTTTTCCGTTCGTCGGTGATGGGTTGGTCCCAGATCTGGGGAATCAGCGAGCGTTCCCGGGAAGACCCGACCAGGTATGTGTCCAAGGTCACCCGGTCCTTGTACTCGGCCAGGAACACTCCGACTGCAGTGCCGAAGACCGACTTGGTCGACGATTTCATGTCGTTACAGGTCTGGACCGTCCACGGCTGGGGTCCGCCCTCTGTCCCGGTGGTGTAGCTCTCGGCGATGAGGTGTCCCCTGAAGACGATGACCAGAGCACCGCCGTAACTCGAGGTGAGGAAGCTCCGGTCATGGTATTGGATCGCATCCTGAAGAAGACCCGCATGGACTCCGGCGGCCGATGGATCCCCGATCCGCCACCCCCCCTCCGACTCGGGCGGAGGGAAATATGGGTCCTGGGAGCGGCCAGACGGTGTTGGGCTCTTCTCGCCCGGGGTAGCCTCCCCGCCGAACAGCCCGGAGGGAAGGGTGGAAAGACCCAGACCGGCAACGCCGGCTCCGGCAGCCTTGAGAAGGCGGCGTCTGGTGATGGGGAGTCGGGTTTTGCCACCCATGGTTCGATCCATTCTCGGAGTGAACGTGGGACCTGAAACTGCCCTTTGAAGCTCCAGAACGCGAGTGTTGGGAGCGGCTTGAGCGTGGCCTCCAGCGGCCCGTCTCATCAGCCTCCGGCTCACGCATCCTGCCGCACCTCCGCCTCGAGCCCCCGCACCAGCCCCCACCCCGGGGTTCCGAAGAAGAAGCTCGTCCGGGTGGGGACCCCTCGGGATACGGCGAATTAATTTCCTTGCACTCCGTAAACACATGAAGTGAGATTTGATAATAGACATTACATCTTCATGCCGTTGCACTTAGCGGGACCGCAAGGAATCTATGTTCCGGATGTGTGCATTCGGGGAGCCGATCCTCAGCGATGAGGATGGTAGCCCCCTCAACAGGATCATGCGGCGAACCAAGCTGTTCGCCCTGCTGATCTACCTCACCTGCGACGAGTTGAATCGACCTCAGCGCCGCGAGGAGGTCATCGGCACCTTCTGGCCGGAATCGAACGGGTCCAAAGGGAGGAACTCTCTCAGGCAATCTCTGCACGTTCTCCGGGACGAACTCGGCCCGGACATCCTTGACGGGAACGGGTCACCGGGCCTCCAGGTGAACCGATCCCGAATTACCTGCGATGTCGAAGCGTTCACGCAGGCAGTGAATGCCGGTTGGCCTGAGGCCGCGCTGGACGCGTACAAGTCCGATTTCCTATCGGGGTTCAGCCTGCCGGACAGTCCCGAGTTCGGGGCATGGGCTGATGAGCGCCGGTTTGACCTCAGGGTTACCGCGGCGAACGTGGCCAAGGGGTTGGCGCTTCAGGCTGAGGAAAAGCGAAACCTGACCGAGGCTCTCGCCTGGTGGCGAAGGACTCTCCGCCACCGACCCTTCGACGAGGCGGTGATGCGCCGCATCGGATCCCTCCTGGCGTGGTCAGGAAACCGCGGACAGGCCGCGTCGGAGCTCGAAGCCTTCAGTCGTCGAATGACGGTTGAGCTGGGACTGGGGCCCTCCGGGGAAACACTGGATCTCCTGGAGAAGATCTCGGCCGGCCGGATTGACGATATCGACGAATGGGCTGGGCACAGGAGGACCCGTTGGAGCCGGGGCTCGGAACACCCTTGGCGCCGCCGCGCTGACTATCTGGTTGGTGATCCTGACGCGGCGTGAGCCCCCCTTTCCCTTCCGGGGCAGGAGCCCTACCTCACCACCACCTTCACCTCGGCATTCAGAGCTCTTTGACCCTTCGCCGAAATCGTGAGCGCTGCTTCGGTGGAAAGGTCCCTCTTCCTGACCAGGTAGGAGACGGCCTGGCTCTCTGAGTTCCCGTTGATATGGCCGATTCTGGTTTTCGCCTCGCCGAACAGGATCTCGAGGTTCTGGTCAGTGGCGACTTCGAGTATGATCTCGTCAACCACCCGGAGAGCCTGGGCTTGCTCCAGAGCCGTATGGAGGAATCCGGTGTTCTCCACGGTGATATCTACCTGATAGACCCCGATCTCTCCGTTCGCGACGGACACCTCAGTCTTCACCTCGAGCCGCGGTGTGAGGCCGGCCATGTAGATCTTGTAGGCGTTGCCCATCTCCGATTCGGCCTGGACAAGGGGCCCCTCCGGGGGGGAGTTCCTGGTCCTGATCCAACCGCCGATCTCGACGTCACCGAGAGTGGGGTGGCGGAAGGGGTGCCAATCCACATAGATGGCTCCGTCCATCTCCTCGTCGTTCCACCGGAGCCGCTCCCGTTCCGAGATCGATCCGTTTCCGTTGTAGTCTGGATGTGCCCAATGCTCGTCTGCGAAGGCGAAGATCCCGAACATGTTGTACATGGTCTCCAGGGAGCTCCCCCAGGCGAAATACCCTCGGTCCCCCAGATAATCGTGCCACTCATTCTGGAATGCGTAGAGGCCAGGGTCCTCCTCTTCATCCTCTTCGAACATTCCTGCCGGGGCATTCTTCAAGTTTCCCTCTTTGTCCCGATAGACCTGGGTTGGCTTCCGATCCGGAGTTCCCGGAGGGTACCGCCATTCGAACACCGACGTGGCCAGGTTCCACCCTGAGTGATCCAAGGCCCGTGCAGCCGCAACCTGGAAGAGCCTCAGGTCCTGGGTCTGAGGGAACTCCCGGTCGGTGGCGGTCGTGGGCGGACGAAGGATCACCCGGCCACAGCAGTGGCTCTGGATGTAGAGGGTGATGTTCGGATGGCTGGCGACGAAGTCCACCTCCGCCCGCGTGACGCCTTCCTGCATCGGATACAGCTTACCGCCCCCCTGGACGGCGTCGGGCCGCCAGTTTCCAGGGTAGTTGCGGTTCGACAAGAATCCAGTGCTGAACCCGTCCTCGTTGACCTCATCGTCCCCATCGTTGTCCAGGCCCTCGGTGAAGATCTCGTAGAACGTGCCGTCCACTTCGTCGGGGGCCCTCCTGATCATGATCCGGGGATCCGACGAGGAGATCTTCCAGTCTCCCTTGGGATCGACCTTGCGCATCTGGACGATGTGCCCGTCCCCATCCACGTCTTCCGGGGGATCTTCGTCAAAGGCGAAATCACCGTCGTTGTCCGTTGGGTCCGGATCGACACCCGCCGGCCTCCCCGTCAGATAGGCCTCGGCCCCGTCCACATCCAGGCGGGGCACGATGTACCAGACGTTGTGGTCGACGAGGTCGGTGACCGCGGGATCTTTCCCGTAGTTGTCCAGGAGGTGCCAAATGGTGAAGAGGTTGGAAGTGGAGGCGATGACTTCACCAGCGTGGATCTGGTTGATGAAGATCCCGGGCTTGTCCTCCTCCGGGCCGGTGGCCGGGTTGTTGATGACGAACATCCACACCTTTCTCCCCATCTGGGATTCGGCCATGGCCTCGAGACGGGTGAGGGCAGGGTGGGCTTCACTCATATCCGTGAGGAAGTCGGTCAGCTCCTGGTACTCGTAATAGTGATGGAAATCGTAGGTTCCCAGCGCCATGACCTTCTCTTGGGCCTGGGCAGAGGAGAGGGGTAGCAGGAGGGCCGCCACAAGGGTGTTCAATGGCATACGGCGCGGGCGAGGCATGGTCGATCTCCCTCAAGGGATTTCCGGGGAATTTCAACCAGATTAAGGGCCAGCGGGTCGGTGTCAACCGGAACGCACCGCTCCCCTCTTCGCACCGACCCCGGCGGCACGATCTGGTGCGGGGTCCTGACTCACTGCCCGGGGCGAGGGAGACCCCAGCGGGCCGCGACCTTCGATCTGGAACACGGCCTCAGCCTCCCTCTGGTGAAAGGGACCCGAAGACCGTATTTCAACTGCGCCTCTCCAGGCGAATGGGGCCACAAATCGAGTCAACGACAACCTTCATGAACGAGGCAGCGCGGACCATGAAGACCTTCGGTTCAAGACCAGGGATGGGGGTAGCCCTCTCCTTCATCCCGATTCTGGCCCTCGTGGGATCGGCCCGGGGTCAGGTGGCAGAATACCTGGATCACGCCGGGTTGACTCGGGAGCTTCGCACCCTGGTCAACTCGACCGACTTGGCGGCCATGAAGTCGGTTGGTACGACCCTGGAAGGCCGGGAGGTCTGGATGGTGGAAGTCGGTGACCCGGGCGGCGCACCCCTCGACCAACGCCCGGGTGTTCTGATCGTCGGGAACCTGGAGGGCGATCACCTAGTGGGGAGCCATCTAGCCCTGGAATCTCTCCGCTACGTAGTCCAGAACCGGGATCTGGAGGCCGTCCAGAGGATCCTCACCGAGAATGTCCTCTATTTCTTCCCCCGTTTGAATCCTGACGGGGCCGAAGCCCTGTTCGCCTCGGTGAAGGCGAACAGGAGGACGAACGCCCGCCCCTGGGATGAAGACAACGACGGGCGAATGGACGAGGACGGGCCCGAGGACCTGAATGGAGACGGGTATATCACCGTCATGAGGGTCCCGGATCCTGCCGGCCGGTACATGATCCACCCCGAGGATGAACGGGTCATGAGAAGGGCCGACGCCACCAAGGGGGAACGCGGGGCCTACAAACTCTTTACCGAGGGCACGGATGAAGACGGAGACGGCTTCATCAATGAGGATGGGCCGGGAGGGGTGGACCTGAACCGGAATTTCCAGCACGCCTATCCCTACTGGGAGGGCGATGCCGGACCTCACATGGTGAGCGAGGTGGAGTCCCGCGCCGTAATGGATTTTGCGATCTCCCACCGGAACATCGCCGCGTTTGTGACGCTTGGTGAAACCGACAACCTCGTAACCCCCCCGGATTCCCGGGGAACGCTGGCCGCGGCGAAGGTCCTGGAACTCCCGGGCTTTGCGGTCATGGCCAACGACACCGTGTTCGACGTGGGAGTCCTTGCCGTCGGTGGTGGTGGTGGTGGTGGGCGCCGCGGGGGATCCCGGGGGGGTGGGGGCGGCGGTTGGCTCAGGGGCGCCCAACCCGGCAGGGATAATGATCCCAGTTCGGGCACCCGCCCCGCGACGACCGTGGCGACGGGGGACCAGGTGTACTTCAAGGCCGTCTCGGACGCCTACAAGGAGATCACGGGAATCGAGGCTGTCCCCGTCCATCGCAGGCCGGAGGGTGCCCTTTTCCAATACGGGTACTACCACTTCGGTGTCCCGTCCTTCAGCACCCCCGGCTGGGGGATCCCCAAGGCGACAGGGGAGGGGGCGGGGGGTGGGGGCGACACCGTCGGAGGTGCCAGAGCTGGCGCCAGAAGCCGAGCAGGTGCTCAAACGGCTCCGGGAGCCGGGGCCCGCACTGCTGCTTCCGAGGGTGATGGCGGTGCCGACGTACAGATGCTGGCCAGCCTCGACTCGGCGAACATCGAAGCGTTTGTGGACTGGGCGCCCTTCCAACACCCCGAGCTGGGCCAAGTCGAGATCGGTGGGTTCATTCCCTACGTGACCCACAATCCGCCAGCCGCCCGGCTGCCAGAGCTGGGCCGGAAGCACGGCGAGTTCCTGGTGAGGCTCGCCGGAATGCTCCCCCGAGTGCGGATCGCCGATACCGAGGTAAAGGCCCTCGGGGGAGAGGTCTTCACCATCACTGTTCAGGTGGAAAACGTGGGGTTCTTCCCTACGTCCACACAGCACGGCGTCCGATCCCGGTCGGTGGGCCCCACCTCCGTCCAGATCCAGGTGGATCCCGACGCCATACTCACGGGTGCTGACAAGACGGCTTCGGTGGGGGTCCTGGCCGGATCTGGATCCAGGGAAGAGGTCACCTGGGTCATCCGTGGAAGGGAGGGGGCGGAGGTGGAGATCAAGCTCATCTCCCAGAAGTCCGGCCACGATTCTCGAACCCTAACCCTCAGGTGAGGAGGCGGATCATGAGAATCGCAAGGATATTGGCGGCCACCTCGTTCGCCGCCCTCGCGTTTGCCGTCCTTCCCCTCCCGGTCCCGGAAGCAGCTCATGCGCAGACGAAGCGCGGCTCCGATCCCGAGCACACCTTGAACCTCAGCTGGGACCGGTGGCTCGACCACGACGAGGTCGGAGAGCGAATGAAGCTGATGGCCGAGACCTGGCCCAAGTTCCTGACCCTGTCATCCATGGGGAACAGTTATGGAGGACGGGAACTCTGGGTCATGACCATCAACAACCCCGACACCGGGCCCGAGTCGGGCAAAGCCGGGATGTACATCGAAGCCGACGTTCACGGGAACGAGGTGCAAGGGGGAGAGGTCTGCCTCTACACGATCTGGTTTCTCATGGAGAACTACGGGCGAAACGAGGAGATCACCCGGCTGGTGGACGAACGGGTTTTCTATATCGTGCCCACCATCAACCCGGACGGGCGGGATTTCTTTCTCGACAACACCGGGCAGGGAGGCCGGACCGGTCACGTCCCGGTGGACTCGGATGGCGATGGCCGATTTGACGAGGACGACGCGGATGACCTGAATGGAAACGGGGTCATCGAGCAGATCCGGAAGTACACGCCCGGGGAAGGTACGCACCGACTCAACCAGCATGACCCCCGGATCATGGAGGCCGTGGCTCCCTGGGAGAAGGGAGACTGGGTACTCCTGGGCTCTGAGGGGTTGGACAACGACGGCGACGGGCGGGTCAACGAAGATCCGGTGGGCGGATACGACGGAAACCGGAACTACGGATCCGACTGGCAGCCGAACTATGTCCAGAACGGATCCATGGACTACCCCTTCCGTCTACCCGAATCCCGTGCCACCCAGGAGTGGTTTGCTGCCCACCCAAACATTGCCGGGCTTCAAACCTACCATAACGCAGCTGGAATGATCCTCCGGCCCCCGGGCTCGGCCTGGGAGGGGGACTACGACCCTTCGGATATTCGAGTTTACGACGAGATCGGCGAGAACGGGGAGAGGATCCTGCCCTGGTTCAACTACCACATCACCTGGCAGGGGCTTTACACCATTCACGGAGGATCAACCGACTGGGCCAACGACGGACACGGAATCGTCGCGTTCTTGAACGAGCTCTGGAACGGAGGCCAATACTTCCAGAGCCCCCTCCTGACCGAACAGCAGCAGAATCCCCGCTCACCCATCGGCCGGGGGCTGTCCCGGCTATTCTTCGATGATCACCTGGAGTTTGGAGAGAACTTCATAGAGTGGGCTCCCTTCGAGCATCCCGAGTTCGGTGAGGTCGAGATGGGCGGCTGGACCAAGTTCGGGAACCGGATCAACCCCCGCTTCATGAGCATGGAAGTGTTCCACCGCAACATGGCGTTCACCCTCTACCACGCCGATCAGCTGCCCATGATGAAGATGGGCGATTCCACCGTGGAGAGTCTGGGAAGTGGGCTGTTCAGGGTCCGCGTGGACATCGAAAACGAGCGGCTGGTTCCGACCATCATGGACAGAGCCAGGACTACCAAGGCCGTTCGGCCGGACCTCCTCAAGGCCGAGGGAGACGTGGAGATCCTTGCGGCGGGTTGGGTGGTGGACAGACACCGGCCCGGCAAGACGCAGATGATCGACCAGAGAAACCTGAACCGGATCCTGATCCGAAGCGGCCATCCTGGACGAACCGTCCGGACCGTCGAGTACCTGGTCCGCGGGTCCGGGACGCTTGATGTGACCTATTCCTCGGTGAAGGGGGGAACGGTGTCCACCTCGGTGGGGGTGCGGTAGGGGGATCATCGGGGTACGCCCCACCGGTGCCCGCTTGGCTCAACGGGACTTCCCGGGGTTGAGGGCATTGAGGAAAAGTGAGTCAACCACCATACTTCTGGGCATAACATCACGGTCTGAGCTGTCGATGGGGTGCTGCCGGGGTGGCGGAAGTGGCAGACGCGGAGGTCTCAAAAACCGCAGCTACCGACGCTCTTCGGCGCCCCCCCGCTGAACCTAAATACCAACAACCACAGCAGCTTACGCCTTGCGGGCCACAGCCTTCTCATGGCCCCTGGCAACCCCAAGTAACCCCACGTCACCCCCCTTTCTGCCCCCCGGTCCGGGCCCCACCCCCTCTGTTTGGAGTCTTCTCCTTCCTCCCT
>JBDHCH010000074.1:0-16223 GCA_039592115.1 Gemmatimonadota bacterium | reverse complement strand
TGGAGGATATCGGCGTAGTCTCCGAACCCTTCGATCTGGCGCATCGGAGAGCGGAAATCGGCGGTCACATGCTCGTTGTACTGCGCGGCGATATCCGGGTACTCGGGCGGTCCACAGGGATCGTGGAGATGATCCGGGTAGGTTCCGATGGACATATCGGTAGAGATGGCCACATGATCCAGATTCCCGGAAAACTCCGCCACGTAATCGGTGAGCTGGAAGAATTCCTCCATCGTCGGCCGGTGGGTAGTACCGGGACGCATGCAGAGAGGACCCCAGGACACCAGGGCGACGACTCCACCCCTGGCCACACAAGCCCTGATCTGGTCGTCGTCGATGTTTCTAGGGTTCGGAACGATGGCGTCGGGGTTCGAGTGGCTGAACACGCAGGGGTGAGCGCTGCGGTCCATGATCTCCAGGGTAGACCGCTTGCCCGTGTGGCTGCAGTCCAGAACGATCCCGGTACGATTGCATTCGTCCACCACCCTTTGGCCGAGACGGGTCAACCCCCCGTTGGTCCGGTCCAAGCACCCGTCGGCCAGTTGGTTCGTGGCGTTGTACACCAATAGCATCATCCGCAGGCCCAGATCGGCGAACGCCTGTATCCGACCCAGATCGTAGCCCACCCAATCACCGTCCTGGGCCGCCAGGAGAAGTCCCGCTCTGCCATCGCGTTTCGATTGCCGGATGTCCTCGACGGTCTTCACCACGGTGAGGTTGGGGTGTTCGTTTGTGATCCCGTGCCAGTACATGATACCATCGGTGGCGGCAGCGATGTCCGCATGCGGATCCCATGCGGTAACGGCGTAGGCCGTGACTCCATGTCGGTGGGCCAGATGGAAGTCCGCGTCCGGCCAGATCTGCATACAAGGGTCTACGTAGATGAACGGGGGATCTCGTTCCAATACGGTGTGAACGGACTTACCGTGGGACGTGGCCTGGGGGGTGGAGGCGCGGTGTCCGGCTCGAACCTCCGGACCGGAACCACCGGATGCTCCGAGGGTGGCACCGACGCCGGCAACGGCTGCGCCCTTCAAGAAATCTCGGCGGAGAACGGACACGAGTGGCCTCCTCATGGCTTCGGGAGCGGTTGAAGGTCTGCCGGAATAATGGGGCTGAACAGAGGGACCCGCGAGCCACCGGGTACCGCCTCCCTCAACTCCCTGAGGATCGGAAGAGGTGATACATCCTGACGTACTCCACCTGCATCTCGTCCCATCCAACGCCCAGGAGGTAGTCCTCACCGATCTCAAAGGGGTTGAATCGTTCCGGTAGCGTGACCCTGCCAGCCAGTCCACCGGCTTCGTCGAAGATCGTCCACGCCCTGTTCTCCGCTCCCGGCCGTTGGAAGTCCTGCACCCACAGGTGGTCCCTCACGTCGGCCATGAGGTTCCCGAAGGGGGGAAAGTGGCCGGGAAGGGGAAGGCTTCCAAGGTATTGGCGGATCTGGGTCTCCTGCTCCGGGTCTCCGACCCCTGCGATAACGTTCTCGATGTTCAACTCCCCGTCCCGGGCGGTCACCGCCACAGGCTCCCGGTTGGTGCGAATCGACCGGACCGGATCACCCGTTGGGAGAAAGACATCGACTTCCCACCCGCCCATGTCGCTGAAGAAGAAGTAGTTAGGGGAAACCGTGGCAACCGGCGCCTTCCCGAATGGGATCAGGGCCGGCCGGGAGTCTTGACCGCTCCCCTCCAAATCCCTGATGAAGAACTCGGCACCGAGCTTATCACCGAAGTCGGTTCCCATGGATCCGTCGGGGTTGGACGATCGGTAGAACGTATGGGCGCGGTTCATCCCGTTTCGCAACTCCCCGATTCGCCGCATGTCGAAGGCTCCGCCGAAGACGACCTGTCCATTCGAGAACGTGCCAGAGGGGTTCAGGTATCCGCCAACGCTGTCGCTCACTCTGACCAACCGGACGAAGCCGAGGTCGGGATGGAGGTAGGCGATACGATGGTGGGCTCGGTCGAGAACCAGGAGGGTGTCGGCAATCGCCCCGGCCAGGACAGGTGCTTCGAACTCCTCCGGTCCGGCGCCCGGGCGCCCGAATGTGGCAAGGTGGATCCCCTTGGCGTCGAAGATCCGCACTTCCCTGCTCCCGGCATTCACGACGGCGATTCTGCCGTCCTCCAACCGATGTGCCCCGGCGACACCATAGAGTTGGTACGGATCCTCCCCCTCCACGGTCCCGATGGACAGGACCGGTCCCTCCGATATGGCCCAGCCCCCAGTCTCGATGGGGGCAGAAAGGATGTTCTCCACAATCACAATCCCAGCCGAGTCTCTGCGAACGATCTCGAGGTCGGACGCGCCGTCAGGAGTGCAGGCCAAGAGAAAGGAGAGAACGATCCCAGTGGCCAGCCGGAAGGAAGCGTGCGAGTGAATAAGGGAAATCCCCGGAGCGAGATGGATGTCCATTTCTCCTCCTACGACTGAGGTTCCTGAAGTTGGATTCCTCCAGAGGTTCTAGTGTAGGAAATCTCTCTCCTGCAGCCTCTACGTACATCGACGTATCCGCACGGCAAGGGTACGTACTCCCAGAGGGGGTCCATGGAAGAAACCCGGAGCACTATTCCATCGTATGGAATAGCGTTGTCCCGTCTCGAACGCCTCTGGCGAAGGATCTTATGACGCACTCCGACGACCTGGACCGGCACGTCCCCCTGGCCCCTCACTCCTTTCAGATTCTCCTGTCCCTCCTGGATCGGGAGCTACACGGTTATTCCATCATCAAGGACATCGAAACCCGAACGGGGGGTGAGATGGTTCTTGGGACCAGCACCGCCTATGCCGCCATCAAAAGGATGGTCGAAAGCGGATTCCTCGAGGAAGCGTCCTCCGACTCGGACGAGCAGTCCGGTGGACCCCAAAGGAAGGTGTATCGTATCACCGAGTGGGGTCGTGACGTGGCCAGGGCGGAGGGCCTGAGAATCACCAGGCTGGAGCGGATGGTAGCGGAAAAAGGACTCCTTGACCCGTCAGGAGTGCCTGCCACGGGGAAGGTCGCACCTTGAACCTCCTCCTTCCCGTCTCGGCTCGTCTCTACTCCCTTCTCCAGAGAACCCTTCTTCCCGGCATGTCACGAGACTATGGGGCCGAGGCCCAGGCCGTCTTTCGGGACCTTGGGAGGGATGCCAAGGATGCCGGCCCCGGCAAATTCTCGGCCTTCCTCTGGAGAGAGTTCACTTCCCTCTTTCGGGCGGCTTCACAGGACCGGGCAGAGGCCCGGAAGGCGGGGTCCGGAAAGACGGGGAAGGGCTTCGATCCTCGCTCGGGGAAGGGAAGCCGCTCCGTGGGGCCCGGAGGATGGCGCGTCCTCTTGGATACGCTCCGCCAGGACGTCCGCTACGCGGTCAGGAATCTCTCCCGAACTCCAGGCTTCGTGGTGGTCTCGGTATTCTCGCTGACGTTCGGGATCGCCGTATCCACGGCACTGTTCAGCGTGGCAAACGCTGTGCTTCTCCGCCCGCTCCCGCATGCCTCGGAGCCGGAGGAGTTGGTTCGGGTGTTCTCGGGAAGCCGTCGTTTCTCTCGAGGCCCTCTCTCCTTCCCGGACTATCTGGATCTCAAGACCATGGCAGAGACCCTGGATGGGATCGCCGTAGTCAGCGGCCGGAGATTCAGTGTGGGATTCACCCCGTCCACCACCCGGCAGGTCTCGGGCATCGAGGTCAGTGAGGATTACTTCGACGTTCTGGGAATTCGGATGATTCGGGGGCGGGGATTCCTGCCCGAGGACATCGATTCCGGAGGCAGGGTAGCGGTCATCGGGTTCAACCTCTGGCAACGCGAGTTCGACGGGGACCCCGGCGTGATGGGGGCGTCCCTCCTGGTTGACGGTCATAGCCACACGATCGTTGGTGTGGGCCCAGAGGGGATGGTGGGGGTTGGGGGGCCGGTGCTCCTGGAGCTGGTAGTACCTGTCATCGAGCACCGAGACAATCGAGGGAGGCAGGCGTACACCGGCGTGGCGCGGCTGCAGGACGGGATCGGGCCTCTGCAGGCCCAAGCGGAATTGACAACCCTGGCTCAACACCTCGCCGATGAACATCCGGAGTACTGGACTCGGGACGGCAACGATCCCCGGGACCTGGTGGTCAGGACCTTCCGGGAGGCGATGCTCCCGGAGAACGGCGCACCGTTTCTTGCGGTCCTCGGGTTCCTGGCGGTTGTGGGGCTCATCCTTCTCATTTCTTGCTCGAACGTAGCGAACCTCCTCCTTACCCGTGCCTATCGGCGTCGGGAAGAGGTCGCAATCCGTTCTGCTGTGGGAGCCGGACGACGGCGCATCACATCACAGCTCCTCACCGAGAACCTGATCCTCTTCGGTCTTTCCGGGGGTCTGGGCCTTCTCCTCACACATTGGATCGCATCCCTCGCCGGGTCGGGATGGGCGATCCTGCCTCCGCCGGGGGCTGAGTTCTCGGTGGACGGACGGGTGGCTGCATTCACGATCGGCCTTTCCCTTCTTACCGGGCTCACTTTCGGCCTCTTCCCGGCTTTGCAGGCCTCGAAGGCGGATCTCGTCTCGGCCATGAAGGGAAGAACCCGTCCCTTGTCCTTCCGGCGTTTTGGGATGAGGAACCTCCTGGTGGGTGTGCAGGTGGGTGGATCCCTGGTTCTCGTGCTGATTACGCTGTTGTTGGTAAGGAGCCTCACGAGCGCTTCGTCCATGGATCTCGGGTTCCAACCCGAGAATGTTGCGGTCCTCTCCCTGGATTTGTCCCATGGGGACTACGGTGAGGAGGATGGCAAACAGTTCGTGACCGGTCTCAGGGACCGTTTGGAGACGCTTCCGGATGTGGAGAGCACCGCCTTGGCAACCTGGGTGCCTCTCCAGGGAGGGAGCACCGTGATCGGTGGGCTGGAACCGGAGGGATACGTGCCGGCTCCCAACGAGTACGCCAATGCGGGGATGTCCATTGTTTCGCCCGGATATCTCGACCTCCTGGGAATCCGACTCCTTCAAGGGAGGGATCTCCTGCCCCGGGACCGAGCGGACGCGGAGAAGGTGGTCCTCGTGAGCCAAGCGTTCGTCCGGCACTTCTGGCCCGGGGAGAGTGGTGTGGGGAAGTACATCAATCGCGGTGAGCGCGATCCATTCCTGGTGGTAGGCGTCGTCGCCGACATCCCCTTCAAGACCATCAATGAAGAGCCCGAGCCGCACCTCTGGATCCCGTTCGGACAGTGGTATCAGAGCGACGTGATCCTCCACATCCGAACCACGGGCGACCCCCGACCTCTCCTCCCCACCTTCCGTCTGCAGGTGGCGGATCTGGATCCGGACCTGCCGGTGGTCAGAGTCGACCTGATGGAGAACGTCACGGACAACGCCACCGATCCCCACAGGATTCTCGCCTCAGCACTGGGGATCGCGGGCCTGTTCACCCTGGCACTGGCGATGTTGGGGATTTACGGCGTCGTGGCGTTCTCGGTGAGCCAGAGGACCAGGGAGGTCGGGCTTCGGATCGCATTGGGTGCGGCTCCTGCACGCGTGGTCCGGATGGTCGTGAAGGAGGGCTTGAGCCTGGCCATGATAGGGTTGGTACCGGGTCTACTGGTAGCCGCTGCCGCCGCGCACCTCCTCCGGGTACTGATCATCGGGTTCAGTCCCATCGACCCGGTCTCCTTCACCGTGGGAGCGGGACTCCTCTTGTTTGCCGTGGTGTCAGCATCCGTTGCTCCGGCTTTTAGGGCGGCCAGGGCGGATCCCATGGAAAGCCTCCGGGCCGAGTAGGTGGAGCCCGTGTCTCTCCAGCCCCTGAAGCCGGTCCAAGAATAAGGGTGCGGGTTGGTAGGAATGCCTCATTCACCCCGTACCATTGATATGAACGGTTCAATCGGTCGTCACACGTGGGGGTCCGGCTCGATCCCGGCTGTGACCCTCTGGTTCATCCTCGCCTCAGGCTGCTCAGACACTTCCACGTGCGGGAGCTGCCAGGACGACGAAATCGATCCTTCCGAGCTCGTTGATCCCCGCAGTCTCGGCGACGGCAGCGGGTACCCCGGGACCACGTGGACTGTGGCACCCTCGCCGGCGGCCCTCGGCTGGTCGAGAACCAGGTTGGAGGGGGCCGGGGAGATGGCCAGCGCAATGGGCTCCGACGCCTTCATGGTGGTGGACCGGGGGGTGTCCGTGTGGGAATACGGGCGAGTGTCCAAGAACTACGTCGTCCAATCCTGCCGGAAGAGCTTCCTCAGTGCCCTGTACGGGATCTTCGTTCACGACGGGACCATCGACCTGAGCCTCACGCTGGAGGAGTTGGGGGTCGACGATCTGCCGCCGTCCCTCACTCCGGAAGAGAAGCAGGCCACTCTGGAACACCTCATCATGGCCCGCTCCGGGGTTTACCACGAGGCTGCAGCGGAGAGCCAGTCCATGAAGGACGCCCGGCCCGAGCGAGGGAGCCACCCGCCGGGGACGTTCTACTACTACAACAACTGGGATTTCAACGTTCTGGGGACCGTGTTCCGAGAGCTGACCGGGGAAGACATCTTCGAGTCCATCCACCAACGCTTCGGGATCCCCCTACAGATGGAGGAATTCCAGCCGTCCAACGGGTGGTACTACTACCAGGACATGTCGGAACACCCAGCCTACCACTTCGCCATGTCGGCCCGGGACATGGCCCGGTTCGGCCTCCTCTTCTTGAGAGACGGTCAGTGGCGGGGCCAGCAGATCGTTCCGGCGGAGTGGGTAGAGCGGAGCGTTCAGCCGTACTCCGACACTGGGGGCACCACCTGGAACTACGGGTACATGTGGTGGGTGGGAAGACCGGAGGCCTGGGGAGGTCACCGGCTTTTTGCCGCCCTCGGGGGGAGCGGCCAGGCCATCTTCGCCTTTCCAGATCTCCAGGTGGTCATCACCCACAAGGTGGACTACGACAGTTGGCGTGGCGACTGGGGAACCGTCTATGACCTGGTCAGACAGATCCTGTACGCGAAGGTCCTCTGACTGAGGCTTCCTCCCCTCTGCCCCAACCCGACGCAGGTGTAGGGGAAGGGCCGCAGAAAGTGAAGGTGGCTCTCACTCTTTCAACGCCCTTCAAGTGTCCTGACTCAGGATCTAGCGCGGAATCCAATACCCCGTCGAGCTGAAGATCTGGGCACGCTCTGAGATCGAAGCCATCCGCTCCCTGGGCAACGGTTCGAAGCCAGCGGCTGCGGCGACCACCCCGTTCAGCGTGAAGTAGGAATCGATGCCGATGGTGGCGGCAGCGATGGGGAGCGTCAGCACGTAGTGGATGTAATCGGTCCAATCCGGAATATCCCATGTCCCCCAGGCCTCCGGCGGGGGCCCATACCGTTCGATCCGGTCCGGCGTGGTGGCGTTTGCCGGGTGGAAATACCCATTTCCACAGGTTTTCATGGCGATGAACGCGATCCCCGACTCGGATCCGGGGAGAATTACCTCGTCCTCGAAGTCCGGCACCCGGACCGCGTTGATGGGGAGCTGGATGGCCTGTGGAGCCAACCGGCGCATTCCCTCCAAAGCAGCTTCCGGGGTATGGGCTGAAAACCCCCTGAACCGGACGACGCCCTCGTCCATCATCTGCCGGATGGCGTCCTCCGCTCCTCCGAGCCTTGAGACCTCTACCACCTCCTCGGGATTCCGGAGGAGATGATGGAGGACGAGATCCAAATGGTCGGTCTGCATCCGGACCAGGCTCCGCTCCATCTCCCGCATGGCCCCGTCGTAGCCCCTTTCGTCCACCTTGGTTTCCAGGAAGCACCTGGACCGGTGGGTCCGCATGGCTAACCCGATCCGCTTCTCGCTGATCCCCTCCTCGCCCCCGTAGTTGGCCCCGGTCTCGACGAACTCCACACCCCGGTCGATGGCTTGACGGATCAACTCGGCGGATTCCTCGTCGCTGGGAACAGAGGTGTAGAAACGACTGCCGGCGCCGAACCCCACAGCGGCGATCTCAGCCCCTGTGTTCCCGAAAGGACGCTTGGGGACCGTCAACGGACCGGAGGTCGCACACCCACCGGCGCCGTTCCCGGGGCTCTCCGCTCCATCCGGTCCCGGTGCCCGCGCCGTGACCTTCTGTGCAGCGACCTCCTCCACTCCGGACCCGAGAGCCGTGGCGAATGCGGCACCCCCTCCGACGGCCGCGGCCTTCGTGACGAAGTCCCTGCGGGAGACTGGCGCAGATGGGGTCTCGGGTACGCGCTTCGGGTGGTCGGACATGGGGTCCTCCTTGGGGAACGGGGCTGATCCTTCCCAACTCTGGCTGGATTACCCATGCCTGGTCAAGCGGTGACGGGTGGGCCCGGGCGGGATCCTGAGGAGGGAAAGGAAGGCAAGGCAGGTTCGAAGGTGTTCAGTTTCCGACCTCCTGCAACTCCAGTTCGAGGTTCGAGAGTTCGGCGGTGTTTTCGAACTCGTACTCGGGATATTCATACACCGGCATTCGGGGCTCCGTCTCGCCCAGGGAGTATCCAAAGACGTCCTGGTACTCGCTGGTGTCCTCCCCGATCTCGTCCACCTGGCGAAGGTATTCACTGATGGACTTGGACTCGATGATGACCACCTTTCCCATCCGGTCGATGATGGGGCTGTGGGCCCGGGTCCTGTCATGATCGAACTCGAGGATTCGCCTTCCGTATCGGGTGATCCCGATGGTTCTGAAGGTAAGGCTCTTGCCGACGGCGGGGAGGTTCAGGACGCTCCGGTCAGTGGCGAGGAAGGGGAGGTCGGCCTCCTTACGGAGCCCGGCGATATTCTCCACCATCTCCTCGGCACGGAGGGGAAAAGACCGGATTCGGTCGTGATAGTCGTTGGGAATATGCCCGATGACCTTCTCCTCCTCCTCCTCCTGGACGATCCTGGCGATGGGAGAGTAGTTGAAGTTGTTCTCCATGTAGCCTTTCACCACGAAGGTATAGTAGGGGAGGACGCCCACCTCGTTCAGTGCCTGTCTGAGCTTGGCCGAGTGACCCCTCCTGGATGCTGCCGCGGTACACACCAGCTGGTTGGTCACCGTCCAACCTGCGGAGATCAACCGTTGAATCGCTTCCCGAGCCTCCGGTGTGACTTCCATCGGGGCCTCGAAGTGGGTCTGAACCAGGAACTGCTTCACCCCCACCTCCGAGGCCCTGGCCTTGAAGTCCGCCAGGATGGAGGCCAGGGCGGGCGTGATTCGCTGGGGCAGGTAGGCGGGCATTCGGGACCCGAGACGGACCCGGACCAGCTCGGCGTACTTGTTTCCATCGGGGCGGCTCTCGTTGGCCTCTTTCTTCTCCCTAGCCATCTCCAGGACCGCATCCAGTATCTGCCTGAGGGAGGCATCGGAGCTCATGAGGGCATCGCCTCCGGTGATGAGGATATCCCTGAGTTGGGCGTCGTCCCGGAAATAGGCCATCAGCTCCGGGAGCTTCTCTGCCCAGGTGGCCCGAGGCTTCAGCGCTTCCAGGTCGAAATTGAAGCGCCCCCTCTGAAAGTCGAACATGCGTTGGCAGGAAGAACACAGACCGCCACAGGCGCGTCCCACGGTATCGGGAATCAGGATGGCGACGTCTGGGTAACGCCTGTGGACGTTGTCGAAAGGTGGCAGGAGCCAACCTGCGGCGTTGGGTTTTCCGGGCTCCACCAGATCTTCCTTCTCCCAAGCCACGATATGGCCGAACTCCTCCACCAGCTGGGTGCTGTAGGTGACATAGTACCGGATGGCCAGGTCGGCTCCGATGGCGAAGTAGGGAACGCGGACGTGGAGCAGTGAGAGGTAGTAGGGGTTCACGAAGAAGGGGATTCCTGCGTCCCGGGCCTGGAAGAGGACCTTCAACGTGTCCGGATCTAGAGACTCCCCCAGCATTTCGTTCAGGAGCTCCGGGGATCGGACGGCGAAGGTGAGGTGGAATCGGGGATCCCGCCACCAATCCAACGCCTGGGCGATCTTTTCATCCCGGCTCATCCCGTCTGCGAACTGGAATCGCTCACTCGCGATCTCCCCTCGATCCATGCGGTCGATGATAAGCCCGAGAATCCTGTCCCGGTTCTCTTCCCGGAGCTTCACAATTCGGGGATCCAGCCCCGACGGGTACCGCTCCATCCATGCTTCCACCTGGCCCCGGGACGGGCGGGCCCGACCGTTGGCACCCGTGAACTGACGGAAGAGGTGAAGCATGTCCTCGAAGAAACCTGGTTTGGCGCCGCCGGTACCGTGGTGGACCGCTAGCCAGAGAAGTTGGAACGGATTGCTGACGGCCAGCTCGCCCCGGAGGTTCAGATCCTGGAACTCCCTGCCCGCGTTGTCGATGTAGTCCAGGATGCGGATCGCTGCAAAGTCCCTCCACTCCAGGACCTGGAAGTCCTCTCGATCCGGGTGCTTGCTGGCGTAGAAGGCCAGGGCACCGGGCCGGTCCCGGATTTCGTCCAGAACCCAGTTTCGGACTCCCACCAGAGCCTCGGTCTCGTTCATGGCCTTCCGCATGATCTCCTCGAGCTTCGGGTTCTCCGCGAGGAGTCGGTGGAGGAGGCGGTGAGACTTGACCGTGATCGCGATGCGATCGAGTTCGGCGATGGTAGACATGGTTCGACGCCTTCCCCGGTGTTTAGAGCGGAGCGAAGGTCCGAGGGCCTCGAGGGACCAGCCGCGACGCGGAAGCCTCCCCTGACGGAGCGAGATCTATCTGGAGGAGCCACACCGAAGCGCCGGTCTTCGGGGCAGGCCCGGAATACGCTTCAGAAAAGCCAGCGGAGCAGGCGGATGCCCCAATCCACGGCAAAGAGCAACGTTGGGAACAGGGTCAACCCCACCGAGAAGGTCAGCCCCATCCTGAAGAACCCTGGCCCGGTGGGGAGAATCTTTCCCCGACTCAACTTTTCGACCGCGATCTCGGCTGCCGGGCCAAGGAGGTAGCACGCATTGGCTAAGAGCCCGAACATCACGATGGGCTGCCAAAGGTACGGGATGTTCAGGGAATCGGGTGGAAGGGAAGAGAGTACCCGTATGATCCCAAGGGAGACGACTCCTGATCCGCCCAGGATCAAGTTGTATTTCAGCCTCCGGGCCTCCCACCACTTGATGATGCCCCATGTGTTTCGGGGTGCTGGTGCGGGGTAGAGGAAGTCGGTCAGGCTCGAGGCCCCCTCTGCCTCCGGTCGATCGAAGACCTCCAACGAATGGTCCATGGTCAACCTTGTCCGGTTGCGGCTGTGATGGCAAGAATCTCCTTGGAAGATCCGCCCTGGGTGAGCCCCGCGGTCGGCGTTCCACGCCAGCTCGGTCGGATCCCCTCGAGGCCTTCGGGGAGAGAAGCTCACCCGTGAGCGGTGGCCGATACGCAGCAGAGGCCCCAAGTTCCCCTCCTTTCGTATTCCGTGCACTTCGTCAGGTTCCTCTCGGAGGCTCTCTCATGACCCGCATCCTTCGCCTCTTGCTTCCTCAATCCTGTGCGCCCTCTCGGCTAGCGTTGGTTTTCGCAGGAAGACCCGTGAGGTCAGCGTCGGTCCTCGTGGTCTTTCTCCTCCTCGCACTGGCTCCCTCGGCCTCCCTGGCGCAGGCCGCCACCGGCGATCCGGACCTCAAGGTGCTGACGTTAGAGGATTACAGCCGGTGGTCCCGCATTACCGAAGTCGCTCTCTCTCCCGATGGCCGCTGGATGACCTACGCCTACTCCCCCAACGACGGGGACGCCCGGTTCTTCATCCGGGACCTGGACCGATTGGATGCAGCTCCGTCCGACACGGTTGTGAACGGATCCGGCCCGGTATTCAGCCCCGACTCCAGGTGGCTGGCGTTCCTGACCTCCCCTCCCGAGGAGGAGGCTGAACGTCTCAGGGAACAGCGGGAACCCATTCCCCGGGCCCTCCACCTGGTCGACCTCGACTCAGGGGAAAGCATCGAGATGGAGAACGTGGCTTCCTTCTCGTTCGCCGAGAACTCTCGTTGGTTGGCGGTGCAAAAGCCCACACCCGGAGGTGGGGGTGGGGCCGCTCCCCCTCGGGGAAGGCCCGGTGGAGGACCGGGAGGCGGACCCCCGGGAGGCGGAGGAGCCGGCGGAGGTGATGCCGTTCGCGGTGCCGATCTCATTCTCCTGGACCTCTCCAATGATATGACCCGGAATCTGGGGAATGTGGCTGAACACGCATTCAACGAGGCAGGGAGCCATCTGGCTTATGTGGTCGACGCCGAAGGGAAAGCCGGAAATGGGCTCTACCTCATGGAGCTTTCCGGAGGGCGAACCCTGCCCCTGAGTACCGGGGATTTCCTTTACCAGGGATTGAGTTGGGATGAAGAAGGTACGGCCCTGGCCGTCCTGAGAGGAAAGAAGCCGGAGGGGTTGGAGCGGCGGGAAAACGTAGTGCTGGCCTTCGCGAGCCTGGATTCCACATCAGGTGGTTCGGCCCCTCCTCCGATCATCTTCGACCCCTCGGCCGCGACCGACTTCCCCGAGGGCTTTGTCGTCAGCGAGTCTTTCTCTCCCCAGTGGAGTGAGGATCGGGCCAGGATCTTCGTCGGCATCAAGGCGCAGCAAGAGGAGCTGGAAGAGGATGATGAGCCCCGCGCCGACGTGGACGTCTGGCACTGGAAAGACGTGAGGGAACAGTCGGTGCAGATGGTCCAGGCCGGCCGAGATCGGCGAGCCACGGACCTGGCGGCCGTGAACCTGGACGGCCTCCGCTTCGTGCGGCTGGCCGACGAGGATGTCACCCGGGTCCAACTCACCGAAAATGGTCGCTGGGCCCTCGGGTTCGACGATTCTTCGTACCGGTTGGACCCGGACTTCTCGAACAACCGGAGCGACGTCTTCCGCATCGATCCGGGGACCGGGGAGAAGACTCTCATCGCCGAGACCCTCGTCAACGCCATGGGGACCTCGCCCGACTCGCGTTGGTTCCTTTTCTATCAGGATCACAGGGTCCAGGCCTTCGACCTGCTCTCGGGGGAGACCGTCGACCTCACCGAACGATCGGGCCCGGTGGACTTCGAGAATCGGGACTTCGACCGGCCGGTGGAGAAGCCGACCTGGGGAGTCGGGGGATGGTCCAACGACGGGGAGTGGGTGTTCCTCTACACCAAGTACGACATCTGGCAAGTGGCGCTCAACCGGGACGAGAGCCATAACGTGACCTTCAGCGCCGGCGACTTCGACGAGATTCGATTTCGAATCGTGGACCTGGACACGGAGGACGACGGGATCGACACCTCCGAGCCTCTGCTCCTGTCGGCCTATGGGGAAAGAACCAAGAAATCCGGGTATTTCCGACCTCGGTCCGACGGGACCCCGACACCGCTCCTTTGGGAGGACGCCATGGTGGGATCCGGCGGCTTCAGAAGCCCTGGCGTCTTCAAAGCTGAAGATGCAGACCAGGTCGTCTTCACCCGGCAGACGTTCGTGGATTTCCCGGATTGGTGGGTCGCCGACACCCGGTTCCGCCGCCCCCGCCGCATCACAGAGGCGAATCCCCAACAGGCCGAGTACGCCTGGGGTGAACGGGTCCTGGTGGACTACACCGACGACCGGGGGAATGAGTTGCAGGCTACCCTGGCCCTCCCCGCCGGTTACACACCCGGGGAGCGGTACCCCATGATCATGTACTTCTACGAGAAGATGAGTCAGCGGCACCACGAGTATTCCATGCCCACGTATGACGACCGCCCTCACATGTCCACATATACGAGCAACGGGTATCTCGTGCTGATGCCGGACATCGTCTACGACGAAGGCTTGCCGGGGAGCTCGGCCCTTGATGACGTGGTGGCGGCAGCCCGTGCGGCCATCGATCTAGGATACGCCGACCCTGACCGAATCTGTATTCAAGGGCACAGCTGGGGCGGGTACGAGACGTCCTTCATCGTTACTCAGACCGACATGTTCGCCTGCGTGGTGACGGGGGCTCCGCTGACGAACCTCATCTCGATGTACAACATCAACTACAAGAGCTCGGGGAACCCCAATGGCCCCATTCTGGAGTGGAGTCAAGGGCGCATGAACACCTCTCCCTACCATGATTTCGAGCTCTATGTGAGCCAGTCGCCCATTCATCACGTCGCGAATATCACCACCCCATTCATGATCCTCCACGGGACCGCGGACGGGGCCGTGGATTGGAACCAGGGGCTGGAGTACTACAATGCGGCTCGTCGGATGGGAAAGGAGGTGATCCTCCTCTCGTATCCTGATGAACCCCACCACCTTTCGAAGGAAGAGAACCAGAAGGATTTCCAGATCAGGATGAAACAGTACTTCGATCACTATCTGAAGGATGAGCCTATGCCCCGGTGGATGGCAGAGGGAGTTCCCTTCCTTCAGAAGGATCGCATCGGTCCGAAGGATCCGGTTCGCAGATGAGTCGGTGGGGAGTCAGCGGCAACCTCCCTGTCGATCAATAGCGGAGATCAAGGTAGAGGAGCCGGTGCCCTGGGGCCGGCTCCTCTCTTTCTGAATCAGCCCGTTTCCCCCGGTCGCGTCATTCCGCCTTCAACGCCCTCACCGGATCCACCCGACTTGCCCTCCTGGCCGGGAGGTAGGCGGCGAGGAGGGTAACCAACAGAAGGACCGCCGGAACCGTCACGAAAGTGGCCGGGTCCACCGCTCCCACCCCGAACAGAAGGCTCCGCAGAACCTGAGCCCCGGCCAAAGCCAAGAGCAGGCCGACCCCGATTCCCACCCCCACCAGGAGCATCCCCTCCTGGACCACCTGACCAGCCACCTTCCCTGGAGCAGCACCCAGAGACATCCGGATTCCCATCTCCCTGCTTCGCCGGGACACGGCATAGTTCACCACCCCGTACAACCCGATGCTGGCCAGGGCCAACGCCACGATGGCGAAGAGGGAGGAGAGCAACGCGCCCAGGCGAGCAGGCATCAGCATGACTCCGAGGTGCTCTTCCATGGTCTTGGTCTCTATCACGACCATCTCCGGGTCCATCTCCCGGAGGGTTCCGAAGGCCGACTGGAGCCCGGCCTCAGGAAGCCCCCTGACCTGGATCACCGCCGTGAGGAATGCACCGTACCGTTGGCTGTAGGGAGTGTAGATGAACGGCCTGGGACTCTCTCCCAGCGTCCGCACCTTCGTGTTCCGGGACACGCCGATTACTTCCAACTCTTGCCCGCTTTCCCGACGGACCGTCTGTCCGATGGGGTCCTCTCCGGGCCAGAACCGTTCGGCGAAGACTTCGTTCACGATGGCGACCCTGACGCCATCTTCCACGTCGGTCTCTGCGAAATTTCGACCCTGGAGAATGGGAATGCCGGCGGCTTCGAAAAAGCCGGGGTCTGTTATGGTCTGATCGATCTCCCAGACGCGACGACCCTGCGGTGGTTCCACTCCATCCACGTTCAGGTCCATGGTCTGCGTGCTGGTCGTGTTCAGGTGGATGTTTCCAACCACTCCAGCGGACACCACCTCCGGGAGTTGCTCCAGTCGGTCCAGGTACTCTCGAACGAATTGCCGTCCCGACTCCTCCTCGTATCGCTCCGACGACACCACGAAGGAGAGGAACGCGGTGGGCTCCTGCCCGAACCCGGGGTCCACGGATTGCCGTGCTTGGGCGCTTCGAAGGAAGAGACCGGCGCTTATCAGGAGGAACAGAGAGGCAGAGGCCGCGACCTGCCCTGTCACGAGGGTGTTTCGAAGTGTGAACCGTCTCGGCTTCCCGCCCCCCGTGCTCTCGTCTTTCAACGTCGGTGCGACGTCCGGGTTGGTGGACTGTAGCGCTGGTGCCAGGCCGAAGAGGAACCCGGTTACGGCAGTGACCCCGAGACCGAAGATGAAGGCCCGTCCTGTCAGTCCAAGATCGAGCTTCACCCCTCCAGGCAGGGGTAGGTCCATCCCCACGAGTGCGTTCAGCAGCCAGATCGATACGCCCATGCCCAGGACCCCGCCCATGAGCGCAAGGACGGAGGTTTCCGTCAGGAGCTGCCGGACCAGGGTCCCCCTCCGAGCACCCAGGGCCAACCGCATGGCGATCTCCTTCTTTCGGTCCGTCCCCCGGGCAAGGAGGAAGGAGGCCAGGTTCGCGCAGGCGATGAGGAGCACGACGCCCACCAGGACCAGCGCCAGGATGGAAGCTGGGACCAGGACCCGGTCGAAAACCGGGTTCATGATCACCTCTTCCGTATACATGGGAATGAATTTTCGCGTCTGGTCCCAGACCTCCGGGTAGGCTTCCCGAAGGTTCGCGGCGATGCCCGCCAGGGTGACGTTGGCCTGTTCCAGCGAAACTCCGGGACGGAGTCGGGCCCGGACGAAATACGACTGGTTGTCTCGG
>JBDHCH010000073.1:0-15661 GCA_039592115.1 Gemmatimonadota bacterium | reverse complement strand
ACCGACGCGAGATGGGGGAACAACCATATCCTTCACTCCCTCTTCTCGGCTCCGTCCAACTATCCGCCCACAGCGGCGTTCATCCACACGCTGGAGGAGCTCACCGTCTCCTTCACCGACGAGAGCACGGACATTGACGGCACGCTGGCATCCTGGAACTGGGATTTTGGGGATGGGAATTCTTCCGGGATCCAGCATCCGGTGCATACCTATGGCGCCGGTGGGGAGTACCAGGTGACGCTGACCGTGACGGACGACGCCGGTGCCAGCGACTCGGAGACCAAGATCGTCACGGTTCCCACTCCCGGGAACCAGCCCCCGGTGGCCGACTTCTCGGCCGAGGCCAACGACCTTACGGTGACCTTCACCGACCTGTCCAACGATCCCGACGGCACCGTGACCTCCTGGCTGTGGGATTTCGGAGATGGGAATTCTTCCACGGACCAGGATCCGGCCCACACCTACGGGGGGGCGGGTTCATACGATGTCACCCTGACCGTGACAGACAACGAAGGTGCCACCGATTCGGAGACCCGGACGGTGTCCGTGACGGCGAGCGGAAACCTCCCGCCGGTGGCCGATTTCTCCTTCGAAATCACCGACCTGACCGTCGCCTTCACCGATCAGTCCGACGACCCGGATGGCAGCGTGATCTCGTACTACTGGCGCTTCGGAGACGGGGGCGTTTCGTTCGGTCCATCTCCTACTCACACCTACCAGGAGGCGGGCACCTATTCGGTGACCCTCACGGTCTCGGACAACCGTGCCGCAGACGACTCGGAGACGAAGAGTGTGACGGTTACGTCTCCTGAGAATCAATCCCCGGTGGCTGACTTCTTGGCCACCGTCACCGACCTGACGGCCACGTTCACCGATCTGTCCAGCGATCCCGACGGAAGTGTGGCCTCCTGGCTGTGGGACTTCGGAGACGGAAGTTCCTCCGCGGACCAGAACCCGGTCCACTCCTACGACGCTCCTGGGGAGTACCAGGTGACCCTGATGGTCACGGACGATGACGGCGCCACCGGGGAGACCACGAAGCCCGTCACCGTGACGGCCCCCAGCCCGGCCATTGAGCTCGAGGGCAAGCGTCGGGGCAGGAACAAGGTCTTCCTGGACTGGACCCCCGCGAGCGTAACGGTGGATGTCTGGCGCGCGCTCCTGACGGTGGACCTCATACCCACGCGGATCGCAACGGGGGTGGAAGGCGGGCACTACTCGGACACCGACCTGGGAGCGAAGCCCAAGGGAACCTATATGTACTTTGTCTGCCAGGTCGGCAATCCGGACAACTGCTCCAACGAGGTCCTGATCTCCTTCTGAGCCCTTGGGGGGCCAGAAAAAGAAACTTGATCTGGCCCCCTCACGTATGTACCCTCAACAAATCCCCGGGAAGCCCTCCTCACAGGAGGGCGACCCGGAACCGGTTCTCTCACGAAGGCCAGTTCACAGATGCGATGCATGATTGAACACCCCTGCAGCTTCGGCCCCGCCATCGATCCGATGGCCAAGGCTCGGATGCGGGTGCGTGTGTCGTACCTGCTGAGCCGGTGGGTCCAGGCGCCAATCACGGATTGGCGGGAGGCGGATACCTGAATTAACTAGAAATATAGTAGAGGGTATGTATCCGGTCTTCCGCCGCCCCATGCGGTACGAGGAAGCCCGGATTTTTGTGTCCCTATGAGGCAGGTGAAGGACCTGCAATACGCGAGAGAATCATGAACGGAACGACGATGGACCAGAGGATCATCGCCAAATACACGAACCAGCCGGACCGCATGCCGGTGGAGGTTCGCAGGAGCATCGAGGGCGCCTGGGGCGGCCGCCCGGTTCAGCTGTATGCGTTCGCAGATCTGGACGCAGGCATGCGGTTGACGGAGGTCTGGTTGGCTCTCGGAGAATCGGAGTTGGCATTGGCTCGTCCCGGTCAGGGGGGCAGGTGGGAAATCCGGGCCTTCCCCCGATCGGAGGTCACCGCTGTGGTCGAGACGCCGGGGCTTTCCGGGAACACCCTGACCTTCCTGGGTGCCCCGGACGAACCGGCGTTGGCCATCGTCCGGTACACCCACCGGCAGCGGAGGGCGGTGGAGAACGTACGCTTCGTGGTGGAGCAGGAATTGGAGGGGCGGAGGGTGCGCCCTTCTGACCCCGATGAGGAGTACGCTCGGAGCGTGGCGGCCCCCATCCGGGAGGCACAAGCCCTGGTGGCGGGGAACCAGGCTGCGGTGCTCTGGCGCCTGGTGGGCTACCTGGGTCGGTACAGGAAGCAGGTGGCCATGGGCTTCGTCGCGGCGACCCTGATCACTCTTGTGAGCCTGGTGCCGCCCTACCTGGCCGGATACCTCATCGATTCGGTGGTGAGGCCGGTTCAGGACGGAATGGTCTCGGTAGAGCGGGGTGCTTGGATGGCCTGGATCGCGGTCATGGCCATGGCCGTGGTCTACCTGGTCCGCCAGGGTGCCGCCCTGGTGAGGCTCCGGCACATGGCGGTTCTCGGAGAGTGGGTGGCCCGGGACCTCCGGACGGAGCTGTACGAGCACCTGCAACGGCTCTCCCTGGGCTTCTATTCGCGGAAGAAGACGGGAAGCCTCATCACGCGGGTGAGCTCCGACACGGACCGTCTCTGGGACTTCCTGGCCTTTGGGATTGTTGATGTGTCTTTGTCTGCGGTGATGCTCATTGGCTTGGGAGCCGTGCTCCTGAGCCTGGACTGGAAGCTGGGGCTGGTGATGGTCCTGCCGGTGCCGTTGTTCATCTGGGCCATCTTCAAGCATGGCGAGCATATGAATCGGTTCTTCATTCGGGCATGGCGGAAGTGGTCGAGGGTCACGGACGTGCTCTCGGACACGATCCCGGGCATGCGGGTGGTGAAGGCCTTCAACCAGGAGGAGCGGGAAACGGGCCGCTTCAATGAGCGAAATGTGGATGTGACGGACGAGTTCAATCGGATCCACCACTCGTGGACCATGTTCTGGCCGGCTCTGATGCTGGCCGTTCACGGGACCACGGTGGGGGTGTGGGCGTTCGCCATCCCGCGGCTCCTGGGCACCGGGAGTGGTGGTGTGACCCTGACCGCGGGGACGTTCGTCTCGTTCCTGTTGTACACGACCATGTTCATCGGGCCCATGGAGATCATTGGCCAGATGGCCCGGACCATCCAGCGGGCCACCACCTCGGCCCACCGGGTGTTCGAGGTACTGGACACGGAGCCGGAGATCGTGGACATCAGGGAGCCGGTGCGCCTGGAGCCCCTCCAGGGAAGGATCCAATTCGAGGACGTGAGCTTCGGCTACGACGGGGTGAAACAGGTTCTGCGGGGCGTGTCATTCGACGTCCAGCCGGGAGAGATGATCGGCCTGGTAGGTCCCTCCGGGGGTGGCAAGACGACGGTGACGAACCTCATCGCCCGCTTCTACGACGTGACGGCAGGACGAATCCTGGCCGACGGCGTGGACATCCGGGAGCTGGAGACCGGACACTACCGGAGACAGATCGGAATTGTGCTCCAGGAGCCGTACCTCTTCCACGGGTCCGTTCTGGAAAACGTTCGGTACGGTCATCCGGAAGCCGGCCTGGAGCAGGTAGTGAAGGCCGCTCGGGCGGCCAACGCGCACGATTTCATCGTGAAGCTGCCTCAGGGCTATGACACCGTCGTGGGGGAGCGCGGGCAGAATCTCTCGGGAGGTGAGCGGCAGCGGGTGTCCATTGCCCGGGCCATCCTTCATGACCCGAGGATCTTGATTCTCGATGAGGCTACCAGCGCGGTGGACACGGACACGGAGCGGAAGATCCAGGAGGCCATGGATCGACTCGTTGCCGGGAGGACGGTGTTCGCCATCGCGCACCGGCTGTCGACGCTCCACAAGGCGTCGAGGTTGTTCGTGATGCAGGACGGGCGATTGGCCGAGTCGGGGACCCACGAGGAGCTGTTGGCTCGGCCCGGTGGGATCTACGCCCGATTGCACAACCTGCAGCTCCAGCTGCAGGTAGGAGAGTAGACGTGAGACGTAAAGGAGGAGAGAATGGTCCGCTTGAGTTTGGACTTTCGAGAGAGTGGGATATGGAGCCTGGAGCGCAGGGAGGATGGGCGGCTCTGGATCAGCTCCGAGGAGATAGAGACGGCCGTCCGAGTCCACCGGTGTTTCCCCTGGTCGGAGCCGGGGCGCTTTCTCTCCCTCCGGGACGCTGAGAACCGAGAGGTGGTCATGGTCGAGGACCTATCAGACCTCGATCCGGCCTCCCGGGCAGCGTTGGAAGGAACCCTGGTGGAAGCCGGGTTCGTCCTGAAGGTGAATCGCATCGTTCACGTGGAAGAGGAGGTCGAGATCCGGACCTGGCAGGTCGAGACCGTGCAGGGCGAACGGTCCTTCCAGACCCGCCTGGATGACTGGCCCACGGACGTGCCGGGCGGAGGTGTGGTGATCCGGGACGTAGCCGGGGATCTATACCACGTGCCCGACCCGGAGCGGTTGGACGAGAAGAGCCGGAGGTGGCTCTGGGCCTTCGTGGGTTAGGAACCAACACCGGCACACCCCTATCTGAACTAGGGGTGTGCCGGTGTTCATGGATAGGTGAACTAGGGGTCCGCCCTATCTTCCCATCATCGCATCCCGGGCAGCCTTGAACTCTGTGCCCTCATTCCAGTCCGGGAAGTCTGTGGAATAGGCCAACTCGAGGCCCACGTGGAACCAGAGCTGGAGGTCCTCCATGGCGCCGGCCAGGTCCCAGTAGTCCGGATCGTACTCGTCGGACGGCTGGTGATAGTGAGCGGCCGTCCAGGCGTCGGACCGCTCCTTGGTCCACTCTTCCCCATGCTCCTTGTGATCCCGGCCGGCGTGTCCATAGAGGGCCGGCACACCCTGCTTGGCCAGAGGGAAGTGGTCGGACCGGTAGAAGGAGCCGGCAGCCGGGTTGGGATTCGGCTTGACCACCCGGTCCTGGAGCTCTGCGGCCCGGACGGCGTAGTCGTCCATCTCCGAGTTTCCGTAGCCCACGATCACGAAGTCGTTCATGGGCCCGTGGATGTTCAGTGCATCGATGTTGATGGCGCCGGCGGTGTTCTCCAGCGGATACACGGGGTTCTCCCCGTAGTAGCCCGATCCCAGAAGGCCCTGCTCCTCGGCGGTGGTCCCCATGAAGACCACGGTCCGCTCCGGGCCCGGGTCCAGGGCCATGAACGCTTCACCGAGTTCAAGCAGTGCAGCGATCCCGCTGGCATTGTCCACGGCCCCGTTGAAGATCTGGTCGCCCTCCAGGCCCGGATCGGTGCCGAAGTGGTCCCAGTGACCCATGTAGATGACCACCTCCTCGGGGCGAGTGGTACCGGGAATCTTGGCGAGGAAATTGTGGGAGGTGGAGCGCTCCACGGTGTTGCTGATGGACGTGGACGCTGTGAGTCCACCCATCGATATCGCCTGGAAGTCCCGGGTGGCGGCCTGGGCCTTCAACTCATCGAAGTCCAGCCCTGCCTGTTGGAAGATCGCATGGGCCATCTCCGTGCTGATCCAGCTTTCCACCTGGACACGGCTCATGTTGTCGTCTGGTGCCACCAGGTCGAACTGAGGCCCGGACCAGGAGTTCTCCACTGTGGCCCACCCGTAGGATGCGGGCTCCGTCTCGTGGATGAGGAGGACACCGGCCGCTCCCTGCCGAGCCGCCTCTTCGTACTTGTAGGTCCAGCGGCCGTAGTAGGTCATGGCGTTTCCCTTGAACAGCTCCGGGTCCTGGGTCGCGTACCCCGGATCGTTCACCAGCATCACTGCCGTCTTCCCGGCCACATCAACCCCGGCGTAGTCGTCCCAACCGAATTCCGGAGCGACGGTGCCGTACCCCACGAAGACCAGCTCCGAGTTCTCCAAGGCGATGGCGTCCACCACACGGGTGGTCCACGCGATGAAATCCGGGCCGTACTGGAAGGTGCTCTCGGCGCCGTTCCCGGAGATCGCCAGGCGCGTGTCCGGATCGGCAGTGACGGAAACCAGGGGAACCTCCTGCAGCCAGGTGCCGTTATCCCCTCCGGGCACCAGTCCAGCAGCCGCGAATTGTTCGGTCAGGTACTGCATGGTGAGGTCCTCCCCCTGTGAGGAAGGCGCCCTCCCGCCATACTCGTCCGATGCCAGAACCTGGACGTGTTGAACCATCTCCTCCTCGGAGATGGTCTGCAGAGCGGCATGAACCGCGTCGTTGGAGGGAAGGGTGACCTCCACTCCCGGATCTCCCGAGTCGGCGGGGGCACAGGCCGAGAAGGCTACGATCACCGCCGCAAGGCCGGACGTCGGGAGGGAGGAGAAGGCATACGTGCGGTTCGGAAACATGGATTTCTCCGTCGAAGCTGAATTGGCGGCGAGCCGCTGAAGCATCATGCGTGAAGCCGGAGCCAGGCCGTGTCGGTCCGCCTCCTGAAGAAGGTCGGAGAGACAAGAGCGAGAGCCCCGGCTTCCACGGGCCGGTCTGTTACAGGAGGAAGGTTAAGGGGTGAAGCCCGGTCAGACCATGGCGACGGTTCGCCACACCCTTCTCGGCCTCGTCCATCCTGGTGGAGGCATACGGGGAGGCCGGCTGTTCCATGGAACGTTCCATCCCCCTCAGGGGGCGTTCCATGGAACAGCGCCAAGTCGGAGCGATCCGGAGTTCGGATCCGTAAGCCCTTGTTTCAAAAGATATTAGCAGTGTGGCGTGACCCGTTCCCCAGCTGGATCGGTCTGTGCCTCCCTCCCGGGCCGTCCGTTGGAATTCAGACCCAGATCCAGGGAGGAACAATGAAGAGAGCTACCCTCACCCTACTGACATTCGTTGCCGCCGCAGCCTGTACCGACGGGAAGATGGAAACCCTTACCGCGCCGGAACCATCGCTCTCCCGAAACGAGAGTGCGGAGGCCTCCGCCTTCGCTCTGACCCGCACCTTCGACGTAACGGTGAAGAACCTCACCGAGACCGGCCAGCATTTCACCCCGCCACTGGTGGCGATTCATCGAGGGTCCCTGGGATTCTTCACCCAGGGCCGCGCCGCCAGCGCCGGAATCCAGGAAATCGCCGAGAACGGGAACCTTGGACCGATGATCGGCAGGCTGGAGGGGAGCCGTCACCTGTCCTCCCTTGCCGTGGCCGTGTCCGGGGTGGGGCTCGAAGGGCCACTGGCTCCGGGGGAATCGGTTACGGTGACCCTTTCTGCCGAGCCGGGATCCGAGTTCGTTTCCTTCGCGAGCATGCTCATCTGCACGAATGACGGGTTCGCCGGCGTCTCCGGGGCGAAGCTTCCGAACCAGGTGGGAGATGAGGTCGACGTCTACGTCTCGGCATACGATGCCGGTACTGAGATCAACACCCAATCGTTTGCCGATCTGGTGCCTCCCTGCCCCACGCTTTCTGGGGTTCCCAGCTCCGAGCCGGGGACCGGAACCAGCGATCCAGCCCTGGCTGAAGGTGGAGTAATCCGCCTCCACGAGGGAATCATGGGAACTGGTGACCTCACCCCCGCTGCCCACGGCTGGATGGGACCGGTGGCCAAGCTGACGGTGAAGCGGACGGGCTGAGGCCGTTCGGAGGGTCGGAGCCCTGTCCAGAGCAGAGCGACTTCGGGGGCCCGGGGGTGGAAGACCCTCCGGGCCCCTCTTCCCGTGGGGCCGCTGTATCCTCCGGGGCCGCGGTGCCTTCTCCCATCGCATTCGGCTCATGCGTTGAGACCATTTCCAGGATCTCTGGAACGTTCCAAGAACGATCCATGAAACACTCCAGCATGTTCCATGGAACGCCTCGGTCCACGATCCCCAGTGGGGACCATCGCCCTAAATGACTTTGCCGGAACACCTTAACGGGTCTCCGTCGCCTCGTGCCACCCCCGGCACTCCCGTTGCCCTCCTCCCGGGCACAGTGTTCCGAGACCAATGAACGCCGAGACATTCAGAGAAGGAGGCAACAGGAATGGAACGCACGCTGATGGACGCCGGAGGCGACACCGCATTCAACAGACCGGGGGGGATTCCCCGAAGAGACAGGCCCGGGAGATCCGCGGTCCGGGCTTTCGCTTCGGGACTGGTGCTCCTGGGAGCCCCGGCTCTCCTGGCCGGCTGTGATGACGACAACGGTACGGGGCCCATGACGGAGGAAACCACCTTCGAGGTAAGGGTGGAGAACGTGAGCCAGGCCTATGACTACACCTCTACCGGGATCTTCAACACACCGGTGGGGGCGGAGTCTCCGGGGCCGCTGCCGCCAGGGGGATCGTACGAGTTCACTTTTGACGCCGGACCGGGGTCGAGGGTGTCCTTCGCCACCATGTTCGTTCAGTCGAACGATCTCTTCTATGCCCCTCGGGGGGATGGGATCACGTTGTTCGATGAGATGGGGATGGCCGTCTCCGGGGACATCACGGACCAGATCTACCTCTGGGATGCCGGCACGGAGCTGAATCAGGAACCCGGCTTGGGAACCGATCAGGCTCCTCGCCAGGCCGGAGCCGACACCGGGCCTGCCGACACGGACAGCAATGTACGGATGGCCGAGAACACCTTCGGGAACCTCCCGGTGGTCGAGGATGCGATTCAGGTTACCCTGAGCCACCTGGGGGGCACGGAATTCAAGATCCGCATCGCCAACGTGGCCGCCGATGAGACCCTCATGACCTCCGACGGTGGGTTCGCACCGGTGCTGCTGGCCCCGGGTGCCTGGACGGTGGGGACCGAGGGCGACGCGCTCTTCACCGAAGGGCAGCCCGACCGTGGACTGGGCCTGGAGGCCCTCGCGGAGGATGGGGCCGTCGCCGGTCTCAACGATGAACTGGAAGTTCGAACGGGGCTCACCAGCCCCATCGCTCCCGGCGTATTCGCCGTACACGCCGGGTCCTCCATCCTGTTCCTCTCGGGTTCAGTGGATCGGGGTGAGGGCCTGGAAGCTCTGGCGGAGGACGGAGACCCCAGCGGACTGAGCGCCGCGGTGGCTGCCCGGGCGGACGTCACGGAAAGCGGCGTCTTCAATACACCGGAAGGGGCGTCGGGACCGGGGCCGGCCTTCCCAGGGGATGCATACGTATTCTCCGTAACGGCCATGCCCGGTGATCGCCTCTCCCTGGCCACGATGCTGGTTCAGAGCAACGACCTCTTCTTCGCCCCGGCGGAGGACGGCATCGCCCTCTTCGACGCGGGCGGAATCCCGCAGAGTGGCGACATCACGGGAACGATCCTCCTCTGGGATGCCGGCACCGAGGTGAACGAGGTTCCGGGTGTGGGGCCGAATCAGGCGCCGCGGCAAGGGGGGGCAGACACCGGCGCAGACGAGAACGGAGATGTTCGGCAGGTGAATGACGGGCACATCTATCCGACCGTTGACCAGATAGTCCGGGTCACCATTTCGCCCATCTCTTCCTGACCCAACCCAGCGGAGGAAGGGGTGCCCCGGGGGCCACTGGCTCCGGGGGACCCCTTCCCCATTGCCCAAAATCCTCACAAGATCACTACATGTCCCTGAAGCGTGCGCTCCTCATCCTGGTGGTTCTGGTCCTGGCCGTGGGCACTGTCCCCGCCGGGATCGTCGCCAATGGCCTTCTGGATCGGGCACTCCGAGACCAGGTGAGGGAGAGTCTGGCCATGGCTCCGGCGCTGCTTCAAACCCGCTGGACCGCCACGGTTGACGTGCGCATGATGCACGCCCGGGACGTGGCCAGGACTCCTGGCCTGGCGGAAGCCCTCGCGCAGGGGGACGAGACCTTCGCGGTCAGGATCGTGGAGCAGACCGGGGCCGTGTTCCCGGAGGCGCCTATCCTCATCGGTCCGGAGGGGGAGTCGCTGATTCCGACCGATTCGGTCCCCCCCGATCTTATCGCGGCTACGCGTCGAGGTGAGATGCCTGTGAGGGTGGTTCTGGACTCAGGCAGCGTGCGCGTGGTGTCTTTGGCTCCAGTGCAGATGGGGGACGATTGGGTGGGAGCTGCGGGTGGAACGTCGACGCTCGATGCGGCGGAGGCCGCAACGCTGGCGGGCCTCTCCCGGAGCGATGTGTTGATCCTGGATGGTGTGGGTGGAGTGGTAGGTGCATCCATAGAGGAGGCAGAGGCCACCGCGTTGGCGGCGGCTCTGGCCGAGGCGGGATTGACCGTTGGACTCCCTGGGCCGGAGGCCGGTGGGGGGGTGGACGAGATCCGCGAGTTCAGTATGAACGAAGTTCCGTACCTCGCCCTCGTAGCGTCCCTCTCCTCGTCCCGGATCGTCTTCCTCAAGAACCTGAACCGTGAGTTGGCCGTCCTCCCCCTCCTCCGGCGCATCGGGCTCTGGAGCGTCGGCGTCACCCTGGCCTTGGCTTTGGTACTGGGGACCCTTTTCGCCGGGCGCTTGGCTCGGCCAGTGGGGAGCCTGGCGGCGGCCGCTGACCGCCTGGCCGCCGGTGACTTCGACGCCCCCCTGAAGCCTTCGGGTATTGGAGAGGTGACACGGGTATCGGAAGCCTTCGACCAGATGCGGCAGGCTCTTCGGGCTCGGCTGGCGGAGCTGGAAGACGCGAACAGGGAGCTCGAAGACCGACAGGAGCGGCTGGTGGTTCTCCAGGGAGAGCTCGTCCAGCGGGATCGACTGGCCTCAGCTGGGCGACTCCTGGCTCAACTGGCCCACGAGGTCCGGAACCCCATTGCCAGCATCCGGAATTGCCTGGAGGTGCTCCGTCGGCGTGCCGCGGGAGATCCCGAAGCTCGGGAGTTCGCCGACATGGCCATCGACGAGCTCCTGCGCATGCACGAGCTCACCGAGCAGATGCTGGATGTTCACCGGCCCAGGGATACGGAGGGATCGTTCTGCCGGGTGGCTCCGGTAGCATCGGAGGTGGCGACCCTGCTGAAAGCCGGCACCGAGCCGGGGAAGGAGCTCAACGTATCGGTGGTTGGGCCTCAGGACATCTCCGCTCAGGTCGCGGCAGATTCCCTGAAGCAGGTTCTCCTGAACCTGGGATTAAACGCTCGGGAAGCCATGGAGGACCAGGGGCCCATCGAGATCGTCATCGGCGCCGAAGAGGGTAGGGCCGTCGTGGAGGTCCTGGATCGGGGGCCCGGTATCGACCCGGAGATCCTGCCCAGGATCTTCGATCCTTTCTTCACCACGAAGGCCCAGGTGCATGGGGTTGGATTGGGCCTCTTCACCGCCGAAGCCATCGTGAGGACCTATGGCGGCCGGATTCAGGCCGCGAACCGAGCCGATGGCCCCGGTGCCCGATTCAGGATCGAGTTTCCAGAGGTTCCCGCCAATGATTGACAAGACCCCCATGGCGCTTCCCCGGATCCTCGTGGTGGACGATGACCGGGCGTTTCGGATCTCCACGTCCACCCTCCTGGAGGAGGAGGGTTACGTGGTGGTGGAGGCCCCTGACGCGACGGACGCAGTGGAGACCCTGAAGGGAGGCGGGTTTGATCTCATTCTCCTGGACCTTCGGATGCCTGGAGTGGATGGGATTCAGCTGGTGGAGGTCCTCAGGCGGTGGGGGGAAGGGACCCCAATTCTCATGATCAGTGGGTTCGGGACCGTCGAGACAGCGGTCAAGGCCCTTCACATGGGCGCAGATGATTTCCTTACCAAGCCGGTGGAACCCGACGTCCTCACGGGGAAGGTGGCCGACCTGCTGGAGCGTCGCCCATCACTCCGGGAGGGCCGCCAGGCGGCCCATGGGGGGCTGGTGGGTCGTGCTCCGGCCATGGAGGCGCTCTTTCAAGCGATAGCGGAGGTGGCTCCGTCCGACACGACCGTCCTCATTCAGGGCGACACGGGAACGGGAAAGGAGCTCGTCGCGCGGGAGATCCACCGGGCCTCCGGACGAGGGAACGGGCCTTTTGTAGCCGTGAACTGCGCGTCCCTGGCCGATAGCCTCCTCGAGTCGGAGCTGTTTGGGCACGTGAAGGGGGCCTTCACCGGAGCGATCCGTGACAAACCCGGTCTCTTCCAGGCGGCCCATGGTGGCACGCTCCTCCTGGATGAGATCGGGGACGTCTCTCAGGCCCTCCAGCATCGGCTGCTTCGGGTCCTCCAGGAGCGGGAGGTCATCCCGGTCGGGGATGTTCGCCCTCAGAAGGTGGATGTGAGAGTCCTGGCAGCCACCCACAGGGACCTGCGGGAGGAAACCCGGGCTGGACGCTTCCGGGAGGACCTTTTCTATCGGCTCAACGTCTTCCGCCTGGAGGTTCCGCCCCTACGTGCCCGACGAAGCGACATCCCGCTCCTGGTGGAACAATTCCTCTCGGATCGCCTCGGGGAGGAGAAGGCTCCGGGTGGTTCATCGGTTTCACCCCTTGCCATGCGGCTCCTTCAGTCTCACCCCTGGCCGGGGAACGTTCGGGAGCTCTTTTCCGTTCTGGAAAGCGCCCTGATCCGGTCCCGGGAAAGAGGGCGAATCGAGGCTCAGCACCTGCCGGATGAGATTCGGGAAGGCGACCGGGAAGGAGTGGCCGAAGAGGATGTCGGTTCCGGCCGGTATGCTCCGCCCGATTCCCCCGGGACCGAGCGCGAGACGATCCTGGCGGCTTTGGAGGAAGCGGGTGGAGTACGGACCCAGGCCGCCCGTTTGTTGGGTATGGGCCGTACGACCCTTTGGCGAAAGATGAGGGAGTACGGAGTCGACGTGGAGGGGGGAGCCTGAGAAGGCTCCACCTTCACCGCCGGTGCTCGGTGTCCGCTTACCCTTCCGCTAGAATTCCCTCCAACCTGGTCGCGTATGCCGTCCCGGCATCGTCATCACTGACCAGCTGGATCTCTTCAGGCCCACCGATCCCCAGGCCCACCTCCACGGCTCTTGCCATCTGCTCCTGAGCGAAGATGGGGGTCCCCATGATGGCTTCATTGGAGCCCAGCTCCTTCAGGACCGCAAGGCCTACGGCATCGATGGCCACCCGATCCGTCCCGGCCACCACGACGTTCCCTCGTTTCAACTCTCCGCTGGAGGGGCCGCCATCGGTGAAGGTCTCGATCCCGTCCATGACGATGAGCTGGGGAACGTATCCCTGATTCAACTCGGCGATCATGCGCCGCATGTCCGGTGATCGGTGCATCCCCCTGCGGATCGGTTTGGGCGTGAGGCCCACGGAGAGCTTCATCGACATGGTGAAGACGCCGCCGTACTGGTGGGTCTTCAGGCAGCAGGTGCTGACGTTGTACTCCGCATCCACCACGTGCCGGGGAAGGTGGAACCCTTCGGGCCAATGCGTACCCGGAGGAGTGAACTGCACCCACTCGTCCTCGGGGATCTCGTCGTAGTTGACGACTCCGAAGTCCAGATCGCTGGCCAGGTCGAAGATCCCCTTCGACTCCATGACGCCATGCGTGCTTCCAGGGCCGCTGGATTCACCGACCGTGACCTCTCTGGCGTCCCGCTCCATCAGCTCGGTCACCAGCTGGCCGAGGGTGTCGTTGTGGGTTCCTGCCGGACCGCCGTCCGCGCTGTTGAAGTTGGGCTTCAGGATCACCTGCTTCCCGGCCATCCCCTTCGGATCGAGGAGGGCCATGGCTCGCCGGACCCCATCCTTCCGGTCGGTTGTCCGAATGAGGGCCACGGTGGCTTTCCGCCGGGCCGAGCCCACGCCGAACGCGCCCAGGTCGGTGTGGGGGAGGAGGACGAGGCCTGCCGCTGCTCCCTTCAGAAACCCTCGGCGATCGATGGATGAAGAATGGCGGTGCAGCATGGCGTCCTCCCTGGGTCACTTCAGCGCAGTAGTGTCGATGGGGGATAATACGGCGGCGGGCCCCGCAGGAAAATGTTTCGCGAGTTCGAGGTCGGGCTCAGTTCACCCTCATGAGAGGAGGCAACGCGTCGATCCGGTCCTTCAGTTCTCCGTACATGGCTTCCAGGCCTTTCTGGACCGCCTCAGGCTCATTGTCGAACCGGCTCGTGCGAGGGCGCACCTCAAATGGCCGGTCACAATTCAGGAAGGCCAAGATCTCTTCGATGTGGTCCCCCAGGGCCTCGTACTTCACGGCCAGGACCTTCACCCGGCTGCCCGCGTACTCCGTCCAGTTCCGGAGATGGTCCTCGAGGAAGAAGCGGTCCACTCCCCCATCCAGGTACTCCTGGACGGTCGTACTTTTCCGAATGACCCGCTGATACCGCCGGACCGTTCGGGACATGCTCTTCTCGTGGCGCCGATGGAGACCGCGCCTGAACACGGAGAGCACTGCGTGATACGGGTTCCCGTAGATGAAGCAGGCCTTCACCGCCAAACCCCGCTCGACCTCGGGGAGGAGATCCGGGTGGAGGCAGTGCTTGTCCCTGGAGTGATACCAGATCCGGTCCTTGTTCCCTTCCTCCAGGTGGGCCACCAGACTGCTGCTTCCCACCCCCCCGAAAGACACCACGCGGTTGGTGACGGTGAAGCGCATCATGCGCCGGCGGGTTTTCCGGAGGAGACGGGTGAGCTTCATGGGAACCAATAGTGCAGTGCCGGTACCCGGGATGCCATCCCTGCCGGGCCTCCGCGCGTGGGGTCAGGCCATTCCAGGTCCGTGCGCCAGAGACAGTAGGGCTCCCAGGTACGCCAGGTAGGCGGCGAACAGGACAACGCCGGCCTTCCTTCCCATGGGGCGCTCGAGCCAGACGAAAATGGCGATCGCCAGGGCAGCCATGACCATTACCGGGAGGTCCAGGTGAGGGAAGAGAGGTGGAACGGGGATGGCAAAGGGTGCCACCACGGAAGCCACGCCCATGATGGCCAGGAGGTTGAAGATATTGCTCCCTACCAGGGTCCCCATGGCTACTTCGGTCTCCTTCCGGTAGGCGGCGACGACCGTTGTGGCCAACTCGGGGAGGGAGGTGCTGAATGCGATGATGGTGAGGCCCACTACCGTCTCGGACATGCCGATGGTCACGGCGATCTCCACCGCCGAATCCACCACCAGTCGGGCGCCCATCGGAAGGCCAAGAAGGCCGGCCCCGATGTAGAGAAAGATCACGGGCCTGTGTTGAGGAAGACCCAGAACAGCCTCCATGGGTGCCATCCCCGCCGAGCCGTAGTGGGCCCGGGCCGCCTCTCGTAACGTCGGGATCATGACGATGATGAGCCCCAGCAGAAGGCCGACCCCTGCCACTCGGTTCAACCCATCCATCAAACAGAGCGCAAAGAAGACCAGGGTACAGAAGATCATCACCAGGCTATCGCGTCGGATCGAGCCCCCTGGGTAGGCCAGGGGAAACACCATTGCAGCCACACCGCCAACCAAAAACACGTTGGCGATGTTACTCCCCACGACGTTTCCCAAGGCGATCCCGGGGTAACCGGTGAGGGAGGCTTGGAGGCTGACCACCAATTCGGGAAGTGAGGTCCCCAGTGCCACAACGGTCAGCGCGACAACGATAGGAGGGACTCTAGCCCTCCGGGCCAGGGCCACGGCCCCCCTCACCAGGAGGTCCGCGCCCACCAGGAGGTAGACGAACCCCGCCACCAGGGAGAGGAGGGAGAATCCGAGACCGTTCAAGAGTCTCCTCTGGGGTTTGCCTCCGCCTCCTTCACTCGATGTCTGAGGGTCCGGAGCTCCTCCGCCACCCGCTTTCTCACCTCCTGCTGTTCTGTGACATCTCGTGCGATGGCGTAGATGAGCCCTGACTCTTCGTCGGGGTGGGCGGTCCACTCCAGGTGCTTGTATGCACCGCTGGCCGTCCGGTATCTGTTCTGAAAGGAGATGGTGGGGAGGCCATGAGCGAGACG
>JBDHCH010000072.1:0-19894 GCA_039592115.1 Gemmatimonadota bacterium | reverse complement strand
GCGGCGTATTCCAGCATACCGGGTGGGAGAGGCCGTTGGGCCCAATCCGCTCGCTGGTGGGCTTTCGGGAGTGTCAGGCCCAAATGTGTCTCGAGGAGTGAGGCGAGCCCCACCGCGGATTCCCCCAAGAGGGAGGCCGCCGCCTGCGTGTCGAACAGGCCCCTGAGGCGAATACCCAGGTCCCGGTCCAAGAGCCGGATATCGTAGTCGGCTCCGTGCATGACCACTTGGACCTCCGGGTCCTCCAGGAGGGGCTTCAGGAGACCCGAGAGGTCACACCCGAGGGGGTCCAGGATCAGGTTGCGGTCCGGGGTGGAAAGTTGGACCAGGCAGAGCTTGTCCGAGTATCGGTGAAAACCGGCGGCCTCGCAGTCGAGCGAAATCCGGGGAACCCCCGCAAGGAGGTCCGCGGCCCGGGCCATCTCCGGTGGGGTGTCGATAAGGTCGTAGGTCATGAATCTCCAAGAGGCTTGGGGCTCCCTGAATGTCCAGGGATCGCGATTCCCGCCCGCCACACTAAGGGATCGGGCCCTTCGGTGGAAGGTCGAGGGCCTGCCGGCCCAGGTGTTTTTCCGGGAACCGGGAAGTAGAAAACGCCGGGATCTCCCCCCGAAGAGGCCTTCGGATGTCGATGCCCCTTCCGCAAGACCGGATCCCTCAATACGATGCCTGTATCGGGGAGCAGACCTTCCCCGGTGAACGAAGCGCACGTGCATTGAGCCCACAAGGCCTGGGGGTTTCCGGGCCGACTGTCCTTGGAGTCAGGCTTGAAGCTCACCTTCTTGGGAACCGGGACCTCCTTCGGGATTCCCGTTATCGGCTGCAGGTGCAGGACCTGCACCTCCGACGATCCGAGGGACCGGCGGACCCGACATGGCGCCCTTCTCGACTTGGCCGGGGGACGCCTTCTGGTGGACATGCCGCCGGAGCTTCGCCTCCAGTTGGTGAGGGAGGGCGTGGACCTGATCGATGCACTATGGCTCACTCACCTCCACGCCGACCATGTCCACGGCGCCGATGACCTCCGGATCTTCAGGTTCCGGTCCAGGAAGGACATGCCGGTCTTTTGCCCCGAGGGTTCTCACTGGGAGTTGCTCAGGCGCTTCCCCTACGTGTTCGACGAGACCATTCAGGCTCCCCCGGGGAGCACCATCCCGCAGTTCCTCCTCACGGGGTTCCGCGCCTTCCAACCCGTCGACATCCTCGGTAGGTCCTTCCTTCCTCTACCGGTGCCTCACGGGCCCACGACCGTGTTCGGATTCAGAGTGGGCGATCTGGGGTATGTCACCGACGGCAAAAGCCTTCCGGCCCAGACGCTGGAGGCTCTGAGAGGGGTGAAGGTTCTGGTCCTCAACGCCCTTTGGTGGGGGAACCCGCATCCGACCCATTTCAACGTGGAGGAAGCCATTGATGCTGCCAGGGCGGTGGGTGCGGAGAGGACCTTCCTCACCCACATGACCCACGAGGTGCGGCACGCAGAACTGCTGGACGCACTGCCCGAGGGGATCGAGCCGGCCTGGGATGGCCTCTCGGTGGAAATCTGAACCAAGACGATTGACTGCCGGACGGCCACCCTGCCTCCAACGCGAACCATGACGGGCCTGCGCATGCGTTCGACAGCGAATACCGTCGGAGGGTGGGGTGGAGCGGTGGCTCGGGTGGCGCCGCGAATAGACCATCACGCGACATGTTTCACGGAGTGACATCATGACGCCAGTGTCATTGGACTACTCCAACATGATGGCTCCCCGCCTCGGGGGGAGAGGCGTGGACCCCGTCGAGCTCGACGGACCCATGTCTGAGACCTTTCGGATGGCCTGGGAGGAGGTGGAGATCCGGAAGGAGTCTGGGGAGATGGGCTTCTTCGCCCTGCCGGCCGCCGATGCATCGGCCAAAGCCGTCCAAGAGCTGGCCGACTCGTTCGGTCAGTGGTTCGAGAACATCGTGGTCCTTGGGATCGGGGGATCGGCGCTGGGAACCACCACTCTCCGGGACGCGCTTCTCGGTCCCCACTGGAATGAGCTGGACGAGGAAGCCCGAGACCACTACCCGCGCCTCTACGTGCTGGACAACGTGGATCCTCGATCGGTGTCCAGCCTGCTCCAGCGCCTGGATCTCCGGAGAACCCTTTTCAACGTGGTGAGCAAGTCCGGCTCCACGGCCGAAACCATGTCCCAGTATCTCGTGGTGGAGGGGAAGCTGAAAGAGCTGCTGGGAGAGGATGCTGCAAAGGGACACTTCCTATTCACGACGGACCCCGAGTCGGGAGTCCTCAGGAAGATCGCCAACGAGGAAGGCATCCCTGCCCTGGAGATTCCGGCCAACGTAGGGGGTCGGTTTTCGGTTCTCTCCTCGGTCGGACTCTTGCCGGCCGCGGCGGTAGGAATCGATATCGGCGAGGTCCTGGAGGGGGCTCGGGAGATGTCCGAACGGTGCCGGAGCCAGGTCCTGTCGGAGAACCCGGCGGGCATCCTGGCCACCCTGCTTCACCAGGCTGACGTGGCCCAGGGAGCCTCCATCCACGTGCTCATGCCCTACTCGGATCGACTCCGTTCCCTGGCGTCATGGTTCCAGCAACTCTGGGCCGAGTCCCTGGGGAAGGAGAAGGACCGGGAAGGACGGGAGGTCAGCCAGGGGCCGACACCGCTTCCCGCCCTCGGTGCGACGGATCAGCACTCCCTCCTGCAGCTCCTTATGGAAGGCCCCCGCGACAAGGTGGTCCTCTTCATGGGAGTGGGCGGCGTTCAGGATCCCATGGAGATCCCGCGGATACGCGGGGAACATCCCGCTCTGGGATACCTAGGTGGGCACACGCTCGAGGAGCTGTTGGACACGGAGCGCAGGGCGACTATGGAGGCCCTGCGGCGGAAGGGCTGCCCCAACCTGTCCATCCATCTGGACGATCTGTCTCCCCGAGCCTTGGGAGCGCTGTTCATGCTGTTTCAGGTGGCCACCGTCTTCGCGGGTGCTCTCTACGGCGTGGACCCCCTCGACCAACCTGGGGTGGAGCTGAGCAAGCGCCTCACCTACGGGCTACTGGGTCGGGACGGCTTCGAAAAGCCCGACCTCGGGACCGGAGATAGTTCCTGGCGGGTATGAGTCGGGGATGATTACCTTCATAAGAGATTCAACGGAAACGGGGGCCTTCGTTGCTGGAAGTGTCCTCTCCCTTTCAAGGAGGCCAGAATGCGCGATCATGATGACGTACCCTACGTCGTAATTGAGCGGGAAGGCGGGGGCGGCTTCGGCTCGTTCGTCCTTGGAGCCTTGGTGGGTGCGGGGTTGGCTCTGCTCTTCGCCCCTCAATCCGGGGAGGAGACCCAGGAGGAGATCAAGACCAGGGCGCTGAAGCTCAAGGACGCGGCCCAAGACAGAGTACGGGACGCCCAAAGCAATCTCGAAGACCGTCTGGCTTCGGCCAGGGAGAACGTCCACGTCCGCGTCGAGTCCATGAAAGAGGCAGTGGATGCCGGCCGGAAGGCGGCCGTGGACGCCAGAGGGGACCTCGAGAAGAAGCTGGAACGATCCAAGGCTGCCTATCGGGCTGGGATCGAAGCGGCGAAGGAAGCCGTCTCCACCGAAGAGGAGGCTGGGGAGGTAGAGGACGCCGACGCCGAGGAGGCCCCGGCCCAGTAGGGGACCTTACTTGGAACGGGCGGCGTCCGCAGTGGCCGATCCCCAGGGGCCCGAGTCCCTGCCGCCCCCGGAGCCGCGCTTCCCAACCCGGCTCCGGGGGTTCCTTTTCCGTGTCGTCTCGAAGGCCGCCGAGGACAACATCTTCTTCATGGCCGGGGCCATCACCTTCAATCTGCTGGTCGCCCTGGTCCCCATCACCCTGCTGTTTATCGGTGTATCCGGCTTCATCCTCACGTCCCGCTTCCCCGATCCTGCTTCGGTCCTGATCCCCTTCCTGGTGGGGAACCTCCCCGAGACGGGGGCGGAAGTCGATCTCGTGTCCGGCGTGGAGGGGGTCATCAACACTCTGGTAGCGGATCGGACCGGGTTCAGCGTGGTCGGGTTTCTCATCCTCCTCTGGATCTCCACCCGTCTGGTGGGGACTCTCCGGACTGTGCTCAGGGAGATTTTCGATTTCGCCCACGGCAGAGGGATCATCCAGGGGAAGGTCTTCGATGGTCTCATGGTTGTCGTGGGCGGGCTCCTCTTCATCGTGAACCTCGGGATCACCCTGATCGTGAACGCGGTGGAGGAGTACGGCGTGAACCTCCTGAGCCTCGAGGAACCGGGGTTGAACCTGATCCGGCACACCTCCGCTCAGTTCCTGGCGTTCCTCTCCATCTGGGTTCTCTTCATCCTCATCTACCGCTACTTCCCCCCAAGGAGGATTCGCTGGAGAACGGCACTCACCGCAGCGACCTTCACCGGGATCCTGTTCGAGGTAACGAAAACCCTCTTCTCCTGGTATGTAACGAATGTCGCGGACTACGGGTCCGCGTATGGCGGGCTCACCAGTGCAGCTGTCCTGTTCTTCTGGATCTATTGGAGTGCCGTAGTGTTTATCCTGGGAGGAGAAGTCGCCCAGGTGTACACCATGAGTCGAGTCCGGCGATTGCACGCCGCCACGCCGCTGTCTGGGGGAAGGACGTGAGTCCGTCGGACCAGGTAGGGTCCAACCTGGCGGCTTGTTCCATTCCTGCGGATCAGGAGGCACCGGAGGCCAGAAGTGGGTGAAGACGGGAACGGGAAGAAGGTGGTCGCTTCCAACCGGAAGGCTCGCCACGAGTTCGAGATTATCGAGACCTTCGAAGCGGGGCTGGTGCTGAAGGGTCCGGAGGTGAAGTCGCTCAGGGAAGGAACAGTGGGCTTCCAGGACGCTTTCGCTCGGCTGGAAGGCGGGGAGGTCTGGCTCCACAGCCTGCATATCTCCCCGTACGAGCAGGCCAACCGGTATAACGAGGACCCGTTGCGGCCCAGGAAGCTGCTCTTGAACCGATCCGAGATCCGTCGACTCGTGGGGCGAGTGGAGGAGAAGGGTCTGACGCTGGTCCCTCTCCAGATCTATTTCCGCCGAGGCTTTGCGAAGGTTACGCTGGCCCTCGCGCGGGGCAGGAAGCTGTACGACAAACGCGAAAAACTGAAAAGGAAGACCCAGGACGATGAGGCTCGCAGGGCAATGGACTCTCATCGTAAGGGATGATCTCCGCCTCCATGAAGCCACCTCTCCCGTCGCGGGCGCTGATCGGTGCCGCTACCCTGATCGCTCTTCTCCTGTCCCCGCATGATGCGGGGGGGCAGGACGTGCTGGCCGTTCGGGACTCATCCGGGGCCCTCCTCCAGGGGATTCGGCTGGCGTCCCACAGGGGATTCGTTTCGTTTCCCGTTCGCGAGTTGGAGGGCCTGGGTTGGAGCGTCTCCGAGCAGGAGGAGGGCGCCCAGGCCCAGTTCGGGGCCGGTGGCCCCCTGGTCGAGATCGTTCCTGAGGTTCCCTTCCTGCTCTGGGATGGCGAAGGGGTCCACCTGGCCGATCCGGCCTACCGGGCAGGAGGTGAGGTCTATCTCCCCCTGCAGTTCCTGGTGGACGTCCTTTCCTGGAAGCTTCCGCGAACCTTCGCGTACCAACCGGGATCCTGGACGCTCCAGATCCTGGGCTCGTCGGGGCGGCCGATCCCGACCTTACCGGTGCCCGCTGATCCTACCCGGGTCGTGATCATCGATGCTGGGCATGGAGGCAGGGATCCGGGGACGGTAGGGCCCGGGGGGACCCGGGAGAAGGACGTGGCCCTCGCGGTGGCTCGGATCCTGGCCGGAATCCTGGAAGAGGAGGAGAATCTGGAGGTTCACCTCACTCGGGACACCGACGTGCTCGTGCCCATCTGGCGGAGGGGGGAGCAGGCGACGGATTGGCGCGGCGACCGGTACGGTGTGTTCATCTCCATCCATGCCAATGCCCTTCCCAGCTCGCCTGGGACCCAAGGCTTCGAAACCTATTTCCTCTCGGAGGCCAGGACCGAGCATGAACGGCGGGTGGCGGCGCTGGAGAACGCGGCGGCTGAGTTCGAGGACGGGGAGGGGCCCCCTGAGGAAGTGGAGGACATGAGCTTCATCCTCACGGAGCTTCGGAACCTCGATCATCAGCACTGGTCCGCCCTCCTGGCGGAATTTGTTCAGCGAGAGCTGGCCAGGTTCCACCCTGGCCCGAACAGAGGGGTAAAACAGGCGCCCCTGGCGGTGATCACCAACACCCTCATGCCCGCTGTGCTGGTCGAGGTCGGCTTCCTCTCTAACCGGGCCGAAGAGCGGATGCTGAACCAGCGCGGGTTCCAGGAGGACGCCGCCCGGGCCGTTGCAGGCGCGGTGCTCGAGTTTTTCAGACGGTATCCGCCCGGGCCGGAAGGGAACGAGGGCCGGATCGGGGAAGGAGGCAGTGGGTGATCTTGTTCTCCCTCCTGATCCTCGCCCTGCTCCCTGCCGCGCCATTCCAGGGAACACTCGAGGGGGAGGCCATCCGTCTCGCTGAGGCATGGGCCGAAGGGAACCTGGAGCCCCTGGCGCCCATGCTGTCACCCGGTGGGATCAGACTCGACCTCCAGGGTGCCGTCTACCCGTCGGTTCCGGCGTCCCGTGCCGTGGGGGCTCTGCAGTCCTTCATGGAGCGGTTTCCGGGCGGAGAGGTGGAGCTGGCCAGGGTTTCCCGGGCTGCAGGAGAGAGCTCGAAAGGCTATGCCGAGTTCCGTTGGCGAACCCTGGTCGCTGGCACCGGTGAACCGGTTATCTTTACACTGTTCGTGGCTTTTTCGTCAGAGAACCAGGCCTGGACGGTGACGGAGATCCGCGTCTTTTCCTGAATCCCGTATCCTTTGCTAGCTGGTTCACAGCACTGAATCCATGCCCCTCAGCTTCTACAACACTCTGACCAGACGATTGGAAGAGTTCCAGCCTTCGGAGCCCGGCAAGGTCCGAGTCTACGGCTGCGGCCCAACGATCTACGATTACCCCCATATCGGGAACTTCCGGACCTTCATGGTCTTCGACCTCCTCCACAGGTACCTGGAGTGGAGCGGGTACGATGTCCGTTTCGTGACGAACCTGACGGATGTGGACGACAAGACCATCAAAGGGGCCCTGAAGGAAGGGACCACCATTCGGGAGTATACCGAGCCGTTCGGAGTGGCCTTTCTTGCGGATCTCCATACGCTGGGGATCAAGCCGGTGGACCTCTACCCCCGGGCCACGGATTACGTAGGGGCCATGGTCGACTTCGTCGGCGAGTTGGAGGAAAAGGGGCTGGCCTACCAGGCTGAGGACGGCTCCATGTATTTCTCTATTGCCGCCTTCCCTGACTACGGCAAGCTCTCGAGGATCGATCCCGAGGCCATCAGACCGGGGGCTCGGGTCGATGTGGACTCCTACGGGAAGGAGGACGTTCGGGACTTCGCGCTCTGGAAGGCTGCGAAGGAGGAAGACGAAGAGGCCGGAGCCGCGTGGGACTCGCCCTGGGGAAGAGGCCGGCCTGGCTGGCATCTGGAGTGCTCTGTGATGAGCATTGCCGAGTTGGGAGAGACGCTGGACATCCACCTCGGCGGGGAGGATCTGATCTTCCCACACCACGAGGACGAAATCGCCCAATCCGAGGGCGTCACGGGGAAGCCCTTCGTCCTGTACTGGATGCACGTCAAGCACCTCCTGTTGGAGGGGCAGAAGATGTCGAAGTCCGCGGGGAATACGGTGTCCGTAGGGGACCTCATCCACCGGGGATTCGATCCGGCGGCGATACGCCATCAACTCCTCACGGCCCAGTATCGGCGCGAGCTCAACTTCACGATGGAGGGTTTGGAGGCGTCCTCCAAGGCCGTTCAGAGGCTCCTGGACTTCCAGGCACGCCTGAAGAGTGCGCCTGAACGGGGAGATGCCCCTCCGACTCGAATCCCTGGTTTGGCCCAGGACGCGTTGGCCCGGTTCCAGGCAGGACTGGATGACGACCTCAACTCCGCTGAGGCCCTGGGGGCCCTATTCATCTTCCTGAATGAGGTCAACGCCGAGCTGGATCGGTCCGGGGGCGGAATTCCCCCAGAGGATCGAGCTCGCGGAGTGGAGGCTCTCGAGTCAATGGACCGTGTGCTGGGATTGTTGGAGTTGGCCAACGCCGCCCGGGCCGTGGACCACGCCACCGAAGAGTGGATCCAGGAACAGATCAAGCTCCGGAAAGAAGCCCGAGAGGCCAGGGACTTCGCTGCCGCAGATGCCATTCGTGATGCGTTGTCTGCGAAGGGAATCGTTCTGGAGGACTCGGCCGAGGGGACCCGGTGGAAAGTGGTGAAATAGGGGCGGCGATCAGAGAAGTCCGGCCCCGAAGGCGCATTCCACGCTGATTTCCGTAGCCTCGCCGATCTCGCCTTGACACCCCCCTGGGGGACCCTAAGATACCGCGGTTCTTGAGCACTCCTCCACCTGCCTTCCAAGGAGAGGACAATCGACGACCTCGGCAGAAAAATCGCGGAGTTCGGCCTCGCCATCGGGGCAATCAAGCTGAATCCCGACCATCCGTTTCAATGGGCCTCCGGGTACCGGATGCCGATCTACAACGACAATCGGATGTTCCTGTTTCACCCGGAGATGAGACGGATCATCGCACAGGGGCTGGCGGACCTGATCCGAGGTCGCGGGATTTCGCCCGACGTGGTGGCCGGGACGGCGACCGCCGGGATTCCTCACGGAGCACTTCTGGCCGATCTCCTCTCCCTTCCCTACATCTACATTCGGGACAAACCGAAAGGCCACGGCCTGAAAAACCGCATCGAGGGGTTGGATGCCGAGGCGGATCTGGATGGACGGGTCGTCGTGGTCATCGAAGATCTCATCTCCACGGGGGGGAGCTCCGCCAAAGCCGTGGAGGCGGTCCGGGAAGCCAAAGGTGTGGCCAACTGGTGTCTCTCCATCTTCAGCTATGGCCTGGAGAGAGCCGCAGAGCAGTTCGAGGCGTTGAACCCGCCGTGCGAGTTCACCTCCCTCCTGACCTTCCCGGTCCTGCTGGAGACGGCCAAGGCGGGCGGGCTCCTATCGGGGGACCAGATCGCTCTTCTGGAGGCCTGGAGGGAGGATCCCTTCGGGTGGGGGGAAAGACACGGATTCCCCAAGGTGGAAAAGAGCTGAAGTCGCCCCGCCGACACCGGCTGCGACCGACAAGCGTGTTGCAGGCCTTCCCTGGTGCGGGTCAGAAAGGAACGCGGCGGTGAGTGAGCTGTCACAGCAGGAAGCGGCGGCCCGGGAGAGGGTATGCCTTCCTCTGGATGGACTCCCCTCCATAGAGCGCGTAGCGGAACTCCTGGACGAGCTCAGCCCTTATGTGGGGCTCTTCAAGGTGGGCAAGGAGTCGTTCTCCCGTTTCGGCCCGGAGGTGGTCAGGCTTGTCCAGGCACGAGGGGCGGGAGTGTTCCTGGACCTGAAGTATCACGACATCCCGAACACGGTGCGGGGAGCGGCCAGGGCGGCCACGGAGTTGGGCGTGGCGATGTTCAACGTCCACGCCTCGGGGGGGTCCGCCATGATGGCCGCGGCACGGGAAGGAGTGGAGGAAGCGTCTCAGACTTCCGGGCCCTCCCCCAAGGTCATCGCGGTGACGGTCCTCACCAGCATCGACCAGGACATCCTCAACACCGAGTGTGGGGTGCCGGGTCCGGTGGAGAGCCAGGTCCTCCGGCTAGCGAAGCTCACCGAGGGCGCCGGGCTCGACGGCATCGTGTGCTCCGCCGCGGACATGTCCGCTCTGAGGGGGAACCTGAGCCCGGGATTTCTTTTCGTAACCCCTGGGATCAAAGGCACGACCACCCCCGCGGGAGCAGATCAGAAGCGGGTTCTATCGCCGGGACGTGCCATTGCTTCCGGCTCTTCTCTGCTGGTAGTGGGTAGGGCCATCACGGGGGCTTCCGACCGCCCCAAAGCGGCCCGGGAAGTCCTTGAAGACATCGCAAAGGTCCTTTGAAAGAAATGGGCGCCATGTACAACCTGCTGGGCAAGGAGATCCGGGGACGCTTCGGCTTCCCTTCAGGGGTGATCACTACGAACAGTGACATCGCCCGATATATGTTCGCGCACGTGCCGCAGTTCGGATTCTTCCAGGGGAAGAGCACCACCATCGAGCCAACGGTGGGGAACCGGGAGGACATCCTCACCCAGCCCACGCCCGACTCCATGTGGAACGCCGTGGGATACACCAACCCGGGGCTGGAAGCGACGGTGGAAGGCTTCAGGGAGCTGCGGGAGGCGACGCCGGACGACGTGTTCCTCATGGCCCAGGTGGGGGAGAGCACCGAGGAGAAGTTCGCCTACTCGGTGGACGCCTTCGAACAGGCCGGGGACATCGCCGACGGGTACGAGATCAACGTCTCCTGCCCCCACGCAGCCAAAGGCGGCATCCTCATCGGATCGGATCCGGACAGCGTCCGAAGCATCACGGCCGCCACCCGCAAGGCCACCAGGAAGCCCATCATCGTGAAGTTGAACGCCGGAGTGAAGGACTTCGAGGCCATTGCCCTCGCCGCCGTGGAAGGAGGGGCGGACGCGATCTCCGCCATCAACACGCTGGGAGGGCCGAACCCGGAGCTGAGCAACCAGTTCGGCGGGCTCTCCGGGGCGGCGATCTTCCCGGCCACATATGATGCCATCTCCCGGCTGCGGCGGGTGACGGACGTACCCATCATCGCCATGGGGGGGATCCGGGGGGCCGGGGACATTCGGCGGTTGGAGGCCATCGATCCAAATCTCTTCTACGCCATCGGGACGGCGCTGGGAGGCCTGGATTCGGAAGAGATCAGGGAGTACTTCAGGATCCTGGAGGAGGACCTGGCCGAGGGAACGGACAGAGCTACCGGGATGACCCTCAACCGGATGCTCATGGACTATCATCCCTTCGTCGTCAGGGAGGTTGTGGAGTACGGAGAAACGGTTCGGGTGATCAAGTTCCATGAGCGTTTGGAGGCCGAGGTAGACGTAGGGCAATTCGTCTTTCTGAAAGTCGGGAATACCGATTCCAAACCGTTCTCGGTAGCCGACAATCGGGACGGCTTGGAGGTGCTGGTCCGGAGCGTCGGGCCCATGACGGAGAGGGCCTGTGCGCTGAAGGTCAACGACGTGGTTCGGGTGCGTGGCCCCTATGGCCACGCGTTCACGTTACCCGAAGATCGTCCGGTGGTCCTCGTTGGGGCGGGGGTGGGGATCGCACCCATCCATTTCGCCGCCCATTACCACAGGGGCCCCAAGCGGATCTTCCTCGGAGCCGTAACGGCGGAGGAGCTCAGCTACTGGGAGTCCTTCAAGGAAGCAGGGGAGGTTTCGGTCTCCACCGATGACGGCACGGCCGGGCACCAGGGGTACATCCACGAGTTGGTGGAAACGTCTCTGGCGGAAGATCCCCCGGAGAACCCGGTCTTTCTCAACTGCGGCCCGGAAGTGGCCATGGCTGCGCTTGATCGGGTGGAGCGAGAGTATGCTGCTCCCGAAGACATCTTCCACATCATCGAGCGGTACACCAGCTGTGGCGTCGGAATCTGCGGGAAGTGCTCCACCCCCTCCGGCCTCCGCTCATGCATCGACGGCCCCGCGTTCAGTGCTGCCGATTTCACGCCGGGCGTGTTCGAACGAGACCTGACGGGGAAGAAGGTCCACTTCTGAGAACACTGGAACGGTGCTGAAAAAGGGGTGGGACGCCGGTCGGAGCCCCACCCCTGATGTCTCTCCTCAGGCGGGTCTACTCGGCTCGAAACGCTTCCACGGGGTCCACTCTGGTGGCCTTCCAGGCCGGGAGGATACAGGCACCCAAAGCGACGAGCGCGAAGAACCCCGTGACGCCCAGGTAGGTTCCGGGATCCGTTGCGGTGACCTGAAAGAGCATCTGCTCCACCAGGCGTGAGACCCCGAACGCGCCGGCGATTCCAAGGATCGAGCCTGCCGCCACCAACAGCATTCCCCTGGTCACAACCATCTTCAGGACGTTCGCCCCCGAGGCGCCCAGGGCCACACGAATCCCGATCTCATGGACCCTGCGGGTGACGAAGAACGCCAGAACGCCGTAGAGCCCGAGGGCCGCCAGCGCAACGGCCACCAACGCGAAAATGCCGAGAACGGTCGTCACAGAGCGAACATCTGCGATGGAGCCGGATAGGGCGTCCTCCATCGTGGCCGGGCTGCTCAAGACGATATTCCGGTCCAGCTCCCAGAGCCGGTCCTGAACCGGCCGGGTCAGACCCGCTGCGTCGGTCGCGGTAGCCACAGCAAGCCGCATCGTGCTCATAGGCCACTGGGCATGAGTGAAGAACATGGCTGGCCTCGGGTTCCCCGACAGGGAGGAGAGTTGGTGGTCTTCCACTACACCCACCACCTGGAAGAGCCCCGGATCAGCCTCGCCGATATCTACGGCTACCGTCCTCCCGAGGGGACTCTCATCGGGGAACACCAACTCGACCGTCCTCCGGCTCAGGACGATGGCCGGAGGGGAGCCCTCCACATCCAGATCATTCAGGTACCGCCCCTCCACCAGGGGGATGTCCATGGTTTCGAAGTATCCCGGCAGGACGATTCGGCGGTCGGCCCAGGGGGCGTCCTGGTTCGTCTCCGGCGGTCGTTCCGGAGCCCATACCGCCACGTTCCCGGAGGGGTGGAGGATCGGCAGGCGGTTCACCAAACCGGCGGACTCGACCCCCGGCAGACTTTCGATCCCCTCTTTCAGGGCATGAAAGAACTGGGTCTGGAGCTCGGCTTCCCCGTATCGGTCACCCGGAAGGGAAACCGTGGCGGTAAGGATGTTCTCCACACGGAAACCTGGATCCACTCCTCTGAGCCGAGCGAAGCTCCTGAGCAGCAATCCTGATCCAACCAGGAGCACCAGTGAAAGGGCGACCTGGAGCACGACCAACCCGCTCCTGTACTTCATCCCCTTTCCACCTGTCGATCCCCGGGACCCCTCCTTCAGGTCCTCCGCCGGGTTCGCCCGGGAGGAGACGATCGAGGGGAACACTCCAAAGAGGATGACTGTCGTGACGGAGAGGGCCAGTGCGATTCCTAGCATCGTCGCGGACACCCCCACCTCTCCAATCCCGAGGAAGTCCGTGGAGACGAACCCCAGGATCAGGTCCTGTAGCCATACTGCCAGGAACACGCCGAGGGTTCCTGCCGCGAGAGCCAGGATCACGCACTCCACCAGGAGTTGGCGAGTGAGTCGTGATCGGCCTGCGCCCAGGGCGGCCCGGACCGCCATCTCCGAATTCCGAGTGGATCCTCTTGCCATGAGGAGGCTGGCCACGTTGCTGCAGGCGATGAGGAGGACCAGTACGATTGCACCCACCAGAAGCAGGATGGACTCTCGGTACCCTTCCACCATGGCCCCGTGGAGGTTGTCGAGCTGGAGTGCCTTGTCCCGGTTGGAGTCGGGATAGGCCTCTTCAAGCTGTGCCGAGATCACGTCTACTTCGGACTGGGCGGCCTCCAGGGAAAGGCCCTCGGTCAACCGTCCCACGAGAAGCCAGTTATGGAATCGCCTGGTAATGGGATTCGAATTGCCCGGCCAGGGCGGGACCCAGAGGTCGGTGTCGACCAGGAATCGGAACCCAGCCGGCATTACGCCCGTCACGGTGAGAGGGCCTCCTTCGACGATGAGCGTGCGGCCCAGGACGTCCCGGGACCCTCCGAACCAACTCTGCCAGAACGAGTGGCTGATGACCACCTCGCCGGTGCCCTCTGCCGGCAGCTCGTCGATGGTGAAGGTGCGGCCGAGGGCTGGGGCTACGCCCAGGGTTTCGAAGAGGTTCGCGGTAACGAAGATCCCACGGGCCTGCTCAGGCTCATCCGCCCCGGTGACGGTGAACAGAGAGGACCCGCTCTGGGTGGTCGCGAGAGACTGAAGGGAAGCCGCCTGGTCCCGGTAGTCCTGGTAATCCGGAAAGGACACCCAGGGGTTCACGTTCCCGTCGAAGGTGGCCCGGCCGAGGACCAGTCTGTCAGGATCGGGGAAGGGGAGTGCCCGGCCCATGGCCGTGTTCATGACGGAGAACATGGCGGTTGTGGCTCCGATCCCCAGGGCCAGCGTAAGGAGAGCCACCAGGGTGAACCCCGGGGTCCGGCGAAGAGCCCTTGATGCGAACCGGATGTCCGGCCCCAAATCCGAGAGCCAGCCGGTGTTTTCGTCTGCAGCCTGCATCGCTTTTTCCTCTTTGCGTTCGGCCATGGCGGCCCGAGCCACGTCGGCCATACTCCTGATCCAGAACCGGACAACCCCTGGAAAGCCTTCCTGGGTGCGGATCTCCTGGGACCGCATCCTGAAGTGGTGGGCGATGTCATCGCCGAACCGCTCCCTGAAGTCCCCGGGAAAGACCCGAAGGAGGAAGTGTCCCAGGCGGAAGCGTATGCTCCTCACCCCTGGCCTCCCCCCAGGACCAAGGCTTCCCGGGCCCACTGAACCAGCGCACGGAGGCGTTGGGCCTCCTCGGCGGTCCGGACTTTCCCTACAGGGGTGAGGGCGTAGACACGGCGCTCTCGCGAACCGTCACCGCGACCGTCCGGGGCGCGTGCGGCCTCCTCGATCAAGCCTCGATCCAGGAGTTGTTTGAGGGACCGATACAGCGTGCCCGGGCCCAACTCCACCTCCCCGTGGGTTCGGCGCTCGATCTCCTTCATGATGCCGTATCCGTGCCTATGGCCCTCGGCGAGGGTCAAGAGGATATGGAACTGGGCGGAGGTGAGGGTCGCGTCGGAAGCTCCGGCCGCCCCGGTGCCTGCGGATCCGATGGTCATGGCGTCCTATCCAGAATGAACATATCCACAATGGATATGACTATAAGACGTGGTTAAGGAGATGGAAGTTGCACCGGGGTGTGCTGGCGCGTGGCGATCAGGGGCTCCGCCCCCCCACCGAAACGGTGAGGGGTCGGCCCACATGGTCTTTGGGATCGACGTTCCTCACTACCGCCGGGTTCCGGGCCCCCTCGGCAGGGAAGATGACCTCTACGTCTACGGCACCGCCCGTGGGCAGGCCGAAGTGCACCGGGAGGGAGCTTTGGGTATCGTACCCCGACCCGGTGTCCACCAGCCGTGTCCCGAGAAGCGTTCGAGTCCCGGCCTCGTAGACCCGGACCTCGGCTCCGGGCTTGGTCAAAAGGCCCCTTTCGTCCGCAACCCTGACAAGTATGGATCCGGTATCGGAAGGCTTGGGTGTCCGGTTCTCCAGGATGTGGTGCATCCCCGAATCGGTGGCCCCGGCCAATGAAAGGTCGAGGTCCCCATCCCCGTCGAAATCCACCCACTGCACGCCGTGATCGGCATCCAGGGCAAGGAGTTCCTCCGGGGTCATGTCGACGAATCCGTCAGGTGTGTTCCTGAACAGATAGTCCCGGTATTGGGTCCCTCCCGTGACCGTTCCGTTGACGAAAAGGTCGACACGACCGTCATGATCGAAGTCGCCGAATTCGCACGCGTCGTAGCGGCCATCGATGGCGAGGCCCAACTCGGGAGCCACATTCCGCCACCCTTCCTCTTCCTGACGGAAGAGTCCGTTGGGGCCGTAGTTCGCGAAGAACAGCTCAAGCGTTCCGTCGTTGTCGACATCACCAACGCACGGCCGAACGGATCCGTGGGCCTCGTCTCCAAGGCCTCGGCCCCCATGGGCGAGACCTTCGGCGTCGGCCACATCCGAACCAAACCGCCCCGACGGTCCTCCGGGGGTCAGCCAAGCCGACGCTCTCGGCGACATCTCGGAAGCTCCCTCCATCATTCAGGAAGAGGGCGTTCGGCCGGTCCCGGAGGGCGAGGAACAAGTCCAGGTCGCCATCGGCATCGAAGTCCATCCAGCTGGCCTGGCGGGTGGAGCCCTCCTGGAGTTGAACGCTGGTCTCCGCGGCCACGTTCACGAACACCCCGTCGTCGTTCCTGTATAGCCTGGTAACAGGCTCCTCTCCGGGCACGAACCCGAGCAGAAGGTCCGGGTCTCCGTCGGAGTCGAAATCCCCCCAGGCGGAGGTCCGGGTCCCGCGGGCGTCGTCCAACCCCACCGCGGGAGCGACGTCCACCAGGACCCCATCGTCATTTCGGTAAAGCCGGTTGGGATCCCCGTTGAACCCGACGAAGAGGTCAGGATCTCCATCCGAGTCGAAATCGGCCCAGGCGTTGGTGAGCGTCCCAGGGGCTCCGAGAAGCTCGGGTTGCCAGCGGTGGAAGGCCGGGCTTTGCGGGGGCGCCGCCTCGGTGCATCCAGCCAGGACCATGAGGGCGAAGCCAACACTTGGGAGGTCGGGACCGATCGTTTTCATTTCGTCTCCAATCAGGGTGGCGCCCGAACGATTGCCGAGAGTTTCTCCTACTTCGAGTAGGCTACTCCGTGGGCTCATCTATCGAAGAAGGTTTTTCCGGTTCTCCGCATGCGGGGCACCCGATCCGAAGTGAACCCTCAGCCTCCTGGAGAAGCTGAGCTCAATCAAGGACCCTGGAGCGGAGGCTCCGGGTGCTGTTTGTTCTCCATATCGAGCTTCCACAGGTGCCTCTGGGTTCGGTAGACCACGAAGACCAGTCCGCCGGCCGTGGCGAAGGTCAACAGGGGGATGGTGATATCGTAGTAATCGGGCCAGGTGAGAATGATGACCGTGTTGATGACGATGAAGCCGATACGCGTTTCGGTGGGTCCCATGCCGGCGAAGCTGATGCGGAACTCGTTCGTGGCAGCGAAGGCAAGAAACGAGTGGACCATGTGCCCACCCGTGAGTCCCAGGAGAGCGATGAACCACACGTCGTACCCTGAGGGGGCCACCAGGTAGTAGGCCAGGATCAGGGAACAAAGAAAGACGTAGTCGAGGAAATGGTCCATGAAGAACCCCCACTTGACCAGGCCGGTGTTACGGCGCCGGCCCACGGCCCCGTCGAAGAGGTCGGTGAGGTACTGTGCCACGATCATCACCGAGCTCCCCCAGAGCCAGTGGAGGTTCTCCCTGGCAAGCCAGCCAAAGAGCACCACAAGAGCACTCCAGAGAAGCGTCATCATGGTCAGGTGATAGGTCTCGAGCCACCGGGGGACTTTGGGCACGAAGGCCGCGACCAATCGCTTCTCGGGACCCGCGAGAAGGGACTCGCCCACTTTTCCGGCTCCACCGAAGGGCTGCTTCGCCATCTTGGTTCTCCTCGTCCGTTCCAACGCTGCAGCCAACCGAGGCCGCTACTTCGCCGGATCTCCTCTCAGGGGGTCAGGTCGCATTCGCCCAGGTCATCGGTCCAACTCCGCCCACCGGGCATAGAGGGCCTCGATCTCCTTGGGAATCCTTCGGGAGTCCTCCGTCGCCCTTCGGATGGCTTCCGGATCGCCCCTGAAGAATTCCGGGGCCGCCATCCTCTCGTGAAGGAGATTCAACTCCTCTTCCAGGGCTTCAATGCGGCCAGGAAGGGCCTCCCACTCCCTCCGTTCCCGGAAGCTCAAGGGCTTTCCCTTCCCGTCCGGGGCGGTCCTTGGGCGAGGCTGATGCGGCTTTTTCTTCTTCTCTGGCCGCGGGGTATCCTGCCGCTCCACGACCCGCCTCCAATCGGAGTATCCTCCGACATATTCCTTCACTACCCCACTTCCTTCGAACACCAGAGTGCTGGTGCAGAGATTGTCCAGAAAGCTCCGATCGTGACTGACCACCAGGACCGTTCCGTTGTACTGGAGAAGCCGGTCCTCCAAAAGCTCGAGGGTTTCCAGGTCCAGATCGTTGGTGGGCTCGTCCAGAACCAGGACGTTCGCGGGACGGGTGAAGAGGCGGGCGAGGAGCAAGCGATTCCGCTCTCCTCCGGAAAGCGTGCTGACCGGCTGACGGGCTTGTTCAGGGGAAAAGAGGAAGTCTTGGAGGTAGCTCGCGATGTGTCGCTTCGCACCGTCCAAGACCACATGGCTGTTCCCCGTGACGCTATCGGCGATGGTCTGGTCCTCCCTGAGGGTTTCCCGGTGCTGGTCGAAGTGAGCGATTTCCAGGGTACCGCCGTGCTTCACGGTTCCTCCACTTGGCGTCAGCTGGCCCAGAAGGAGGTTCAGCAGCGTGGTTTTTCCACATCCGTTGGGGCCGATGATGCCGATCTTGTCCCCTCGGAGGATCGTGGTGGAGAGGTTCTCCACGACCGATGCCTCCGGGTAACGAAAGGTGAGATCTCGGGCCGTGATGACCTTGGACCATGATCGTTCCGCCCGCTGGATCTGGAGGCGCACCTGGCCCACCCGGCTTCTCCTCTCCTCTCTCTCGGCCCGAAGGGCCTTCAGTGCCCGCACCCTCCCCTCATTTCGGGTCCGGCGGGCCTTGATCCCCTGCCGAATCCACTCTTCCTCCTTCGCGAGAGTCTTGTCCTGAAGGGCCCACTCCTTCTCTTCGTGGGCGAGGAGCTCTTCTTTCCGCCTCAAGAACGTGGGGTAATCACAGGACCAGGAGGTGAGGCGACCCCGGTCCAGCTCGATAATCCGGGTCGAGAGTTTCTGAAGGAAACTCCGGTCATGGGTCACGAAGAGAAGGCTTGCCTGAAGTCGAAGCAGGAACGTCTCCAGCCACTGGATGCTGTCCAGATCCAGGTGGTTGGTGGGCTCGTCCAGTAGAAGGAGATCCGGCTCGGAAACCAGCGCTCGGGCGAGCAGAGCCTTTCTCTTCAATCCCCCTGAAAGGGTCACGAACTCCTTCGCGGGGTCGAGCGTGAGGAGGGTGCAGAGGCGCTGGATGGGATGGTCCACCCTTTCATCGCCCTGTAGTCCCGCCCGGACCACATCGTCAACCGTTCCAACCAGGCCATCCGGAACTTGCTGCTCCAACAAGGCGACCCGGACCCCGGTTTCGCGGATGATCTCTCCCTGGTCCGGTTCCAGACCGCCAGAGAGGACGCTCAGAAGGGTGGATTTCCCCTCCCCGTTGCGGCCTACCAGCCCAATCCGCTCACCGCTCTCGATCTGGAGGCTGACGTGATCGAGGAGGGCCCGCCCGCCCCAGGATACGTTGAGGTCCCGACAGCTGAGGAGGGCCATTCAGCCGCGATCCCGGAAGAGACAGGCGCTGATGGGGAGATAGGAGGTCCCGCCCGGGATCCCCCTGCCCCCTGTAACGGAGGCGGGACCGAGGAACAGAGCCACCAAGCTTTCGAAATCCACGCTTCTCTCCAGGCCTTCCCCAGGCTCCAAATGCCGGTCCGATCTCATTCCCGACTGCCGTCGGTGAATGTACGGTTCCCGAACCGGGCCGCTATCCCAGGGTCTGCTGAAGGGCCCGGTGAGTATGGCGGGCATTCCGCCCCAGGACCTTGTGCAGTCCGAGCCACGCACGTGGCTGGCCTCCCCGGTTTGAGCATCGTGCAAGGGCGCGCCGGGAATGAAGTGTTCTGCGCTTCCGGAGGACCCTCGGTGGGGTCAAAGGTTTCACCGGGGAGGTTCGAGTCCTGGGCTTGAAGCCCCTTGAACCTTGGACAACACGGCCCGATCTTCCGAGCAGAGGGATAGACTCCCTGCTGACGTAGCTCAATTGGCAGAGCAGCTGCCTTGTAAGCTCGCCCGGCGAACCCGCCTTTCCCAAGAATCCAGTAAACACAACGCTTTTTCCCCATGCCTTGGGAACGGATTTCTCCGTTTTCCCAGGGTTTGGGACTCTCAACGTACACAGCAATTTACACAGTCCCAGGGTGGTCCCGAAGGGATGCCTCCAGAGCTTCGACCCGCCCTCTCCCGAAGAAGCCGGGGGCCTCCTGGCCCCCCCATCATTCCATGACAGCGAGTAACGATCAGTGTTCGAGAGACGGGGGATTCATGGATCACAGAGGCGAAGCAGTGACACTGACACAGGTCCAGGAAAAGAGGCCGTCGAGCTGGGAGAAACGGGTGATGGTGGCCTATCTCCGAGCAATGGGCGTAACCTGGGCGGCCTGTGCCAGTGCTGTCGGGGTTTCACTCCGTACGGTCCATCGC
>JBDHCH010000071.1:0-16139 GCA_039592115.1 Gemmatimonadota bacterium | reverse complement strand
CCGACTCCCCGCCGAGCCCTGCCACGCCGAGCTCGATCACCTGGAAGAGACCGTGCGGGCCGTGAACAACGGCGCAGGGTTATGGGCACGTGCCGGCGGGCTGATCGGGAACTCCGAGGTCCGGGTCCTCCGGGTCCGCCGGGCGCCCACGCCGGACGAGGTCGAGCACGGAGCCGATCCCGATACCTTTATCGAGATGAAGGGATACGAGGCCCTGACCATGTTGTTCGAGAACTCTCCGCTCGATGTGCAGACGGAGATCTATCGGCGTCTTTCCCGCCGCCGGCCCTGGTGGGCCTGGCTGGACGTCTTCGGGTGGTTCCGGGGTGCTCGTCCACCTGTGGAGCGGTTCGAGGAGGAGTATGACCCGGGTGGCCCGGTGGAGGTGTTCGTCATGGGTCACGACCAGGGTCGGTGGTTCCTGCCCAATCTCTTCCGCCGTTGGTTCAGCTTCACCGTGGGCCGCGGGAACTGGATGTTGGGTACCCGCGAGGTTACGGGTCGGGGGGGAGATGTGGAAGCCGACGACATCACCGAGCGGGGGTACGCCCCGTCGCTTCTCAAGCAGTTCGAGGAGATGACCGCGGCACAGAGGTGGCGTGGGCTCTACGCCATTGCGCCGGACCTATTGGACACGGCCATTGGCGGCCGCCTGGAAGAGATCGATCCGACCTGGTTCGACCGGGATCGCTTCGGCGTGGCGTTTCTCTACGACGCGGCGGACCACTCCAGGGGAGAGGCGCTAAGAGCCCTCGCCACGGAGGTCCGTGAGTTCTTCTCGTCCACCCTGGACATCAACCCGTTCCTGGTGGAAGAAGGGTTCGACGAGAGCTTCGTCCCCATCTCTCGGAAATTCCCCGAGATCCCCTCGGTGCCGATCCACCAGTTCGCCGTGGACCTTCGCCAGGGCCTCGATCAGGAGCCCGATCGCTCCTTCGATATCGTGGAGTTCGGTGGCTTCATGAGGGACAACTATCCCCGGTGGCCCCAGCTCATTCCAGAACAAATCCACCGGGTGCTGGCCGATTCCGATGACGAGCGCTTCGTGGGAAAGCGGGTGGACCTGTGGGGAGAGGCCGTGGCGATCCGGACCCGGCGGTACACCAAGAGCAAGCGGCTGTCTTACACCACCCGGGAGCGGGTCGGGACCGACAGTGAGGGTCGTCCGAAGTACCGGACCAAGAGGACCCGCTGGATCGCCCAGGTACCCGCCGTGCGGGTGCGGTTCGACATGCGTGGGGAAACCGGTGCCGAAGTATCGGCGGTTTACGATCGTACCGGGGACGCCGTGGCCACGGGTCACCGTCGACACTATACGGTGGAACCGCCGGTCCCCACCTTCCGCGGAGGGATCGAGAGGGTTCCGGGCACTCTCGATGCGGGCCTCGGGTTGGTGGTTTGAGCCCTCCGTTCCCTCCTCTGCGGCGGCTTGGATCAGCTCCCTGAGGGGCTGGAGCCCACACCTCAGGAGCAGCCTACCCGTCCCAGTCCATTCAGCCGCCAAGGAAAACAATGATGCTGCGGTTAAGGAATGGGCGAGCGCGAAAAGACAGGGCCGGGGGAACCGGCTCAGGGGGCACAGAAGTTCAGATCTCTGGATCGGATCGGTCGCGGCCAGCGCTGAAGGCCATGCTCACGCCAAACCGTCGGGCGCGGGGAGAACGGAATCCCGACATTTTGCCGCTACCGGAGGAGTTGAGTTCGAGTGCTCCTGGGATGACCGGGCGAGGATTTCCCACCCGGACCCGACACTACGAACCGACAGTACCAGCGGGGTAAGGCCCAACGAAGAACCCCGCCCAGACCGGAACAGGGGTCAGGCCAAGACGGGTGCGGGGACCCTCACTTCGTTTGCAGGGGGGAATTTCCGAGATAAGGTCTAGAGTGGCAAGAAAAAGTGTCGTTCGTTAGATGGCCCAGCACGCGCGAGCGTTGGCACATGCCCGGAATCCCTGAGGCAAAAATGATCCATACCCGACTCCATCACCCATCTGACTGGGGCCTGGAGGGTCGCTACCGCCTGGAGCAAGAGAGCGGAGCCAGCGGTATGGCCATGGTTTATCTGGCGCAGGACCAGAAACACGACCGGAAGCTTGCCCTCAAGGTGCTGCGTCCGGGGCTCGCGGCCATAATAAGGGCCGACCGCTTCCTGGCTGAGATCCGCACCACCGCCAATCTCCAGCCTCCTCATATCCTTCCCCTTTTCGACTCCGGCGAAGCTGACGGAGCTCCCTTCTTCGTCATGCCCTACGTCGAATGCGAGTCGCTACGGGATCGGCTCGACCGGACAGAGCTCCCCTGCATGGAGACCGGACCCTTCGTGAAGGCCCCCGAGTCCTGGAAGGTCCCTCTACACGCCAGGGCCGGCATGATCATGGAGGCTCCCCGGATCCCCCCCTGCCGATCTGTCCGAATCTCGTCATGACTCACCATCCAGGACCTGCCTCCTCAGCTCCTGGATGATCCCCGCATCCATCCAGTAGTTGTCGGCGTTGCCGTGGGGGCGGCTGTTGAAGAACAGGAACCGGCCGTCCCCCGACACCATGGGGCACATGTCGTAGTAGGGGGAGTTCACCGTCTCGCCCATGTTCACTGCCGGGGTCCATTCTCCTTCCGGTGTCTTGAAGGAGATGTATAGGTCCGTTCCTCCCACGGCGTCGGGCCAGCCCATGCCGGTGAAGATGATGTAGCTTTCGTCCGGGGCGATGAAGGGAGAGTTCTCATCGGCCTCGGTGTTGATGGAGGGCCCCAGATTCTCCGGATCCTGATAGGCTCCGTCCACGTACCGGGACACCCAAACGTCCCCCCCTCCGTGGCCGCCGGGGTCTCCCGACCCGAAGTAGATGGTCCCGTTGGCCGCAACGGAGAACTGCCAGTGGAGGCCCATGGTATTGGGGCCGCCCCGGATGAGTTCAGGCTCACCCCACCCCTCAGCCGTCTTCCTCACCACCCAGAGCCGCTCCCGGAATTCGCCGTCCTCCCCCACATCGGGCCGACTGGAGTCGAAATAGAGGGCGCTGCCATCCGGGTGGAGGAAGGGCACGTCGTCCGCGGTGCGCCAGCTTGGGGAAAAAGACGCGATCTCCGGGGGGGTCCAGCGGCCGTCCTGGAGGCGGGAGGTGAGTATCCGACCCTGACTGTACCCCGTCTCGTTGGGCATGAAGGACGACTGCCAGAAGGCTTCGGTGCCATCCGGGGAAAAGGTCACCGTTCCGTGCTCAAAGCGGTTGGACGAGACGATATCCGGCGCAAAGACCACGGGCTCGGGCCCCGGTAGCTCCTGGCCCATGAACGGGCCCCCGGCGTTCAACACGTTGACCTGGCCGAGGGAGGCCCCCCGAACTGTGAGGAGTCGGGCCTCGTCCGCCTGCCCGTAGGTCTCGGTAACGGAAAGGGGCGTGTGACCGCCCAGGGAAACGGCATCCGCGTCGGCGCCTCTGTCGAGGAGGACGGCGGAGACCTCCTCCCGGCCCCGTTCAGCGGCGTAGTGCAGGGGCGTCCACCCGTAGCGGTCGACCTCCATCGGGTCGAAGCCTCGGTCCAACAGACTCCCGACGATCGCCCTGGAGCCTCCCTCGGCGGCGGCGTGGAGGAGAGAGCCACCGTTGGAGGTTCGGCCGCCGAGGTCTGCGCCGGCAGCAAAGAGCTCGCCGAAGAGCCGTTCCAGTGCACCCTGGGCCGCATACTCCGTCAGCACGCCAAGCCCCCGCCCCCCCGGATCCAGCTCCGAGCCATAGTCCAGGAGGAGATCTACCACGTCCTCGAAGGCCCTCCAGGCAGCCAGGTTCAGGCTGTGGGCCCCGAAGCGGTCCAGGGCATTCACGTCGGCCCCGTGCTCCAAGAGGGCCCGGGCGGCCTCCAAGCTTCCACTTTCCCTTGCCACAAGTAGGAGAGGCGTCCGGCCGTAATCGTCTCGGAGATCGATTTCGGGATCCGACTCAAGGAGGGGGTCCATCAGGTCATCGTGGCCATACATGGCGGCAATGTGGAGGGGGGTGTGGCCGCCATGATCCTTGAGGTCCGGGTCGGCTCCATGCTCCAGGAGGAGCCGGACAAGGGGCTCCTCGTGTTCGGCCACGGCCAGGTGGAGAGGGGTCGTCCGGTACTCGTTGGTGGCACCCACCGCCCGGGGATCGGCGTCCAGGATCCTGCGGGTGGCGGCTTCGTCCCCCTGTCCCACGGCCTCCAGGATGTCCTGGGGGCCGTCGGGGGAATCCTGAGCGCAGGCCACGGCGAAGAGGGCGAACACGAAAAACACAGGCGATCTCATGGTGTGCTGCTCCCCCGGTCTCGGATGTTTTTGAAGAACCCAGAAGAACCCTAAACGGCCTTGGCAGGCGATTTGCCAGGAGGGTGTCAGGAAACGTACCGGGAGTGCCTTCACCCCCTCAAGGCAGAAAAAGTGCAACAGGTCATAAGCTCATCGCAAGGCGGATTCACGGTGTAGTTGGCCACCGTGAACACCGCCACCATGCCCGCCTGGGGGACCACCCGAATCTCATGGCCGCCCTAGCCCAAGGCCCTGAAGGTGGAGTAGGTGGTGCCCTCCACCAAGTAGTCGTTCATCCACCACAGGTAGCCGTAATCCTCGGCCCGACCCAGCTGGAAGTTCCGGACGGAAACGGAACGGCCGAAGAACTTCTCGACCCAGTCTTCCGAGAGGATCCGGTTCCCCGAAGGCCGACCTGCCCAGCCTCCGCCCGGTAGTCCTTGAACTTGGAGTAGATGAGGCCGTATAGCACGGTGGATTGGCTGAACAAGGCCGCCTCCTCAACGGTTCCCCAGGTGCTCTTCCACGACCTTCAGAATCGGATTCAGGACCTCCATGGACTCCCCTTCCTCGGTGTTGTCCATGATGCCGATCACCACGCCCAGATTCGGCAGGAAGAGGGATCCGGCAGCGTATCCCGGCGCATCCCCCCCGTGACCCCAGACCTTGTAGCCCCAGGTCACCGACTCGCCGAACCACATGAGACCCAGCCCGTACCCCTTCACCATGGGCTCGTCGTGGCCGCTCGGGTAGTAAAAGTCCGTCATCTCGGCATACGAGTTGGCCGTGAGGATGGTCCGGTCCAACATGAGAGCGTTGGCCAGTTTGGCCAGGTCTCCCGAGGTGGAAAAGACCTGTCCTCCGGCGCAGCTACAGAAGGCCGCGAGCCCAAGGCTGGTGAGGTCGTCGTAAAAGCCGTCCCCCGTGAGGTCCATCCACCCGTGAGTCAGGGTCGGCGGCAAGGCCTGCCCTGGGCAGACGTACGTGTTCTGGAGGGAGAGGGGCTCCACGACATACTGATCATAGGCCTGGGCGATGCTCATGCCCGTGATGTCCCCAATGAGCATGCGAAGAAGGAGATAGCCGGAAGTGGAGTAAGACCATGCCGTGCTTTTCTCGAAGTAGGCCGGCCGGATGGTCGCCAGGAAGTATTCCTCCGTGCCCCAGATCCGGCCCGGCTCGCTCATGAGCTCGGAGAACCAGGTCGGATGATCGGTGAAGTCCGAGAGTCCGCTGGTATGGTTCAGGAGCTCCCGAATCGTGATGTCCGGATCTACGTAGGGATAGGGCGGAAACCATGCGTGGAGGGAGTCGTCCAGGCTCAGGAGCCCTTCTTCGGCCAGCCTCAGGATGGTGATCGCCGTAAAGGTCTTCGTGATACTCCCGGCAGCGAAGACGGAGTTGGGGGTGATGAGCTCGGTTCCGTGAGAGGTTCCGGCCACCCCCGTCCACAGGGGCTCGCCCGGGACCAGCACCGTGACGGACACGCCCTTCCCATCTGCGTGAGAGAAGGCGTCGCTCAGAGCTTTGTGCAATCGGTCCGCCAGGGTCTCCGGCTCCCACTCCGTCGGGGTGTCTGCACACGATCCGAGAAAGGGACCGAGGAGGGCCGAGAACATGATTACTTTTTGCCATCTCGCCATAACGAGGCTCCGGGCGTTGTCTGAGCCATCGGCTTCCACCTTTGGCACGTCCAAGGCAGCCCGCGCTACCAACCGCACCTCCAAAGGATGAAGGTTCTCACCGTGGCCACCTTCTCAGCCCTTTTTGCCGTTGCCCTTTCCTGGTTGGTTTCGTCCGCCTCCGTCACCGAGCAAGACGGATTCACCCAGCTCACCGGACCGTACCTGGGCCAAACACCCCCGGGCTCCACCCCCGTCCTCTTCGCCCCGGGGGTGATCTCGGTGGAGGATCATTTCGAGCACAGTGGAGCCCTCTTCTCCCCGGACGGGATGGAGGTCTACTGGGCCGCCAAGCCTCAGGGGAGCCGCATTTTCCACCTCTATTCCATGCGGTCGGTAAATGGCCGCTGGACCGCTCCCCAAGTGGTGTCCTTCACGGAGAGATTTGACGGGAACCGCCCGTCCCTCTCTCCGGACGGCCGCACTCTCTACTTCGAGACCGCCAGAAATCCGGCAGGGGGGCCGATTCTCCAGGCGACCCGCCAGGGGGACGGGTGGTCTGAACCGACTCCACTGCCGGAGGCAATCAACGCCACCGGAACGGAAAGGCCTTTCGCGGTAGGCGGGGACGGGTCTCTCTACTTCGGGCGAGGCTTCAGGGAGGAAGACCGGATCCTGGTGGCCCGTCTGGCGAGTGGACAGTTCTCCGAACCGGTCCCGTTCGGGGAGGCTGACGACTCCCCGTTGACGGTGCTTCATGCCTTCGTCTCACCGGACGAGGATTACATGATCCTCGAAGAGTCGGATCACAGCTCCAACACCGGCCTGGCCATCCGGTACCAACGGCCGGACGGCTCCTGGACGGACAAGCTACCCCTTCCGTTCGGGTGGGCCCGCTTTCCGGTGGTGTCCCCCGACGGGGAGTATCTGTTCTTCATGGGCCGGGAAGGGATCTACTGGGTGAGCACGAGCTTCGTTGATGAGCTGAGGTAGGATTGAACCGGCACCAGCGGCCCCCGGCGTCGAGAGGAGTGGAGCTGGGCGTCTCGACGTCAAGGACGGCAGATGGTTGGGGCGGGTTCCGGCTGGATCGGCAGGAACCGGGCGCTCGGGAAGCCGGTCGGCCACCGGGTCCGCACGTAGTAGGTAGTGAAACTCCCCAAAAGGCTGAGCCTACCTCCCTGTCACAGGCCGCGAGGCGCCACCCCTCAATCCGATCGGAGGGTTTCCACCGCCTCCACTCGAGAGGCCCGTTGGGCCGGCAGGTACACCGCCAGCAAGCCTACCAGAATCAATAGCAGGGGCACCGAAGCGAAAGTGGCCGGGTCGAGGGGGTTCACCTCGTAGAGGAGGTCGGCCAGCATCCGGACCAGAAAGGCCGCGACCGCCCCCCCCAGGAGCGTTCCCAACACCACAGGCAGAAGCCCCTGCCGGATCATCATACCGGTGAGAACACCCCTCTCTGCCCCAAGGGCCACCCGGATGCCCATCTCATGTCTCCGCTGGGAAACGGCGTAGGAAGCCACGCCGAAGATCCCCAGGGACGAAAGGAAAAGGGCAGATACCCCGAAGACGCCCAGAAGCCAGGTGAGCCCCGCCGTGGAATCCCTACCTCGACTGACCCGATCCTCCATGGTCAGGATGTCGTATACGGCCTGGTTCGGGTCGGTCCTTAGGACGGCCCCACGGACAGCGTTGGCCAGCCTCTCCGGGGACCCGGCGGTCTTGATCGTGAAGGTCATGAGGCGTGTGAGCCATGGGGTCTGGCTGAAGGGCTTGTAGATCTCGCCCCTGGCCTCACCCGTCAGACTCCCATGCCGCACGTCCCCCACCACCCCCACGACCGTTCTCCAGTGGGGCTGGCCCCCTCGGGTCTCCCCGGGTAGGCCCAACCGCTTCCCCAGGGGATCCTCTCCGGGCCAGGTGGCGTCGGCCATGGCCTGGCTCACCACCACCACCGGCACCTGCCCCCGGCGATCTCCAGCCTCCAAGAGGCGACCCCGGAGCAGGGGAATCTCCATGGCCTCGAAGTAGCCCGGGCCCGCCATGTTGCCCCCTGCAGTTCTCCTGATGGCGCCGGGTTCCGGATCACTTTCCACGAAGAAGTCCCAATAGTTGTTCATTCCAGCAAGAGGAAGGGTGAAGACCACCCCTGCCGCCTCGACACCCGGAAGGGTTTCGAGCTCCGTCAGGACCCGCTCCTGGAAGGCCGAGATCTTCTCGGGCTCATCGTATTCGGAGGTGAGGGACACCGTGGAGGTGAGGACATTCCGGGGCTGGAACCCGGGATTGATGTTCAGCATGGTGCTCATGGTCCGTACCATGAGCCCTGCGCCCAACAAGACCATGAGCGTCAGAGACACCTGAGCCACCACGAACCCTCGCTGCAGGCGCCGGCCGCTCACGCTTTCGGTGCGCCCACGCCCGCCTTCCTGGATTACCCGTGCCACCGGAGCTCGCGACACCCGGAAGGCGGGGTAGATCCCGAAAAACACCCCTGTGAGAGTACCAAGGGCGACCGTGAAGACCATTACACCAGGGTCCAGGGTCAGGGCACCGGCCCGGGCCGCGTCGGCCAGGGCTGCCCACCGGAGGAGGCGCACTCCAGCCCAAGCCACCCCCACCCCGAGAAGCCCGCTCACCAGACCCAGGGTCAGGCTTTCCGTGAGGAAGAGGGCCATGATCCGGCTCTGGCCGGCCCCCAGGGCCGACCGGACCGCCACCTCTCTGCGCCGAGCGGTGCTCCGGGCCAGCAGAAGGTTGGCCACGTTGATGCACGCGATGAGGAGGAGGAGCCCCACGGCACTCCAGAGGGCGTAGAGCCTCAGCTTCACGCCGTCCCCGTAGAGGGCCTCGGGCACCGTCTGGACCATGGTCGTCATCGCCTCCAACCAGGTCCCTGGATACTCACCATTGAGGCGGCTTGCCACAGCCGCAGTCTGTGCCTGAACCTGGTCTGGGCTCGACCCGGGGGAGACCCGACCCACCAGTTGGAGGCCGCCGTTTGTCCGACTCCAGTTGGACTCATCCCTCAGGAGGGGTGTCCAGAGTTGGACCTCTTCGTGGGGGTAGAAGAAGCCAGGCGGCATGACCCCTACCACCGCGTAGGGCTCTCCGTCCAGCATGAAGCCCCGGCCCAGGATCTCTCGGTTTCCGTTGAATTGCTCCTGCCAGAGCTTGTGGGAAAGTAGGGCGACACGCTCACCCCCCACCCCGTCCTCCCCCTCCAGGAAAGTCCGGCCCAACGCCGCGTCCACCGCCAGGACCCGAAAGAGGTTGGCCGTGGAGGTCATCCCCACCACCCGGAAGGGTTCGGACTCTGCGGCCAGGGTATGACTGGTCCCCTGAAACGCGGCTAGGTCTTCCAGGGCCGGTATCTCCCGAAAGTCCACGTAGTTGGGATAGGAGTTGGAGAACTGGCTCCCCTCCCGGTCCGGATAGGTAGCCCAGATGTTCACCAGGGAGCCGGGCTCATGAAAAGGCAGGGGAGTCAACAGGAGGCCCTTCACGGCTCCCACGATGGCCCCGTTGGCACCCACGGCCAGGGACAAGGAAAGGAGGGCTGCCGTCGTCACCAGGGGCGTGGAGAGGAGACGGCGAACGCTGAAATTGAGATCCTGCTTGAGGGTAGCCATAAAAGAGATGATCGTTCCGTTTTCCGGTGTTGGGTGGTGGGGAGGACCGCCGTCAGGGTCTAGGCGCCGTGATGGCCGGTCGTGAAACCGGATCCTGACCCAGAAATCCACGACCTGCAGCCAGTACCAAACGAAAGCCAGGAGCCGCCCCTTAGACTGGACTCGACGCCTGTAGAGGTGATCCACGGTGTGGAGGTAATCGACACGGGCCTCACCGGGGAGTAGCCGAGCCAGGATTCTCCGGGCTCGGGGAGGTGGACTGAGATTCGATGCAGGGAGGTGGCCTCGACCGTTTTCGTCACTCGCCATCTCAGACCTCCTCCTCGAGGAGCTCCAACCCTTCCCAGAGGCTGTGGAAGCGGCGACGGGCCTCCAGCAGCTTCAGCTCTCCTCGCTCCGTTACATGGAAATACCGGCGGGTTCGGGGGTCCGGGTCGCCCTCGGCCAGCTCCATGCGGGAACGCACCAGGCGCTTCTCCTCCAGCCGTCGCAGGGCGATGTAGACGGCGGCCGGTGCCACCGAGCGGCCGATGCGCTCTTCCAGCTCAAGCACGATGGAGGTGCTGAACCCCTCCCCCCGGAGACGGAGGGTAGCCAGGAGCACGTGGTGCTCGAACTCGCCCAGTGTGTCTTTTCCCACGACGCTCCCCCTAACGTTGTTAATGCGGCTCACAGAGGTTCGACGCCGCTGCGGAGGCGTTGGTTGGAATGGCGGGAGAAGGTTTTGCAGGGAGCCAAGCGCCAGAAGTGTTGCTTCGAGGATAATGGATCCCGGAGAACGGGCTCGGAGGATGGGATCACGGATGAACGGAGAAGATCAGCCGGTGGCCCTCCCAGAATCGCCCGGCTGAGCCGCTGGAGCGGAGGGGACGTTCGGAGCCCTCGCGGAGGTTGCGGACCACATGAAGCAGCTGGAGAGGGCGACTCGCATCGGGCGTTCGATGGGGTGGCGTATCCCAGCGCTGGCCCACGCGTTCGCCGTGGGCTCGAGGACTCCGCAGGGCTTCTGGGATTCCTATCCCCCAAGCAGGTAAGGACTGGACTTGGCAGAGATCAGGGGAAGAAGCAGGGGTCTCTTCCCTCCTCATGAGGTCACGGTACTCCTCGCCGTTGATGGCCGCAGCCACCGCCAGGCCGAGTCGATCCCTTTCGCGCCCCGGAAGGAGGCCGGAGCAGACCACGCCCCCTCCCAGGTAGGATCCGAGCTGGTTCACTCGGCTGTCGGCCAGACCGGCCCGAAGGAAGACCGAGATGCCCCGATCCTCGCTCCCGGCCTCCCGGTACAGGCCTCCTTCGGCGAGGAGATAGCCACCCTGGCTACCGGAACAGGGCTCCGGCTCCTCTGAGCCGTCGGTTACGGTCACTGGATCGAACCCTTGGTATAGTAATCCGCCCCGAGCGCCACTCTGCCACCCAGGGGAAGCCAGGTGTTCTCCCCTCCCGTGCAAAGCCCTCCACTCCAGTGAAGGCCAGCTCATTCCGTCCGCAAGGCCGTCATGGGATCCACTCTGGACGCCGTCCACGCAGGAATTGCGCTGGCCACCAGACCTACCAGGAGGAGCAGTAGCGACACGGATGCCAAGACCATTGGGTCCCTCGGTGAAGTCTCGAAGAGGAGAGGCCCGAGGTTGGAGGCTGCGCTCGTGGCAAGAATCAAACCGAGGAGCACTCCCAGTCCCAGAACGCCCGTGGCCTCCCTCAACACCATCCCCACCAGGTGACCTCTGGAAGCCCCGACCGCACTCCGAACACCCAACTCTCTTACCCGGCGAGTAACGTTGAAGGCCAATACCGAGTAGAGCCCAACGCTGGCCACCACGAGCGCCAGAATCCCGAAGAGGGAGAACATTGTGGCGCCCAGCTTCCAGGACCTGAGTTCCGGATCCACCAAATCCTGTTGAAGCCGCACATAGGCGAAGCGAATCCTTGAATCCAGGGATTGGAGCTCACGACGAACAGGAGCCAGGAGGGAGGATGCATCGCCCCTCGTCCTGATGAAGAGGGCCCGGGGGCCGGCGCCCAACTCCAGTGCAGGCGCCCCCAGGGGTAGGTAGTGTTGCCAGGGGGTTTCCCCGGTCAGCCGGGTCAGATTGCTGTTCTCCACAATCCCCACCACCTCCCAGCACGGCCCTTCCCGGTCCTGGATCAATAGACACTGACCGAGAGCCGCCTCTCCGCCCCAGGTCCCCTGGGCCATGTTTTCGGTGACCAGCGTGACCCTGGCCCCGGTTGCCGCCTCCGGGGCGGTGAACATTCGGCCGGCCCTGAGTTCGATGCCCAGGGTTTCAAGGTGATCCGGGGACACGGTGGTGAAGAAAGGCCCCAACCCCCTGGCAACCGGGAGGGAGTCCATCCCCTGGGCCCAAACGTCGAACGCCATCATCCCCCTGAAGGGAATCCCGCTGGCGAAACTTGCGCCCTGGACTCCCGGCAGGGTTTCCAGGCGCTCGGCAGCCCGCCTCGAGAGGTCCAACACCGCCTCAGGTTCCCATTCCCCGTCCAATTCCAATTCCGCTACCACCAACCCCTCAGGTTCGATCCCCAGATCCAAGGAATGGGCCCGTGCGAGGCTCCGGACAAAGAGCCCGGCCCCGGCCAGGAGGATCACCGAAAGGGCGGCCTGGGTGAGCAGGAGGAAGGTCTGGCTCCTTGAACGGCGGGTCGTCCCCCCCCGACCCCCATCCCGAAGCGATTGGACGATTCTGCCGTGAGAGCCCTTCAGAGCCGGAGCTATTCCCGCCAGGAGGCCGGTGGACCCGGCAAGGACCAGCGTGAAGAGAAGGACCCTGGTGCTAATGGGAGAGCCGAACCAAGCCACCTGGGGGAGGAAGGTGGAGCGCATGAGATGGCCACCTCCGTAGCCGAGCGCCAACCCCACCGCACCACCCAGCCCGGCCAGGAGAATGCTCTCCAGGAGGAGCTGCCCCACCAGGCGACGCCTGCTGATGCCCATGGCCACCCGGATCCCCAACTCCCGCTGTCTCCGGGCCCCCCGTGCCAGGAGGAGATTGGCCACGTTGGCGCAAGCGATGAGCAGGACGATCACCGTCACTCCCACGAGCCAACGGGACACCCGAACCTCGTCAGGGGCATCGGGGCCCAGAGCGGCTTTCACCGACCCCAGGACGATGCGAGCATCCTCCGAATACCGGCCACCATCGATCAACTCGCGTCTCCCATTCAGGTGGAGGGCCGTGACTTCCTCGGCAGCCGCCACTGGAGAGGAATGGGGACCGAGGCGCCCGATGGCCTGGAGCCAGTAGAAGCCCCGGTTTTCAACCCACCGGTCGTCTCCCAGAAACACCGTGAAGGCGTGGACGGGCAGGAAGAGATCCACCGGGGCCAGGTCCACTCCGTTGAAGCGGGGGGGCGTCACTCCGATGACCGTGAAGGTGCCGTCCCCGATGGCGAGAACCTTCCCGAGGACGTCACGGCTCCCTCCGTAGCGCCTCTGCCAGAGGCCGTGACCCAGGACCACCACGCCTGGGGCGCCGGGCTCGGCCTCCTCTTCGTCGAAGAACCGCCCAAGAGCGGGCCTGACGCCCAGGAGGGGAAAGATGGACGCAGTGGAATACTGGGCTCTGATCCGCTCTGCTTCCTCACCCCTGCCCAGAATGACATCCTGGTCCCCGAAGGCCGCCACGGCCTCGAAGCTCCCAGCCTCCAGGAAGTCCCGGTAGTCGCTGAAGGTTTGGTAGGCCATGATTCCTGGCTGTCCCGTGAACGGTGACATCCGATGAACCTGTAGCCGGACGACCTCGTCGGGTGCCTCGACATGGGCTGGCGGGGTGAGGAGAATCCTGTCCACCACGCCGAACATGGTGGCATTGGCCCCGATGCCCAGGGCCAGGGTGAGAACCACGCCGAGGGTGAAACCCGGGTTCCGCCGCATGCCCCTCAGGGCATAGCCCAGGTCCTGGCGAAGGTTGGAAAAGCGCTCCTTCCGGCGGGTCCGGGTGGCTTGTTTCCGGTCGATGGCCGCAAGCTTGCGCCGATAGGAGGAAAGATCCCCGAAGCGTCGGAGAGCCTCCTCCCTGGCTTCGGCGGGAGACATCCCCGACTCCAGGAATTCCCTCTGGGTTTCCCCGAAGTGAAAGTCCAGCTCGGCGTCCAGGTCCTCTTTCGGATCGGCACGGAAAGCACCGAGGCGAAAGAACTGGCGAAGCCCCGGAAAGGCCTTCATGATGTCACCTCCCCCCCGGGGGCACCCAAGACCTTGAAGACGGCCTCGGCGTAGCGGGACCAGCTTCGGCTGCTTGCATCCAGATGCTTCCGACCCGTCACAGTAATGCTGTAGTACTTCGCTCGTCGGTTGTTTTCCGAGAGCCCCCAGTCACTCCCAAGCCACTTCCTCTTCTCCAGGCGATGCAAGGCCGTGTAGAGGGCCCCTTCATCCACCTGGAGAGCGTCATCGGTGGTTTCCCGAATCCAGCGGGCAACGGCGTAGCCATGCCGAGGGCCGCCGGCCAGTGCCGTCAGCACCAGAATGTCCAGGGTGCCTTGGATGAGATTGAGGTTGTCGTCCTTCATGGTTTGTTCCCGGATGAATGGGTCTTGGCCCGGGCCTCAGCAGGTCCGGCCTCTCCCCTCAACTCTTGAGGGGTGCGTCCAGGGATTGGACGAGAGAGAAAGGCCGAGGGTTGCACGGGATCCGGAAATCCATCATGGGGACCCCGAAAAGGGCAATTGGGGACCCGCCTCAGCGCTCCAGAATCTCTTTCACGGTCCTCAACGAGTGCATGCTGTCGTCCAGGGTAAGGACAGGTAATTCGAGGACCCTGCGAACCCTTGAGGCTACTGGGAATGTGGAGGAGGCCGGCGGGAGACGGGTGGAAGGGGTCGAGGAAGCCGGAGAGGTGGAATCTCGGGTGCAACGGCAGGGGATTGTGGATATCCGGGCGCGCCTCCGGCGGAGCCGGAGGGGATAGGAGGCTACTCTCCCCAGCTTTGATCGAAGTGGTCTCCAGGCATGGGTTCGGGAGCGGCAGGATCGGACTCAGACGTCTGGTCGAGGCCGCCGGGGAGGGATTTCTGGGCGGCCTCGTCGTGTTCCGGCCGGCCGGGACCCATGGCAAGCGCGGTCTGGGGTGGCCCCCTGGCTGGGCGGGTCGAATCGTTGGCTTCGACAACGGCGCGTCGTCGCCCCACAGGCCCCTCGGCGCCGATCCAAGGTCCCCTTCCGCCAGGCCGTGCAGATCCAGCGGCGGGTGAGACCTGCCGGATCAAGACGGCCAGTGTAACCTCGCATGACCGGGGGCCTCCGGCTCGGGCTTGATCCCGCCAGGATTCACCAGACCCTCATTCAGCGCCCTCGGATTTCCTCGATGATGTTTGCGCTGACCCAATAGGGGCAGCTTCCACCGTTACCAGGCCTCAAGAAGAAGATGTACTCTCCATCATGAGTCACCACAGGGTACATATCATGGTTCGGAGAGTTGATGGCCTCCATGTTGATGGGTTCACCCCAGTCACCGGCTGCATCCCGGAAGCTGATCATCAGGTCGTCACCCCCGTCCGGGGTCGTTCTGGCAAAGATCAGATAACTGTCATCGGCGGCGATGAAGGGAAAGTTCTCCCATGCATCGGTATTGATGTTGCTTCCCAGCATCTGGGGAGTTTGATAGACTCCGTCCACGTATTCTGAACTGAAGATCATCCCGTCCGACAAATCATCGTTCCTCACTTGGAAGTACAGATCCAGGTCGTCGTTGACGGATACCTGCCAATGTAGATCGAGCTCGTTTACCGCGTCGCCCACCCAGAGGGGCTTGGACCACCCATCTCCGACCCGATCAGCGTACAGGATCATTTCGCCCGAAAAGAATCGATGAGCAGTGAAGTACAATCTGTTGCCGTCAGGAGAAATGTGTGGCTCGCCGGGATCGAACACCCCGAAGGGGAACGACATCCGTTCTGGCTGGCTCCATTGGCCATCGGTTTGACTCATGAACAGGATTCCGCTGAAGGAGTCATTCATCGGCGTCCAGTAGACTTCCGACCCATCTTTGGAAAACACCGGAGGTCCATGAAGGGGGGCATCGGCACATAGAAGGTCATGCAGGAAGGGCATCGGTGTTTCCCCCGGCGGTTCCTGACCCAAGTAGGGCCCCTGAAGGGCAGGGAAGACCTCGGCTTGACCGCAGCAGACAAGCACCAGGCTGAGGCAGGAACGGAGAGCAGCTGGAAATGGGTTCCTTCTCATGACGATGCCCCTTTTTCGCTCATCTTGTGCACGACGAGCATTGACGTACAAGTCCAATGTTCACCAGCCACCCGGTCGGTGTCCGGCATCCGAGAGCGGGTGATCCTGTCGAGAGCCATTCAAGCACTCCAACAGTAGGGTGCGGGCCGGATCGAGCTTCGTTGCCCGACGGCATAGAAACGGCCGGTCCAAGGAGTCATCGGACCGGCCGTGTTCCATGGGCCTGGACGAACTCGAGCCGGAGGCCGCTTCAGCGGCCGGAGACGATTGCGACGTCTCCGCGGAAACGTCGCAGATCCACCACCGACCTTCTATGAGGCCTGAAAAGTCAAGTTCTTCGTCGCCGGACACACCGATCCCGGGGGCCAGTAGGATATTGTTCTGACCTGTCCCATGGGCTCTTCTGGTCC
>JBDHCH010000070.1:0-23290 GCA_039592115.1 Gemmatimonadota bacterium | reverse complement strand
AGGCCCACGGCGCAGGAGACGGGGTCTCCGCCGAAGGTGTTGAAAGCGTCTACGGCGGTGGCGAAGGAGTCGGCGATTTCCCGAGTGGTGACCACAGCGCCAAGAGGATGACCGCTCCCCAGGGGCTCTCCCAGGGTGACGATATCCGGGACCACTCCCTGGGTCTCGAAGGCCCACATGTGTGTGCCGACGCGACCGGGACCGACCTGCACTTCGTCGGCCACGCAGACTCCACCGGCTTCCCTGACGATCGCAAAAGCAGCGGCCAAATAGCCCTGAGGGAGGATGATCTGCCCGCCCCTCCCGAGGATGGATTCACAGAAAAAGGCGGCTGGAGGCCGGGTCCGCAGACGCATCCCCCGCAGGACGCCCCTTATTTCTTCGGCGTACCGGGCACCTAGCTCCTCCCCTGGGAGGTACTCGGGTTCCTTCTTTCCCCCGGGCAAACTCAGCCCAAGTGCCGACGGGGTACCGGTCGGCTCGGGTGGAGCTTCTCCCTCGGCCATTGCCCGGAACCGCCCCCGGTAGGGGTCGGGCGTGGGTACCGTGTGGACCCAGGGCTTGGAATCCTCTCCTCCGGCCCGATGGAACTGAGAGGGGCTCAGATCAGCCATGGCGGACGTGTTCCCGTGGTAAGCCCGGTCCAGGACCAGGACGTCGCTGCGGCCGGTGTGGGCCCGGGCCATCCGAAGGGCCAACTCGTTGGCTTCATTTCCGGAGCTCACGAAGTAGACCTTCGAGAGTCCTTCCGGGAAGAGGGATAGCAGCCGCTCAGCGTACTCCATCGGCAGGTCGTGGAGGTGCCTAGTGTTGGCGTTCAAGATGGCCATCTGCCGGCGACCCGCCTCGACTACTGCGGGATGGCAGTGCCCCACGTGAGACCCGTTGCTCGCGCAGTCCAGATAGGCTTGCCCGTCGGCATCAAAGAGATATTGGCCGAGGCCCCGGACGATCTTCAGCGGAGCTCCGGGGTCAACGCTCAGGTTGGCCCCCGGGTACTCCTCCCGGAGGGAGAGGATCTCTTCCTCCTTCCTCCCATGAGCGGTGGAAAGGCTCACTCCGGAGGGACGGCCCGGCTCCGCGGGGCCTGGGTATTCACGCGGGGGACGGGAGGGAGTCTCGGTGTCTTCGATTTCCGGGACGGGAATTCGGAGAATCAGGTTGGGATCCGGCGAGAGTGCTTTCCAGACTTCCCGTTGGGAAGGACGCCCCACGCCTGGGAAGTTGCCGGCCATCCCGAGAGTGTCGGTGATCACCTGGAAGTGAAGGTGCGGAGCCCAGTTTCCGTTGCCAGGGAAGGAGCCGACCCCTGCGAACTGAGCACCCTTGGGGATGATCTGCCCCGGAGACAGCGTGGAGAGCACGTCCGGGGCCAGGTGGCCGTAGAGGGTCCAGAACTTGAGGGAGGCATTCCCGGGTCCCCCCCGGCTAGAATCTTCCTCCACCCCCGGGGCGTCGCCATGGTCGAAATGGCCGGCCTCCACCCTGTGCTCCAACAACACCGTGGGACCGTAATCCAGAGTACCCGCGTTCTCCCGAACGCTGTGGACCCATGCGTCGAAGGGGGCATAGACCGGAGACCCGGCGTCCACGAACAGGTCGATCCCCAGGTGCACGGTTCGCCATTCTGGGGCGCCGTCAGTCGGGGCCTGGAAGATCTCTGAGGTGTACCACCGGCGAACCTCGTCGTAACGGCCCACCCCCACTTCAGCACCCACGGCCTTCATCTTCCGGAAGAGGAGGTCCGTCCAGCCGCGGACGTCATCGGGATCAGGGGTCAGGCCGAACTCCGCCGAGTCCACGCTGAGGTCGAACACATGGAGAGGGGAGACGGAGAGGTTCAGGGGGTCAGCCCCAGCTGGAATGCCCGCGCCCGTGAGGATTCCCAGACCCATCTCCTCTCCGGAGTTGCCGGCCATACGCCCGATCACGGGGGCAGCGGCCCGGCCGTTGGCCTCCAACCAGGAAACCACGGCGGAGGCCGACGGAACCGCCTCCAGCCCACAGGCGTCCCGTATGAGGTACCGGGGGAATTCCAGGCCGTCCCTCTCGAAGGCCTCCAGCAGAGACCAACGTTCCGTCTCGTTCCCTGTCAGAGATGGGCCGTCCCGCTCCTCTCCTGCCTCTCGGGCGGAAAGGGCGACACTCGCACAGAGACGCAGGCCCATGAGGGGGACGGCGGCATCGATCTCGGCTTCCGAGAGGGGGTAGGCACTGTGGTAGCCTCCCACTACCTGGGCGGCCACTGTCCAAGGGTCCTTTTTCCCCAACATGGCATGGGCGCCGGCGATGGCTGCCTCCCCCGCCAGGAAAGACCGGACGGCATCACAGAAATCCAACACGCCAGTCACCCGGCGATCTTCGGATCCCCTCTCCGGCGACGGAAGGTTGACCACCATGTTCTGGTTGTGGGCGTTTCCATGAATGACACCCATCCTCAGGTCGGGTATGAGCGGGCCCAGGCGTTCCATAAACCGCTCGGTCATCTCCCCGAGAAGCTCCCGGTTCCGGGGATCGCTCACCATCTCGAGATTGGCCCGAACCACCTTCCCGGCGGCCTTGAGATCCGACTCCAACTCCCGGTCTTGGGCCGGGTGGGAAAACCCCTCCAGCGCCCGGTTCATTCCCCCGAGGAAAGCACCCAGACTCCTCAGAAGAGCTGAGGTCGGAGGGTTGGCCTCGCCGAGAAGAGTGCCCGGCACGCCGGTGAGAAGACGGGTGAGAATGCTCCCTCCTTCGGAGGAAGGGATCCCCACCAACTCGTGTCCGTCCGTAGAGTGGACGACTTTGGAGAGGGAGAAGCCGGCTCTGCCAAGGTGCTCGAGGATTCGGTTTCGGAGGTCCAGGATCTCTGGGTCGGTCTCCGGGGGAGAAACTTCGAGGACATAAACCCTACCCGAAGCTCCTTCGGTCAGGATGAATCCCTGGCTTCCACCCCAGGAGAAGGCCTCGGCAGAAAAAGCGGAAACGCCGAAACGCTCCGCTGCGAGACGCAGGGCATCGTCGGGACCAAACCGAGAGGGCGCCTGGGGTCCGTTCTCCATTGCTCAGCCTTTTCCTTGAATGGTGTTCCAATCGGTATCGTCCGCCGAAAACTCTGCCCTGTCCCGCTCGGTTGTTGGCCGCATGGCCAACTCGCAGTAGGGATCTCCGGCTGGCAGCGACTTGATCTGGACGAGCTTGTATTCCGGGTTGAAGGCCATGGAGCTGGCCGGGTCCACGAGACAATAACACCCGCCGATTTCACTCTTCCCCGCGTCGTTCCAGACGGTGCCCATCACACATCCATGGGCCCTGATCCTCTTTTCTCCCTCTACCTCCACCTCCTCGATGCGCTCGTGCATCCCCAGGCCGGGGAGATCGGACATTGCCCGGAAGCTCTCCGGGCCCAGGTCCAGGCCCATTTCCAGGGCGCGCTCCTTCTTCTTTTCACCGATCAAGCGGCCGTATTCCTTGATTGCCCGGTTCACTGCCGCCCTTCCCTCCTCTGGGCCCAGCTTCGCGACGAGAACCTCGGCGAAAGCCAAATGAAGCAACCCCAGTCTCCGGCAGGCCAGGGCGACCTGCTCTTTGGCCTCCTCCATCGGGATCATGTCCCCACTCATCTCTTTTCGCCTTCCGGTTCCAGGGTAGATGAACCAGCGGTCCCCCGTCGTCCTCGCCGGCGGGGCCGGGGGATCGGACCCCGTGAGGTCATGGCCGGATGACCAGGTCTGCCAGGGCCGGCCGGGCCGATTTGATGCTCCCGATGGCGGTCCATCCTACGGCCAGGTGGAAATGGACCTCGATATGGTTCGGCAGCCCGTACTTCTTCCTGAACTCATCCCCGGTGTCGCTGGTCTTGCTCGTCTCCTTCAATTCCGACAACCAGACCGCACCCAACCCCAGCGCATGGGCCATCAGGAGCATTTGGGTGCCGGCGGCGGCAGCGTCGAACCCCGGGTTCTGGGGAACGATACGATCGTGGCACACCGCCTGCGCAGCGCGTTTGTCGTGGCAGACGACGATGATGGCGCCAGCGTTCTTCGTGGAAATGTCGCTCCAGATCATCGCCTTCTCCTCCGGTGTCGTCAGGACGACGAACCGGAGGTGCCCGAGGTTACACCCGATGGGGGCGGCGTTTCCAGCCTCCAGAATCTGCTCGATCATCTCATCGGGGACCGGCTTGTCGATCCAATCTCGGATGGAGCGGCGTCCCCAGATGAGCTTCCGGACCACTTCCATCTCCTCTTTGTCGAACGGAGATGGAAGGGGCTCCACCACCTCCGGCGGGTCTCCCGACCGGATCCGTTCTGCGATGGCCAGATTCTGCTTCACCCAAACGATGTCGGGAGTCTCCTCGGGGAGACCTCTCTCCCGCCAAACATCGAACACCAACTGAGCCTGTTCCCCGAAGTTGGGGATGGCTTTCCCTTTCCATTTGAGCAGGGTCGGATATAGCGGCACCTCGATCATGTGGTGCACCCGCTCCCGGAGCACTCCGCCGAGGGCTTCGGGCGGCAACTCCAGTAGATCCGCTCTCGTGTACTCCCTGAAGGCGTATTTCAGCTTGGTTTTCGAGCCCATGCTCAACTCCTTCGCCGGATCGCGGGACCTCGTTGGAGCCGATGGGTCCCATGATTCCGCTTGGTGGAGGTGGCCATTACCTCATCCCTCCGACCCCCTCATCGGCTCGGCTTGGCCAGCAACAGGACGCAGGCGAGGGTCACCAGGGTACCGAGAACGAGGGGAAACACGTGGGTCCTATCCCGTAGGAACCCCACCAGACCATAGAGTGCCAGGGCGTTGGCCAGGAGGTTCACAACAAGCCCCCACACCCGCCCGGACCAGATTCCGTAGCGACGGTCCAGATCGATCATCGGATCCACCATCCTATCCGATTGAATATGTAGACGATTGCCACGCAGTTGAGGAGGGTGAGCTGGAGCATGATTCCCAGATTCCAGAGGTAGGACTTGCTCCGGTCCTCACCGAGGAGACGACGGTCGTTCAGCAGGAGGTAGAACGACCACCCCACGATATTCGTGGCGAGGGACAAGAAGGCGGCGATGGCGATCACCAGCCATACGGGTCGGGGGTACCACACGGCCAGGAATCCGATCTGGGGAAGGAGAGCGCTGGCTTTCCATCGCCAGGAGCGGGTGTTCGGCGTCCATCCCAGGGCTTCGTGAATGGCGATGGCCCCGGCGATGCCCATTCCGACAGTCGTGGAGATTGGAACGGCGAGGAACGCGATATAGAACAGAACGGCCGACCAGGTGGGCCCGAGAAGGGGGGCCAGGGAGGCAGCGAGCTCCGGAGCGGTCTCCGGCGAAATACCCACCTTGTGCAGTGTGCCGGCGAACACGGCCATGACAATGAAGTTGATCAGTACGAAGGGGAGGAAGAGGCCGAATACGATGTCCACCCGGGCGAGGGTCTCATGCTTTCGGCCCCAGCCCCGGGCGAGGCCTGCGTATTGGAACAGCACCCAGTCCATCACACCGATCGCGGCGGCCGAGGACGCCACGAAAAGGTCGACTCCTTCCACGCCCGAGGGAAGCCAGGGCACGAAGGTGCCGTGGGCCAGGGCGCCCCAATCCACGCCCACCAGGGCCAGGCAGATCCCGAAGCAGATCAGCATGACCCCGATGGCGACTTTCATGAAGTTCTCGACGATGCCGATGCCCCGCTTCCCCCGGCCGTAGCTGAGCGTGAGATAGCTCGTGAGACCCATGAACAGGATCCAATTGACCTGCCGTGGGAACTCGAAACCCAGCATGGGTGCCAGAGATTCGATGAGGTGGGTCCCGATGCTGTACTGCCCGAAGTTGAAGATTACGGCAACGGCAGCCGTCCCGACGAGGCCGGTCATCAGAGACCCGACAATGAGCCCGTGATATCGATTCTGCTCGATGATCACCCGGAAACCGCCCCGGCAGGTAAAGCGGGCAGAGGCGGCCATCATGAACATGCCTAGACCCATGGATAACCAGATCATCCACAGGGTTTTGTACCCGAAGGCGGCGCCGGAAAGCATGGCAGCGGTGAGGGTGCCGGCGCCCAGAGTGGTCGCAGCACCCAGAAACCCAGGCCCGCCGAGTCTCAGATAGCCCAGGAGCTTCGACCACGGGGGAGCCCGGCGGAGTCTCTCCAGCTCGGCGGCCTCCGCCTCGAGCCTCTCCGGCGGCAGGGCTTCGGCTAGAGGATATTTGCGGACCTCGTCCCGATCGCTCATGCAACCTCCCCCTGGGCCCAGGGATCACGAGTCCAGATGACCTCGATGAAGTCTGTGGCCCCGGGCCGACCGTCGCCCGGGCCGCTTCGATCCGACACCTACCGGCTGGCCAGCCCTCCTGCGATCTCCCCTCCGTCCAGGACGTAGACGTGTCCCGTGATGTACTCGGCATCTACTGAGGATAAGAAGGCGAAGAGGGCTGCCGCCTCTTCCGGAGTCCCATGCCGCTTCAGGGGGAGCTTGCGGTTGACCTCTTCCAGCATCTCGTCCGTGTATTCGGCTCTCTGCATGGGCGTGAGGATATAGCCTGGAGCAACGGCATTGACCCTGATTCGCGGAGCGAACTCCAGGGCCATGGACTTGGTGAGCTCGATGACACCGGCCTTGCTGGCGTTGTAGTCGGAATAGTACCGGTACCCCATGATTCCGTTGGTGGAAGCGGTGTTCAGGATGACCCCGCCATCGTTTTCCATCATGTGCCGGGCCACTGTTTGGGCCACGAAGAAGACACCGGTCAGGTTCACTCCGATGACCCTCTCCCACTCTTCCCGGGTGATCTCCAGGAAATCATCGTGGCGGATGCTGATCCCCGCGTTGTTGATCAGTATGTCCAACCCCCCCATGACGGAAACGGCTTCCTGGACGGCGGCCCGGACCTGGTCCAGATCCGAGACGTCGCACGCCACGAACGCAGCCAGCCCGGGCATTTCGGTAGGGAGCCGCTCACCGGCTTCCTGATCCAGATCCAGGATCACCACCTCGGCGCCCTCTTCCAGGAACCGGGCCGCCGTCGCCAGTCCGATTCCGCTGGCGCCTCCCGTGACGATCACGCGCTTTCCCTCGAGTCCCCTCATGGTTCCGTCCTCGGTTTCTGGTCCGATGGATCTCTTCTGTATCAGTCGAGCTTCAAGTGGCCGCGACCCGGTAGATGCTGCAGTCGCTGAATCCGGAAGCCACCCGGTAGTATCCAGTCAGCCACTGGTCGGTCTCGGCATCTCCCGAGTCCACCCGCAGGGGCTCACCCCGAAGGGAGCTGAGCTTGTCAGGCGTCGCCACTATGATGAGGCGCTCTCTTCCGACCCGGCGAACCACCCGGGCGCTGATGGGCTGGTTTCCCCTCCCGAAGAGGAACCCCTGGCCGCCCACGGGAGTGACGATAATGCTGCTCGGTCCCTCCCCCAGGTGATCGAGGAGATCCTGTTCCGACAGGTCCCGTCCCAACAGCGTCCGGTTCCGGACGAGATCCACTCCCAGCAGGCTGAAGTCCAAGCCCAGGAGCCCCATGATCTCGGCCGTGGTAGTGCCCGGCCCAACCACGTACGTAACACCGTCTTCCATCCGCCGCACGATTCCCCCGGCGATGGCCCGCTGGACAGCACGCTCGTCTTCCGGCGTCCCGGCTTTGAGGCCCTGCACGTGTCCTCGACGAAAGGGGACGGTCATGTAGCCGAAGAGCGTGGCCGAAAGATGTCCTTCCCCGAGGGCCTGCTCATCGACGTCCATCACTTCGGCTGTTCGGGTATGCTCTGCGTCGCCGAAGAGGTACTCGGCGGCCAACTCTCCTCCTCGGGGAGGATTCACGGCGAAGACCGCGGAATGCATCTTCACGCCGGTGGGAATTCCGAGGCACACTACCTGGTCCTCGACCTGAGCCACCACGTCCCTGGCGGTACCGTCCCCCCCGGCGAACAGGAGGAGGTCCACTCCCCGGGCTCTCATTCTGGCTGCTGCTTCCCCGGTGTGATGAGCGAAGGTTCGGTCCCCGACCTCCATCTCCAAGACCACCGGATCCTCCCCCAAACGCCTCAGGACCTTCTCCCCCATTTCCCCGGGTGCAGTGAGAAAGGAGAGCCTCTCCGTCACCGGGCCGAGGGCCCGGAGGGCTTCTGCCGCACGGCGCGGGGACTCGGGAGATGCGCCCAGGGTTCGCGCGCGCGCCAGCGTGTCCTCACCGTCCGTCCCTTTGAGCCCGACCTTTCCGCCCATACCGGCGATGGGGTTGACGATGAGGCCGATGGTTTTCATCCGTCCGGGTGTCCGACTGGGGAACGGGGCAGGCCGTACAAGGAGAGCAGGGTGCTAAATGCGATCCCGTTTCCCTTCAGCGCACTTCTTCAGGTAGCTCCGCCAGGTGACGGCCCACTTGTCCGGGTCATCGAGGGTGTCGTGGCCAGGGCGCCGGGTCACGCTTCGGTGGGGGGCTGTCTTCACCAACTCCGGGTTCTCGTACGCCTCTTTCGACACTTGCTCGAGGACAGCGATGTACTCGTCGAGCTCGGCTTTGGAGTACGATTCCGTCGGCTCCAGCGTCATCGGCTCCGGGACGACAAAGGGGTGATGGCTGGACCACATGTGCATCCCGAAGTCGGCCAGGCGACAGGTGATGTCCCAGGTCCCCACTCCCGTCTCCTCGAAGAGCTTCTCCCAGCTGTAGCGTACCTGCTCGATCCGGTGCCGACCCTCGGCATAGGGTGCGCTGGCTCCCCGGATCTCCATGACCTTCCTGAAGAGATAGTTGTTGTTGAGCACCGCCACACGAGCCGCTTCCTCCAGGCCTTCTGCGCCAAGCGCCCTGATCCAGGACCAGGCTTTGACCACAGCGGGCATGACGCCGTAGAAGCTCCTGATCTTCCCGATGGTGCTGGGAAGATCGTAATCCAGGAAGTACCCGGAGCCGTCAGACTCCACCAACGGGACGGGGAGGAAAGGCCGGAGAGACTCCGTGGCTCCCAACGCCCCGCTCCCCGGTCCGCCGCACCCGTGGGGTGAGGAGAACGTCTTGTGGAGGTTGAAGAAACAGAGGTCGAACCCCGCCTCTTTGGCCCGGGTGATGCCCAGGATGCCGTTGGCATTGGCTTGATCGTATCCGCAGAGACCTCCTGCCTCGTGAACCGCCTGCGTGAATTCCACGATCCGGGCGTTGTAGATCCCCGTGTCCTCGGGATTGGTGATGAAAAGGGCAGCCGTACGTTCTGAGACCGCAGCCTTCAAAGCGTCCAGGTCCGGCATTCCATCGGCGTCGGGATAAAGGTTGATGACCTTATAGCCCAGGACGGAGGCCGCCGAGTAGTCCGACGGGTGGGAGAAGATGGTGGTGATGATCTCGTCTCTCTGGTCCCCCTCCCCGTTGGTTTCGTGGTAGGCTCGGACCATTGATGCCATGCCCAGGATCGCATGGGAGCCTCCCCCCGGTTGGAAGCTGAACCGGTCCAATCCCGAGATCTCCCGGAGGAAGAGGTCGAGCTCATGGATGATCTGAAGGATCCCCTGAACCGATTCCTCCGGCTGAAGGGGGTGCACCTCGGTGAACTTGGGTGCAGTGGCGAACTGCTCGTTGATCTTCGGGCTGTACTTCATGGTACAGGTGCCCTGCCCGATATCCACGTTCAGGTCCGCGCCCAGGTTTTCCTGCGACAAGCGTAGAAAGTGCTTCAGCACCTGCATCTGGCCCAACTCGGGGAGGGCCGGGGGGTCCTTTCGGACCATGTTGGAGGGGAGGCTCGAAATGCCGTCGCCGACCGCCTCCTCGATGCCGGGATCCGCCGTGGGCATCAGAACACCCCGCTCACCGGGTCGGCTGAGCTCGAAGATGATGGGTTCGTCCCACTTCGCCTGGTGGAACTTCCTGAGCTTCGTATTCAGATCCATTCCCATGGGTCGTAGTCCTTATCAGGGCCGTACCAGAGTGAACCGTCCGCTACGCCTGGAGCGCGTCGCCCAGGGCTTCGACGAAGCGATCGATGTCGTCTTTCTTATGGAGCTCCGTCACGCAGACCAGGGCGGCACTTCCCAGCTCGGGGAAGGTGGCCGACAGATCGACTCCGCCGAAGATCCCTTCGTTCACCAAGCGGGTGTGAATATCCTGGACCGATTTTCCGGCCGGTCCGTAGTCGACGACGAATTCCTTGAAGAAATGGGCCCCGGGGAACCGGAGCCGGGCTCCCTCCAGCTCGGAGATCTTCTTCCTCGCGTAGAGGGAGTTCTGGAGGATGGTTTGCCCGACCTCCTTCATTCCCTGAGGCCCCGCCAGGGCGAGGTACACACCGGCGGTGATTCCCCAGAGAGCCGTGGCAGTGCCGATGAACTCTTTGGCGGTTTCCCGGTGGGCGAACGACGTGCGGTCGTAGGTCACGTCCCCGAATCCGTACTCGCCAGGCTCACTCGTGGACTCGATGCCGAAGAGTCGAGAGGGATACTCCATGACGAACCGCTCTTCGTCCCGGGTGGCGATGTAGCCAGCTTGCCCTCCCCCGAACTGCATATGCATGCCAAGGGGTTGGATGTCGCCGCAGACGATGTCCGCTCCGTATTGGCTCGGGGGTGTCAGCACCCCGAGGGAGATGGGATCGGCACCGACGACGCTCAGGGCTCCGATGTCATGGGCCAGATTGGAGATCAACTGCCCCTGGTCGTCGATGCAGCCCAGATAGGACGGGTTCTCGAAGTAGACGCAGGCCACGTTTTCGTTCAGCTTGGCCCTGAGATCGTCCAGGTCCAGGCGTCCCGTGTCGGGACAGCGGCCCACCGCGGTGATCTTGACGATGCCCCGGCAGTAGTTCTTGATCGCCGACAACCGCTCCGGGGAGATCGTGTCGGCCACAAGGGCTTCACCGCGCTCCGTGATTCTGGCGGCCATACGGATGGACGTAGAGGCTGCCTGGAGCCAGTCGTAGGTAGGGACGTTGACCACTTCCATGTCCAGGAGCTCGGCCATCATGCTCTCGTACTCGAAGAGGGCCTGGAAGCGACCGTGGTCTTCGAAGGGCTCTCCCGCATAGCCGGTGAGGAACTCCGACCTACCCTGAATCTCGTCGCAAACGGCGGGAACGTAGTGCTGCCAACACCCACCTCCCAAGAAGCTGAGGTTCTCCCCGCACGTCGTGTTCTGGGCCAGGATTCTGTTCACGTGACGTTTCAGGTCGCTCTCGGCGATCAGCGGCTCCGGGAGGTTCATGGTTCCCCTGAACCGCAGATGCTCCGGGACATCCTGGTAGAGTTCGTCGATCGAGGCGGCGCCGATGGCGCCCAGCATCTCTGCCTGGACTTCCGGGACGGAGTTGGGGATGTACGGGTGTACCATTGGCTTGTCCCTGCTCATCGCCTGTCCTTTCAGCTCGTTCTTTGTTGCCGAAGTCGATTCTCCGGAGCCCTCCCACCCTACCCCAGCTCCTCCCACCAGCCAATCAGGCTCCCCTAGGCTGTCCCACCACCATCTACCGCGAGGTATGCGCCTGTCACCCAGGAGGACATGTCGCTCGCAAAGAAGAGGACGGCATTGGCCACGTCGGCCGGGGTGCCGATTCGATTGAGTGGACGGTCTGCCGCTTCCTTCATGAATTCATCAGTGTCTTCCCCCAGTTGCTCACACTCACTCCTGAGCATGGGAGTGTCCACGTCACCCGGACAGACGCAGTTGACCCGGATGTTGTGTTGGCCATGGTCGATGGCCATGGCCCGGGTGAGGTTCAACACGCCTCCCTTTGCAGCGCAGTAAGAAACGGCATCGGGTCCTCCTGTGAAAGACCACCCGGAGCCGGTGTTGATGATGCTCCCACCGCCGCCTGTGATCATATGGGGAATGACGTAGTGAGAGAGGAGGTAGGTTCCCTTCAGGGAGACGTTCAAGGCCAGATCCCACTCCTCTTCGGCCAGAGTCACCGTGTTCTTACGGATGGCCACGCCGGCATTGTTGAACAGAATGTCGATCTTCCCGAAGTCGTTGAGGATCTTCTCCGTCACATCTTCGCAGTCGGTCGCGGACGTCACGTCGCAGTGATAGTAGGCCGCCCGAAGCCCCTGTCCTTCCAGGGCCCGTGCCGCCTCCCCACCCCTCACGTCGTCGATATCGAGAATGGCTACCCCTGCTCCGGCCTCGGCCAGGCGTGTAGCCACGCCCAGACCGATCCCGGAGGCACCCCCGGTGATCACCGCGATCCGTCCCTCCAGAGAAGTCAGATCGTTAATGAATTGGCGTGTGTTCATGGTTTTTCGAGTGTCCGGTTCATGAGTGGGAGGGATACTAGACCCTGGGCCTCTCGGTTGTCCAGTGAGGCGGAGGCTGGGCGTTTATTGGGGTGTCATGGCTAACCGGGTGTGAATCGATTGGGTCCTGCGCGAGAGCCGGACCGGCCCTAGCTTGACCACCAGAGAGGCCTCTTTTCAACCGCTTCGCCAGGAGTCCAGCCATGTCTGCCCCCCCGCACAAGGATCTGTCCCGCCGCCAGTTCATCGGTACCGGTGCTGCTGCCGGTGGCGCCCTGATCGTCGGAGGGATCCAGGGGTGTTCTGAACCAGGCGGAGGCGGACCAGGGCGAGGCGGCGATGTGCGGGCCAACGAGCCGTATCCCGTGTCTGAGTTCGAGCTCGACGAGGTCTCCATCACCGAACTGCACGCCGGGATGGTGAGCGGACGCTGGACCTCCCGGGAGGTCACCGAAATGTACCTTCGGCGTATCGAAGAGATCGATGACCAGGGCCCCACCCTGAGAAGCGTTATCGAGACGAACCCTGACGCCCTGGCCATCGCCGAGGAGCGGGATCGGGAGCGGGAAGGCGGGAGCGTTCGAGGGTGCTTACACGGGGTACCCATACTACTAAAGGACAACATTGCGACCCATGACGGCATGACCACCACGGCGGGGTCCTTCGCTCTCGAGGGGTCCATTCCCCCGGAGGATTCGGGTGTGGCTCGGAAGCTCCGGGAGGCCGGGGCGATTCTCTTGGGGAAGGCGAACCTGAGTGAGTGGGCCAATTTCCGGTCGACCCGGTCCTCGTCGGGTTGGAGCGGGCGAGGCGGCCAGTGCCGGAATCCGTATGTGCTGGATCGGAACCCCTGCGGGTCTTCGTCAGGCTCTGGCGCCGCCGCCAGCGCCAATCTCTGTGCCGCCGCCATCGGCACCGAGACGAACGGCTCCATCGTCTGCCCTTCGAACGCGAATGGCGTGGTGGGCATCAAACCCACGGTGGGGTTGGTGAGTCGGAGCCGCATCATCCCCATCTCCCACACTCAGGATACAGCGGGTCCAATGGCTCGGACCGTCCGGGACGCAGCCATGGTCCTCGGGTGCATCACCGGTGAGGACGCCTCGGATCCAGCCACTGCGGCGGGTACTGGCAACGCCCACACCGACTACACTCCCTTCCTGGATCCGGACGGACTGAACGGTGCGCGCGTCGGGGTGGCCACCCAGTACGCCGAGGGCCACGAGGTCGTGGAGGGGCTGTTCGCTGATGCCCTGGAGGTGATGCGGGGAGCCGGAGCCATGGTCATCGACATTCCCACGGTGGAGGCGTGGCGGGAGATGGGCCGGCCCTCCGGGAGCATCATGCGGTACGAGTTCAAAGCGGATCTCAACGCCTACCTGGCAGGTCTGGGGCCGGACGCACCGGTGAAAACGCTGGGGGAGATTATCGCGTTCAACGAGGCCAACGCCGACAGGGAGATGCCGTGGTTCCAGCAGGAGATCCTGATCCAATGCCAGGAGCGAGGACCCCTGACAGATCCAGAGTACGGCGAAGCCTTGGCCGAGGTGATGCGGCTCTCCAGGAACGAGGGGATCGACGCCGTCATGGACGAGCACAACCTGGACGCCATCGTTGCGCCCACTGGGAGTCCCGCCTGGACGTCGGACCCGATCAACGGGGACCGGTACCACATGGGGAGCTCCAGCCCCGCAGCCATCTCAGGATACCCGAACATCTCCGTGCCCATGGGCGCGTTCATGGAGTTGCCCGTGAACATCAGCATCTGGGGTCGGGCCTGGAGCGAGCCCCGGCTCCTGGGGATCGCTTTCGCCTACGAGCAACTCACCCAGCACCGGAGGAAGCCGAGGTTCATTCCGACGCTGGACCTCTAAGTAGGATCTTCCCCAGGGCGAGTATCCCCGTAGTAGGAAAACCTGAGGGGGGAGCCGATTCCGGCACCCCCTCTATTGCTGCCGAGTCCTTGTGGAATCAACCCGGCATCCAGGTCAGATCTCGAATCGGATCGCAACTACCGGGTCCACCTTGGACGCCTTCCTGGCGGGGAAGTAGCTGGCTGCCAGCGCCACTGCCGTCAGAGCCACCGCCACGGACCCGAAGGTCAGGGGGTCCACAGGGTCCACTCCGAAAAGGAGGGCTTCCATGAGGCGGGTGAGGCCGAGTGCGGCGCTCAATCCCACGACCACCCCGACTACCGAGAGAATGAGACCTTGCTTCAAGACCATCCCCCGAACGTCACCCGACTCGGCTCCCAGGGCCATTCGCACCCCCAACTCTCGGGTCCGCTGGCTGACGATGTAGCTGATCACGCCGTAGATCCCAATGGCCCCGAGAACCAGAGCCACCGAGGCGGCGATGATGAGCATGACCAGGGTGAAGGAGGTCCGGGCCATGGACTGGACCATGAACTCCCTCACTGTCTGAACGTCGGCCAGGGGCAGGTTGGGGTTCACCGACCAGATGGCGTCCCGAACTTCGGGAAGGAACCCCGCGGTTCCGACGCGATCGCTGCGAATGGCATAACGCATGGTCCGGCGGTATTGGAGCTCCGCCTGCTCTCCGGGGAGATCGGTCCAAGGGCTCGGCGTGAGCATGGGCCAGTAGACCACCGGCGGGGGATCCTGGTCCAGCCCGTCGTCCCGTACGTTCGCCACCACGCCCACGATCTCCCGCCACTGTGCTTCACCCGGTCCCATCGTAGCGACGCGTTTACCTAGGGCGTCGGAGGGCTGATCCCAGTACTCCCTGGCGAAGTTCTCCGTGACCATGACCACCCGGTTCAGCTCGTAGGAGTCGCGCCAGTCCAGAAGCCTCCCGGCCACGAGGGGAATCTGCATGGTCTGGTGGTAGTTATCCCCTACCCACTTGAACCTCCGGATGGGCGGGACCTGGTCTTCAGGGATGGGAAACTCCTCCACCCAGATGCCGTCGTTTGAATCCCATCCGTCCATGGTGATGGAGCTGGAGAGCCCAACTGACGTGACCCCGGGCAATGCGGCCAGGCGGTCGGCGATGGCCTGGTGGGTCCGGGTCATCTCCGTCGGGTCCTCCACTTCCGTGGACGGGATGTACAGGCGAACGGTCAGGACCTGGTCCGGGTCTCGGAAGCCGGGATCGACATCCTGGAGGGCAAGGAAGCTCCGGATCATGAGCCCCGAGGCGATGAGGAGGACCAACGCCAGGGCCATCTGGGTGACCACGAGAGCGTTCCGGGCTCGGTGCTTCTCCTTCCCGGCGCCCCCACCCCGTCCTCCTTCCTTCAGCGCGCTCACCAACTTCCCGTTGGCGAAGCGAAGGGCCGGAAAGAGGCCGAAGAGGAGAGCGGCGAAGACGGAGATCCCCAGGGTGAAGAGCAGGACCGGCGCGTTGAGCCCGATCTCCTCCATGCGGGGGAGGTTGGCGCCTACCATGGAGCCAAGGAGTTCCAAGCCGCCAAACGCCAGGGCCAGGCCCGCTGCCCCGCCAAGGATCCCGAGGACCAGGCTCTCCTTCATGAATTCCCAGCCCACGGTCTTTTGGCTGGCACCCATGGCTGTGCGAACGGCCATTTCCCGCTCTCGGCCCTCGGCCCGGACCAGGAAGAGGTTCGCCACGTTGGCGCAGGCGATCAGGAGGATGATCCCGACGGTACCCAGCAGGACCCAGAGGACCTCCCCCACGGTCCCGACGACGTCTTGCTTGAGGGGTCGGATGTACGATCCGAACTGTGCGCTCTCCAGCATGTCCTGGGGCAGCCCGCCGGGGAATTTCTCGAACACCAACGGCACCATCCGGTTTACGTCTGCATCGGCTGCTTCCACGGTGACGCCCGGGTTCAGCCGGGCCAGGGCCTGGTAGGAGAAGTTTCCCATGAAGAGATTGGCTCGATCGAACCGGAAGGGGAGGTACATGGCCGGATCGAACCGGAGGAACAACCCGGAGCGTTTGTCCGACGACGTCGAGGTCGCCCCCGAAGCGGGTTTGCCAGTAGTCGTGGCCAAGGATGATGGTAAGGGGGGATCCCGGGGAATCGTCCTCCTCGCTGAGCCGGCGGCCCAAGGTAGGTTGGAGGCGGAGGGCCTCGAAGGTCGTGTAGGTGACCCACATCGCCTCCACCTCTTCCGGTTGGTCGAGGCCCACCACCGAAACCGAGCCGTTGTCCCACATGCCGATGGACTCGAATACCCTGCCCTCGTCCAGGTAGGTGTAGTGGAGGGCCGGCGACTGGTTCACCTCGTCAAATCCGATTCCCGGGGCGGTGTGCCATACACCCACCAACTGATCCGGATCTTCGAATGGGAGGGGTTTCAGGAGGATCCCGTTCACCAGAGAGAAGATGGCTGAATTGGCTCCAATGCCGATGGCCAGGGTGGCAACGGCGATGATGGTGAAGAGTGGGTTCCGGAAGAGCCTCCGGGTGATCAGACCGAACTCTCGGGTAAAGGCTGTCATCACGATTCTCTGGTGAACGACACATTGGGGAGGATGCCACTTCCTCGCCCCCTGGAAGCCGGGAACGATGCAGGAGGCCCAACTCCCCTCCGCCGGGGGTCATTCCCCGGTCCACATCACGACGAAGCCAGGACGGAGCTTGTTTCGGTTGTTGAGGCTTGGCGTAAGGGCCACCGTGAAATGTGGGACCCGATTGAGCCAGGACCGGGCCCCCCGGCGATACGGCAATGCTTGCACCGCCCGATGGGGCCTGGGCATCTTCCGAGGGTCGAGAAGGCTACTCCACCCCGGGACCGCATCGATGGCAGACAGTCCACTCTTTCAGCGCGTTCTGCAGCGAAGGCTTCTGCCGTGGACGCTGGCCTACCTGGCCGGCGCTTTCGTGGCGTACCAGGGGATCGAGATCGCCGACCAGGCCATGAATCTTTCGCCGATTCTCTACCGGTTCGGGCACATCCTCCTCATCCTGGGCTTTCTTCTGACGGTTGTCCTGGCCTGGCACCACGGGGCGCCGGGGGCACAGCCTGTCAGCGGGAAGGAGTTGGTCGTTCTGGCCGCGGTCCTTCTGGCCGGCGGTACGGCGATGGTGCTGCTCCGGTACGTGGAGCGGGAGACTGCTCTCCCGCCGGGAATCACCATCAGCACGGGACGGCAGGGGGGCGGGCAGGGAGGGGACAGGATCGCAGTGGATCGGAGGGAAGGGCTGGGCGATCTGATCGCCCAGACCCTGTCGGGTGAGGGAGATCAGTTCGAGGCGTCGCTGGCGATTCTCCCCCTCGAAAACCGAGCTGAGCTCCCAGCCCTGGACACGCTTGCTAGCGGGATCGCAGAAGATCTCGTGACCCGATTGGCTCGAGTCAGAGGGCTGAAGGTCATCTCCATGCAGTCGGTGCAGGAACTGGATGGACTCACCCTCTCGGTCGGGGAGGTGGCCGACACCCTTGGTGTGGACCACCTCCTCACGGGGATGGCTTTTTCCTCCCCCGACGGAGCACGAGTGGAGGTCCAGTTGATCCAGGTGCCCGGCGAGGACGTATTGTGGGGGAGTGAGTTCCTCCTGGAGGAGACGACTCGGGAGCGGGCGCTGGAGGAGATCACCAATGAGGTCGGGTTGGCCCTCCTGGAGGAAGTCCCGACCCTCGTGCTCGAAGGAGCCCCACGAACCACGGAGAGCCCCGGCTACGTTGCGCACCTGGCCGGCAGTCAGCTCCTGAGCGCCAGGACCCGGGACGGGCTCATAATGGCTATCGAGGCGTTTCGGACCGCCATCACCCAGGATTCCACCCTCGCGTTGGCCTACGCCGGGCTATCCTCGGCCTATTCACTCTCCGTCACCTACCGGTACGAGATCGGTGTGGACGCCTACGCCGCGGCCGGCCTGGCCCTCAGAGCGGCCGACGCCGCGGTGGAGCTGGACTCGATGTTGGCGGAGGCCTATGCCGCCCGCGGTTACATCTCCAGTGTGGCTTTGGCGCCGGCCCAGTTGGTGGGTGCCGACTTCGGACGGGCCATGGAGATCCAGCCCAACGCGCCGAATGTGGCTGGTTGGTATGCCAATCTCCTCATTCGGGAAGGGTACTACGACCAAGCTCTGGCCGAGGCTCAGCGAGCCGTGGATCTGGATCCTCTCTCCTCACCCCGGCGCACAGGGTTGGCCTATGAAGCTCTCCGGGCCCGGGATTACGGTCTGGCCATCGAACAGGCTCGCATCGCCCAAACGCTGGAATCGGAGGTCATGCTCCCTCGCTCCATCCAGGCGAGAGCCCTGCTGCTGAGCGGGCGGGCACAGGAGTGCCTGGAAATGGACTTGGGCCCCCACGACGGGATCCGAGCCATGTGCCTACATGAGATCGGACGCCTGGAGGAGGCGGAGGCGATCGTGGATTCCCTCCGCACTGAGGTCCGGTCGGGTCGCAGCACTCACCCTGAATTCACGCCCGTGATTCCCGCTGGGGATCTAGCCGCCTACTTCGCCTGGACGGGTGATGCCGAGCGAGCCCTCCCGTGGATCCACCGGGTGTTCGCCCTCTCCCCGAGTGGAATCGACCCGAGAGTATTGGAATCTGGCCTCTTCGATGAACTGCTGGAGAACCGGGCGTACAGGAGGGAAGTGGAGGAGATCCGAGATCGGATCTGGGCCCGGGTCCAGCGGGAGGAGGCTGAAGCGATGATCGGTGTCGGGGGAGGGGACCGTTAGCTTGAGTTTCTGGGCGTCGGCTGGCATCCTGCACGCCAGCAAGAACGCTGGGTTGCATGGAACGCCAACCCCCGATGCGCCGAAGCGAGAAATGTCAGCAAACCAGCACACGCGCCTGATCCGAACCAGCTACTGGGTCGCGGCGATCGCCGACTTCATCGTCGCGGGACTGGCCTTGATTCCGGCAAGAATGGGAGTCGAGGCATTTGTCTATCCCATGGGGCTGATGTCGGCAGTGGCATTCTCCTGGGGTGTTCTCCTACTCGTCGCCGATAGGAAACCCGTGGAGAGGAAGTGGGTGCTGCTACCCACCAGTCTTGTCGTCTTCCTTTTGGGTGTCGCGGTTCTATACGCAGCGTTCGCGGGCCTCATCCCTATTCAACAAGTCCTCGGGTCGTCCGTTGCGGTCGCTCTGGTACTCGGCCTTCTACTCTACACCTGCTATAAGACACGTGATTCGCAGTGAACCCCGGCGGGTTCATCGGAGACTGTATTCCTTGAGTCCTACCGCTTCGATTGATCCTATCTGACGCTGATAATACGCCTCCTCATACTCCACCGGGGGAACATGTCCGATGGGTCCCAGGAGGCGATGGTAGTTGCACCACCAGACCCACTCGAGGGTCGCGAATTCGACATCCTCCGCGTGACTCCACGGCCCCAACCTTCGGATGACTTCGGTCTTGAACAGGCCGATGATGGATTCGGCCAGGGGATGGTTACCGTTTGGCCGCTATCCTCTTTCGCGTGAGAGTAGAGGAAGAGGCTCTCATCAAAGTCCTTGGGGCGCAGTAAAGGGACTACCAACTGCGCACGAAGGCCCTCATCCCCTGGGTCTTCTGACTTCCGGGAGCCTGAACAAGCTCTCGCCAGCTTAGGGCACAGAGCTGGGATGGACGGGGTATGTGGGCAGGGAGACCCAAACCGATGACCACATCCTGCAGACCCTGGTGGCGCAACTGCGCCCTCGAGCCGGATTCCGAGATTCTCGAAATCGACGCAATGGAAGACCGGATCGCTCCCATCAGCGCGAATCTGTCCCGGATTCGTGAGCTCATCTCAAGCCTCGAGATGTGCCATCACAAAGCCGAGCGATGGGTTTACAACGCCATCGAGGCGATTGGGGCGGGTGAGTCGGGAAAGGGGCTCGGTACCCGCCCGCCCGGGCAGCACCACCCCGCGGAGACGGCCTGGCAGAACGCCTGCGCCGCCCTCTCTGAGTGGTGTGCGGGACGTCCGAGCGCGAAGGTTGACATGTCCGTCGGCACCGTCCGCGCAGCCGAGCTTCTCGGGTGCCTCGGTGAGCGCTCGCCCTTGAGGGAATGGCAGGTTCAAAGGGTGATCGACAAGATCCGCAGTTCGATCCAATGGCCCCGACCGCTCCATGACCCGACGGCACAATACGCGTGGGTTCTTCTGAGCGGAGGCGAGTACGAGTCAGTTTACCGCGACGCCTGTCCCGAGCACTACGAGGAGCACGAGGACTTCTGGCTGACGACCGTGCGCACGATCATCCACGACACTGACGATGGCGACGAGGCCCATCTCTCCTTGGGCCTTGCCATCGACATGCTTTGGCCTTGCCATTGGAGGTTCGTGGAGAATCTGCGGATTGTTCTCGAGGCGATCGGCGGAAGGCTCGAACCTGCGACACCGTTCGCCGCGTGCGGAAGGAACATCGGCTTATCGCCGCTCCGCTCTCGGATGCTGACTATCTCCACCACCCTCAGAACCTTCTCCGGGGCCGCTGAGTCCGACGGAGCGGTGGACGGAGAGTTACTGGCGCTGCTCGGTGAACCGACGGACAGCAGGACGTGGCTTGCCCTCTCCTTGGACAAGACCATCAGGCTGCAGATGGACCCGCCGGCAGACTTGCGCGCGATGTCCGCTCTGACCGGACCCGACTGGATTGGCCAATAACGGTGTCCCGATGCGGGGGTGGTCAGGAACCTGAGTCCCCGACCTTACACACGATGCCTGCTGACGGTGTCTGCTTCAGTGGCCAACTTCTTTCGGTTCTCGCCATCCGCAGCTAACCTGCCCGGCAGCAGAAAAGCAAACCTTAGAGAGCCTGACGTCCCGCGGCCCAATCCATCAAGGAGAACTCGATGAGGATCTACTCAGGAATGCTCACCGCCCTGCTGGCAGTCACAGTCAGCTCGGCCCAACTCCAGGCCCAGGAGTCCATCGAGGGCGCCTGGACGATTGCAGACACCTGGGGCGAGACCGCAGCCGGTGAGAAGTGGAGCTTGGGTGGAACGGTTCAGCCGAGTCTCTTCATTTTCCTAGGTGGATACTACAGCTTCACGGCCGTCAACGGGTCCGAGCCGCGCCCACGGCTTCCTGAGGGAACCACTCGGGCAGACCTGACTCCCGAAGAAGGGGAAGCAGTATGGCGCGCCTACCTATCGAACTCTGGAAGGTACGAGGTCAGCGGCTCAACGCTGATCACCCACCCGACCGTAGCCCTCTGGCCGCCCTTCATGGCCGAGAGTTCAAGGCCCGTGTATGAACTGGAATGGGAGGGTGAGGACCTCCTCGTGACGACGCGGGCCGGAGACGCCTGGCGTGTTTGGAGGCTTCACAGGCTCAAGTAGGAGCCCAGCCTTTTCCTGAGTTCTCTCTACACGCGTTTGCTGCTGGCCGTGCATGCTTCCACGGCATCCGCATCGAGATTCCGGACGTTAGGTGGCATCCTGCCCCGCAGCAGAATCGCAAACCGTCAGGTGCTCTCAGGACTTCCGTCTGATCCGGCCCAAGCCAGGGTAGCTTCTTCGGTGCCTCACGCTCGACCTGATGCCAAATCATCAATGAGCTTCTTGAGGCGCCTTTCCCGAGTGCTCTCTTGCTTTGCGCTCACCACCCAATGAGTCACCTTCTTCCTGTAACTCGGTGGGCGCCGTTGCCATTCCGCCCAAGCGGCTTCGTCTGCCGCCATCTGGTTCAGGAAGGGTTCCGGGAGGGCGGTCGGGAGGTCTGCTTCGTACGAGTACACGGCGGCTTTCTCCTCGACCCGCCGCGCGTAGGCTTCTTCACCAGCCGGTCGAATTTGGCCGAGGCCCATCAACTCTTTGTACCTCTCCAGGTTTCGACGGCTCCAGGTGCTGCCTGTGCGTCTTGGCGTGAAACGGATGGCGTAGGCTTTGTCGGAAAGGCGGCGACGGATCCCATCGATCCACCCGAAGCACAGCGCCTCGTCCACCGTCTGAGGCCATGTCACGCTTTTCCGCCCTGTCCCTTTCTTCCAGTAGCCAACCCAGAGTTCGTTCCCTGTGGAGTGGTTTTCCTCAAGCCACTCCCGGAAATCTGATGGGGACGAGAAGTGTTGGACGTTCCTGGGTTCCATCTGGTGATCCGGGGTGAGACCTGGTGTAAGGGTTCGACAAACCGCTCCGACCAAAGGTCCAGACCCAGGTGGCGGAAGCGCAAGTGCCCGAAGTTCTACCTGACCCGCGATTGCTTCTGACGGTGCCTGCTTCGGAGGGCGTCTGCTTTCGGTTCGCGGCATCCGCAGCTAACCTGCCCCGCGGCAGAATCGCAAACCGTTATCCAGCAGGGCCCAAAGCTTCTTCCGCTCCGATGAGCACTAGCCAGTTCTACGACGACCTCGCCGAATACTACGACCTGATCTACGCGGATTGGGGCAAGAGCATGGTTCGCCAGGGTCAGGCGATTGCTCAGATGCTCCTGAACCATTTTCCCGAGAGGGCAGTGGGAGGGCTTCGCCTCCTCGATGTTGCAGCCGGGATCGGAACCCAGGCTCTTCCTTTGGCTCTGCTTGGACATCGAGTCACTGCCCGAGATCTTTCCGCGGGAGCCATCCACCGTCTATCACGAGAGGCTCGAGACAGGGGCTTGTCGATCGATGCGGCAGCGGCAGACATGCTTCGTGTTTCAGAGACCGTGGAAGGCCGCTTCGAATCGGTCCTATGCATGGACAACTCCCTTCCCCACCTCCTGACCGATGCGGAGATCTCTGCAGCTCTGGGCCAGTTTCACGATCTCCTGGACCCTGGGGGATTGGTCCTGATATCGGTCCGCGACTACGCTAAGGTCGATCGAACTCCGAGGTCCACTCACCCCTACGGGGAACGACTTCGGGGGACCAGGAGATTCAGACTGGGGCAGGACTGGGAGTGGCTAGATCCGTCGCACTATCGCACCACGTTACTTATCGAAGAGTTCCGAGAGGACGGTTGGGAACAGGTTTCCGAGACCCAGTCTACCTACTATGCGATCTCGCTCCCGCGTCTCCTCGAGCTTATGGATGCGGCTGGATTCATCTTCTGTGGACAGAGCGACGTGCCGTTCTTTCAGCCTGTTCTGACCGGGCGGGTTGGATGACACGCGTTTGCTGCTTCTATGGGGAGAAAAAAGTCAAGGGATGCCTCGTAGGGGCGGATGGATAGGATGGGGCCAAGAAGTGCCCGAAGAGGAAGACGAGAGCGCTGGGGGCTTCATGA
>JBDHCH010000069.1:0-16531 GCA_039592115.1 Gemmatimonadota bacterium | reverse complement strand
AATCAGGTTGCGCTCATGGATCTGAACCTGGGAATTCCCACACAAGATCCGGGAGACATGGAGCCCTATGGTGGGTGGAACCGCCTGATCTTCGGGAACCCGGGTGGTCGGGCGTTCGTCCCGAATCCGAAACTCCCGGGGTACAACCAGGTTCTGCTGGTGACGAACCGTGGAAAGGATTGGGCCTACTCCCTCACAGGAGAGCTCAGGGGAAGGCTGTTCGAGGGGGTCTCCTTCATGGCGGGCTATACCTACGCGCGCTCTTTCGACACCATGAGCCTGGTGTATGCCGACATGCTGTCGAACATGGGGTTCAACCCCATCAGCTTCGATCCCGACGACCCGCCCCTCCGACCGTCCAACTATGACCGGCCCCACAAGTTCGTGGCCGTCGTCTACGGGACCCCGTTCAGGCGCCTCCCGAACACGGAGGTTTCCCTGCTGTACACCGGGGAGTCCGGGGCCCCGTTCTCCTACGTTTACGAGGGAGATCTGAACGGAGACGGATACCCTGGAACCGGCGGAGCTTTCGACCGGTTCAACGACCTGGTCTACGTTCCCCACGAAGCCACGGACATCCCCTCCAGCGTGGCCACCTGGCAGGTCCTGAACAGCGCCATCAACACCCACGCCTGTTTGGCCGACAACCGGGGCGAGATTCTGAAGCGGAACGCGTGCCGGGGCCCATGGCAGAATCGCCTGGACCTCCGTCTGTCGCACCGGCTGGAGCTGGGAATGGCGGACCTCCGCTTCGAGGCCGACATCATCAATCTCCTGAACCTGGTGAACGCCGAGTGGGGGACCGTCGAATCCATCGCTCCCGTAGCCACCCTCCTTCAACCCAGGGGTTGGCGTAACTACGGTCTGGTCTCCCAGTGGTCGGGCGGAGTGCTTCCGAGGCGGGACGCAGATGGCAGGTTGGTGGCTTCCGAACCGTGGTCGGTCCTGACGCCGGATTCTCAGTGGCAAGCTCAGTTCGGGATGAGGGTGACGTGGGGGGGAGGCCGATAAGGACCGCCTGCCACTACGCCTTCGAGAGCCCCAACGCCTCCTCCACGATCCGCCTTTGCTCGTCCACGTGGTCCTGGTTCTTTCCTTCCGCCGGGCTGGCCCGGTCAGGACGAGCGACATGCCGCATGGGAATCTTTCTGGGTACCACGGCCCTGAGCCGTGGGCCGATGTAGGAGAGGGCTCCCTGATTCATGGGTTCTTCCTGGACCCAGACGATCTCCTTCAGGTTGGGGAAGGAGCCCACCAAGGCCTCCAGCGCTCCCGCCGGGAAGGGGTATAGCTCCTCCACCCTGCCAACGGCCACGTGGGTCTGTTCCTGGCGCTCGGGGTGAATCTCCAGATCGTAATAGACCTTCCCGGTGCACAGGACCAGGCGTGTGATCTCCGTGTACCGGGCGTCGGCTGCGGGATCACCCAGGATGGGATAGAACTCCCCCTCCGCAAGCTCCACCATCATGGATGTGGCTTTGGGGTGCCGGAGAAGACTCTTGGGAGTCATGACGATGAGAGGTCTCGCCTGAGGTGAAAGAGCCTGTCGCCGGAGAAGGTGGAAGTACTGGGCCGGGGTTGTGGCGTAGGCCACTCTCAGATTGTCCTCCGCGGCGAGCTGGAGGAACCTCTCCAACCGCGCCGAAGTATGCTCCGGTCCCTGCCCTTCGTGTCCGTGAGGGAGCAGGAGAGTCAAGCGCGTGTCCTGCCCCCACTTCGCCCGCCCCGAGGCGATGAACTGGTCGATGATGACCTGGGCGACATTCACGAAGTCCCCAAACTGGGCTTCCCAAAGGACCAATCCAGGATCGGCTCCCACGTCGTAACCATACTCGAACCCCAGAACAGCCGTCTCGGTGAGGGGGGAATTGTACACCTCGAACCGAGCCGTTCCGATCCGGGACAGCGCGACGTGCTCTGTTCCCTCCTCAATATCATGGAGGACCAGATGGCGCTGGCTGAAGGTCCCTCGTTCCGAGTCCTGGCCGCTGAGGCGAATGGGCACGCCGTCTTCAAGGAGGGATGCGAATGCCAGGGTCTCGGCATGGGCCCACTCCAGGAGGGAAGCTCCACCGAATCCTTCCAGCCTCCGCTTGAGCTGTCGGTCCAACTTCGGGTGGGTCCTGAAGCCTTCCGGTCGAGCCAGGGAAGCTTCGTTCAACCGAAGGAGGTCGTCCAGTAACACCCAGGTTTGAACGGGTGTCCCCGCTGATTCCTCCTCGGTATTCAGTACCGGGGGCTCCTGCGAGTTCTCTTCCGCCCTCACCCTGTCTTGAGCCTCACGGAGATTGGCGGCCACCTCTTCCCTGATAGAGTCCGCTTCCGCCTCGGTCAAAACCCCCTGGTCCTTCAACCGGTCGGCCCAGATGGACCGGACGGTGGGATGCCCACCGATGGTCTGGTACTGTTGGGGTTGGGTGTAGGCGGGCTCATCCCCCTCATTGTGGCCGTGGCGCCGGTACCCGATGAGATCGATGACGATGTCGTCGTGGAACTTCGCCCTGAAGGCCATGGCCAGACGGGTAGCAGCGAGGCAGGCTTCCGGATCGTCGGCGTTGACGTGGATGATGGGGATGTCGTATCCCTTCGCCACGTCTGAAGAATACCGGGTCGACCGACTCTCTACGGGCTCGGTGGTGAAGCCGACCTGGTTGTTTGCGATTATGTGGAGGGTGCCCCCCGTCGTGTAGCCCCTGAGACGGGCCAGATTCAGGGTTTCCGCCACGATTCCCTCGGCAGCGAAAGCCGCGTCCCCGTGAATCAGGACGGGGATCACCGAAGCCACCGCCTGGGGACGTTCCTTCTCGGGCCCTCCGAACTGCCTGGCCCGAGCCATCCCCTCCACCACCGGATTCACGAATTCCAGATGGGAGGGGTTTGGGGCGAGACAAACATTCACCTGTCCCCCTGCGGGGAGGGAGAAGGTCCCCTCGGCACCGTGGTGGTACTTCACGTCTCCGGTCCCCTGCTTCGGAACGGACAGCGCGGTTCCCGACACGGGCTTGCCCTCGAACCCCTTGAGGATTTCTTCGTACCCGATCCCCACCAGGTGGGCCAACACGTTCAACCGGCCTCGGTGGGCCATGCCGATGACCACCTCCCGGCCTCCGTACCGGGCCGCTTCCTCGGTGGCCTGGTCCAGCATGGGGACCATCATGTCGTTGCCTTCCAGGGAGAAGCGCTTTTGCCCCAGGTACGCCCTGTGAAGGAAGTGCTCGAGCCCCTCCACCTCCGAGAGGCGCGTTAGAAGCCCCTTTTTTTGCTCGGCATCCAGAGGCTGCGTATGGACCTCGGTCTCGACCTGCTCCCAGAGCCACCGCACTCTTTCCGGGTCCTCCAGGTGCTCGAACTGATAGCCGATGGAGCTGCAGTATGCCGATTCCAGTCGCTTCAGGACCTGGGCGAGGGGCTCATCTCTCCAGCGGGGATCGATGACGGATGCGGGAATCTCCTCCAGCTCCTCCATCGTGGTCCCAAAGAAGGCCGGGTCGAGTTGAGGGTGCCCCGGCGGCTCACTCCCGAGGGGATCCAAACGGGCGAGTTGGTGGCCGTGATCCCGGAAGGCCTGAATCAAGCCGGCGGCCCGCGCCACAACCGGGAGCATCTTCTCGATCCCGTCGGATGCCGAGGGACGAAGCGGCTCCGTCTCTGTTGTTTTGACGGGCGGTGAGTCGGCTTGTGCGGCGCCGGTTGGAAGGGGCGGGACCTCGTCCGAGAGGGGATCGGGAGACAGCAACCCGGCTTCAGCTGCTGCTGCCGGCCCCTGGCTGAAGATCCTTCGCCAGGTCTCGGGTACGGATTCCGGGTTCCTGGAATACGCCTCGTAGAGGAGTTGGACGTATCCGGCGTTTTGTTGATCGAAGAGGGAGTCGTTCATGGCTCCAGTCTCTTTGTCCCGGCGGTCCGTCCCGGGAGACGAACGCTTAAAATACCCTAATTGTGGGGATTCGGGAGTACCATCATTTTCAAGATGAAGGCAGGGCACAGAAAGGATCTTCGTCAGGCACTCGTAACGGTGGGGAGAAGACCGGGGCGTAGCGGCCAAATGGGGGGATCCTATCCTCCAACTTCGTGTAGGGGATGTCCATGGAAACCTCTGCCAAGTCGGGCCTGGGAGCCCGGGTTCTCTCGGAGTTCCCCCGGAGGGCTTCCAGCTCATCCCGTTTCGGATCTCCCCACGTTGCACTCACCCAGGGAGAGGGAAATGCCTCCCCCCCACCCTCCTCCCTCGTTTGTTGGTCTCACCCCGAGTGGGCCCAGCGGTTTCCATGGCTGGTTCAGGGCACCACGGGAAGGAGCCCGGGACCGGGCAGGGGCGACTTTCGCCTCTTCGGGGAGGGGGACGTTCCCGACAACACGACGAACTGGCAGACGTTGGCCCTGGGTCACGGCTTCGGTGGGATCATGCACGGGCGGCAAGTGCACGGACTGCAGATCTCCGTCCACGCCGATCCCCCAGCCGGCTTGGCCATCGGGCCGGATGCGGATGGCCATGCCTCCTCCGCAGCAGGGGCCCTTATGGCTGTGACTGTGGCGGACTGCGTCCCGGTCTTTCTCGTGGATCCACACAAGCGGGTAGCGGCCGTCCTCCACGCCGGCTGGAGGGGAACAGGAGCCGGCGTCCTGGAGTGCGGCCTGGAGGTTCTTGTGGATCAGTTCGGCTCAGATCCTCGAAATGTGCTGATGCACCTGGGGCCTTCCATCTGCGGATCGTGCTACGAGGTGGGTCCGGAGGTCCACGCGGCCCTTGGGCTTCCGGAGCCGTCCGGACCGGCCCCGGTAGATCTCCGAGAAGTGTTGGCAGAGCGGGCGGCTGAAGGCGGGCTGCTGGGGGCCCAGATCACGCGGTCCTGGTTCTGCACCCTCTGCCACGGGTCTCCCTTCTTCTCGCACCGGCGTGGTGAGGTTCAACGCCAGGTCGGATTCATCGGTCTCCGATCGAGCTGACCGGCCCGGCTCCCCCTGTTCAGAAAGACCCGGGCTCTCCAGGAAGCCCTCCCAGGAAATCCCTCACCTTCCCCAGAGCAGCCTCCGGTTCCTCTTCCTGAGGCATGTGCCCGCACTCCGGCAGGATCTCCAGCCGGGCGTTGGGAAGCGTCCCGGCCAGCTTCTGCCCCACCCAGAGGGGCACCACCGGATCGTGGCTCCCCCAGAGAAGGAGACAGGGATTCCCCACTTCACCGTAGCGGGAGGACAGAGTGGTGATTCCCGGAGGGACCAACTGAGCGGCGGATCGCGAGAGGGCATATCTGCCGTTGGCCCTGAGAAGCGGACGGGCGTAGGCCTCCACGAGCTCCTCGGATACCCTGTCCGGGAAGTGGTAGGCGCGTCGCATGGCGACCCGGACGACTACCCTCTTCGGTAGCACGCGAAGAGCGATGGGGCCCAGCACGGGTCGGCCGAGAAACCGGAGGTACGAGGAGATGGCCTGCGGGTAGCCGGTGCTCGCGATCAACACCAAGCCACGAATTCGGCCGGGGTCCTCCTCCATGAGCATCACCGCAGAGAGAAGAGCCACTCCTCCGCCAACGGAATGGCCCACGAGGGTGAGGTTTCCGAGGCCTTCCCGGATGATCCACTCTTTCACCAGGAAGGCTTGGTCCAGTGGGCTGTAGGCTCGATCTCTCGGCTTCGGGGACGCTCCGAACCCCTTCAGATCGATGAGGTGGACGCGGTGGTCTTCGGAGAGGGATGGAAGCCACCGATCCCAGGTGTGGCCGTTGGTACCGAACCCGTGGATCAGGAGGAGGTGAGGACCGGTGTCACCGTGGACGCGGGAGTACAGGCTGACCGGAGGGTCCGGGGCACCCGGAGGGATGGCAGGGGAGTGCCCTGACGGCCCGGACACCGGTGTGTTTGCCGCTGCTTCACGAAGCATTGGCCAGCGAGAGATCCCGCCCGAAGACCTCAATGAAAAGTCCCTTCTTCTGATCCAGTGCCCATCGCTCCAACAAGCAGTCGCCACCGCAATCCAACTCGAGCTTCACGCGTTTGTTCTTCTGAACCGCGCGAACTCTGCCGACCTGTTGGCGGTGGGTCCGATCCAGGGCATCGGCCACCCTGAGGATGGCCGAGAGCCGCTTGGCCCGGTCCCGGTTGGGCTCGGACAGCCGCATGAACTCGGGATGGGTGGGCTGGGGGACATTTCTCCGATGGTACCGGGCGACGTTGGCCACCATGAGCATCTCGGTGGGAGAGAGGCCCGGAAGCTCGGAGCGGGAAAGGAGGTAGAGGGAGTGCTTGTGATGCCCCTTCTTCGAGATGAACCCCCCGACGTCGTGGAGGATCCCGGCCGCCAGGAGTAAGCGGCGGTCCGCCTCGCCGAGACCATGAAGGTTCTGGAGTTGGTCGAAGAGGGAGAGGGCCAGTCGTGCCACTTGAAGTCCGTGAGCTTCGTCGAACATGAAGCGGCGCCCGAGGGAGACGGCAGCCTTCGTGAGGGCTTGCTCCTGACGGTGCTCATGGTTGGAGTGGGAGATGAGGTCGTCGGCCAAATCAAGGAGGAGCCCTTCCTTAACCCCAACCCCCGGCACGAGGATCGTGTCGACGCCGGCCATCCGGGCGAGGTGAAGGTAGACCATGGCCGCCGGTAGAATCACGTCGGCCCGGTCCTCCCGGAGGCCCAGCCGGTTGACCCGTTCCTGGTAGGACAGGCGTGCCAGGAGATCCATGGCGGAGCTCAGATCCTGGATCGGGAGAGAAGCAACGCCTTTGTCGTCCCGCTCAGCGGCGGCCAGATTCGCCAGGGCCTCGATATTCCCTCCGGTCGCCACGAACCCGGACGGGGACCAGTACTGTGCCGGAGCCGGGATTCGGAGCGTGGACACATAGCCGGAGAGGAGCGCTCGGAAACCGCCGGCTTCGGTTTCCGCTTGGGAAAGCTGCTCCAGAAGCCGGACGGACCCCATGGTATGGGACTCACTCCAGAGCATTCCCATGTCGTCCACCAGGGAGATCTCGACACTGCCGCCGCCAAGGTCGGTGAGGATCCACTGACCGCCAGTCAGGTCGATCCGGCTCGCCACCGCCAGATGGACCAGGCGTGCCTCCTCGGATCCCGAGATCATCTCCAGGTGGATGCTGGCTTGTTCCAGGATTCGTCCGACCAACTCGAAGCCGTTGCTTGCTTCCCGAACGGCGCTGGTGGCCACTGCCCGGAACGTTTCAAGCCCCAACTCGTCGATCTTCCTCCGGAAGGAGACGAAGGCCTCAACGGCTCCGGCCATGGATGATTCGGCCAGATCCCCGGTCAGGAAGACCTGATGACCCAGGCGAACCGGAACTCTCTCGGAATGCAGGACCTCGAATTGGTCCGGACCGACGAATTCAGCGGCGAGGAACCGGATGGCGTTGGACCCCGTGTCGACGCACCCGATCCGGAATGGGAAATCCCGTTCCCGGGCTTTCTCAGAGTTCTTCTTCTTCGAGCCCTTCTTGTTTCCCTTCCCCATCACCCCTCACCGAGTTGTAAGGCGGAGTGAGAACGACCCTGTCAGGGATCTGAGGTCGTCGGCAGAGACCAGTGGAAGGTCCTCCACCCCCCATACCATCCGGTACCCTCCCGATACGCCCACGTGGAGGTACGGGAGCACAGCGAGGAACAGTGACGCTTCCGGTTCCACCACGAAGAAGTTGTCAGAGCCCTCCTCTCGTCCAGCCAGACGGTTTCGCACCTCAGCGTGGCCGGCTCCGATGATGATGCCGGCCTCGCCAGTCACCCTCTCCAATACCTCATCCCAGTATCGGAAGAACAACCCGCCATAGCCTGCCCCGAGATCGAACCCCGTGCTGAGCTCGGAGCCCGGGAGATCGACGTTCTCGGTGAGCGCGAGGCCGCCTCCGCCCAGGACGTAGTGCTCTCCAAAGACGAGTCCACCCCATCCGCCGAGGAACAAACGGTCCGCGCCGGCGACCTGGCCCGCTTTCAGGAGTATGGAGGCCGTGGCCCCTACCCGATCCGAAGGGGTTTCCTGGACCTCTACCTGGGCTCTGGCGAGCCCGGGCAGAGCCAGGAGGAGACAGAGGAGCAGGGCGGGTCTCATCTGCTTATCGGTTGAAGTATCCGTCGGCGTTGCGAGCCGGGGCCCTGCACTGGGGCCAGGTCATGGGCTCGCCTGTGAAGGGGTTCTCGCCGGTGATCTCCCGCATGTCCCTGGGGAGCTTGTCGGGTTCCTCCGACGCCAGGTACGTCAGCATCGCCGTGAGGGTCGCGTTGTTCACGATTTCGTCGATGACGATCTTGTCGAAGGTGTCCGTGGGGTTGTGATAGGTCTGGCCATAGTCCCAGCTGTTAGATCTCAGGCTGAACGCCGGCACTCCGGCACAGACGAAACTAGCGTAGTCCGATCCGCCGGACCCGGGGTTCCCCGGAATGGTCAGGTCGATGTGCCGTGAGATCTCGGTGGGCAAGGCCGTCATCCACTCCCCGAAGTAAGACGCCAATCCCGTGAATCCCTGCATAGACACCTCCACCACACGACCGGTTCCGTTGTCCTGGTTGAACACGGCCTGGACGTTCTCGACGATGTCCGGATGGTCTTCGACGAAGGCCCGAGACCCGTTCAGACCCTGCTCTTCTCCGTTCCAGAGAGCCACCAGGATGGTGCGCTTGGGGTTGGGATAGACCTTTTTGAGGATCCGGAGGGCCTCCATCATGGTGACGGACCCGGTGATGTTGTCCGTCGATCCCGAACCGCCGTCCCAGGAGTCCAGGTGAGCCGAGAGAATGATGTACTCGTCGGGCTTCTCGGTGCCCCGAAGCTCCCCGATCACGTTATATGTGGGGACGGCTCCCAGGTCCCTGACCTCGGCGTCCAGCCGGACAACGGCGCCCTGCCCCTCCTCCGTGAGGCGGTACATCAGGCCGTAGTCCTCACAACCGAACGCGACGTCCGGAATCGTCTTGTTCCGGGAGGAGGACACCCGAGAGGAGCCCCAGTATCCGGTCCAGCTGGAGCTGAATGTCCCCAACGCTCCGGCTCCCTCGATGGCGTCAAGGACTTCCGAGCGGCTGATCCCGCCCTCCTGCTGGCGTCTCATCATCCTCCGGACATCCGGCCGAGCCTCCCGCACCTTTTCCAGGGTTTCAGAGGTGGCGTACTCCTCCCAATTCGCCATCGTTCGGCAGGAGGTCTCGGCCCGGGACATGAGGACGAAGTTTCCCTCGACCCTCGGAAGGAGAGCTTCCAGCTCCTCGAGCTCGGTGATCTGGGGGAGGATGACTGTGGACCCGATCACCGGGCCGTCTGTTCCCGGGCTCCACGCTTGCATCATCCCATCCAGAGAACGAACGCGTGGCTCGATGAGGTCGGCGTGGGTGATTCCCCGTTCCCAGGCTCTCCACGTGCCGTACTCCTCCGTACGTCCGGGGATGCCCCAGCTCTGGTAGGTCTTGAGAATCCAGTCCGAGGCCGCGTCGAAAGCGGGGCTACCCGGCAGCCGAGGACCGATGGAGTCGGACAGGGTCTGGGCCATGGGGTAGACTTGGGAGTTCTCGACTCCCTCGGCCCAGATCGCCTTGATGATGGGATCGTCCACAGGAAACTGCTGTGCGTCCATGGCCCGTGGAATGAAGAGAAGAGCCAACGTCAACAGCAGGAATCGCCGGTCTTTCATGCCAGCCTCCGTTTATTTCTTCAGATGCGCGTGAAGATCCAAGTGTCCGAGAATCAGGGTGACCAAACTAAGGCTGCCGGGAAGTTTGTGCATGGGGAGAACCCCTCGGACCGGGTTGTGAAAGGGAACCCGGGTCCGGCAGAGGGGAAAGCGCTTCCAACTGTACTCGAGATCGCTCCCGGCCGTGCTGGTGAACGCCCTACTGGATTTCCGGCAACGTGATGCCGCCGACAACCCCCGCGAAGCCCATCGAGGAGAGAATCAGGAGCATCCCTCCCGACCCCACCACTGGCGCAAGGAAGCCGAGCGCGCCACTGAGCAGGAGGACCACGCCGATCACCGTGTTGCTCACGGCGACGTAGTCGGTCCTCCGGGCCCCGCTGGCCATATCCAGGATGTAGGTCTTTCGACCGATCCGGATCCCACTGTGCGCGATGGCCAGAAGGAAGAAGGCAAGGGGGGGGATCCAACCGAAGCGCTGGATGATTCCTGCCCACTCGAGGAGAAACACCACCAACCCGAGGGAGGAAGCTGCGGTAGCCGCCGCCACCAGGACCGATCTGCTGGATCTGTCGGAATACCGTCCCCAGAAGACGCTGCTCAGAGAGGACGCCAATCCGCTGGCCACGATGAAGAGAGCCAGCGTCGCTCCCTGACCGTCGCCATGCTCCCGTGCGAGTGCCACGTAGAACGGCGCTGCCAGGCCGGTGGAGATGAGGAGGGCGCGGACCGTGACGAACCGCCTGAACGCCTCATCGGTCCGGAGGAGACTGAGGCGCTCCATGGCCTCCCGGATGGCATCCTTTCCCCCGTCGGTTGCACCGGGGCTCTCGGAGATGGACCCGTACACACCCGACGCGCCGATCCAGAGTCCTCCGGCCAACAAGAGAATGAGCGCGAGGACCTCGTACGACGGGTCCCCCGAGAACACTCCTGCCATGGCTCCGCCGAGGGCGAGGGTCAAAAGCCCTCCCACGGCCGTAGTGAAGCCGGTGAGACGGCCTCGTCGGGTCTTCGGGACCGTCTTCCCGATCACGTCCTTGGAAGCCACCGATACGAGGCCCCTGGCCAGGCTGAAGATGACCAGCAATCCGATGATGACCGCTCCCGCCGACCAGCCTCTGAGGAAGAGAGCCGTTGCTGCCATGGCCACCAGGGCAGCGGCTTGGATGACACCGCCCAGGATCCAGACCCCCTTCCGCTTTGGGCGCTTTCGGACGGCGCCAGCGATGAAGAGTTGGGGAAGGAGTGAGCCGGATTCCCGGATGGGGACCAGGAATCCGATCCAGAATGCGGGCGCACCGAGAGCCCCGAGAAGCCAGGGGATGACGGTCTTCGCGCTGCTCAGCTCGTCGGCGAGTTTCGTGAGGGTTTGGCTGGTGCCGATCTTGAAGAAGTTGCCGGGCACCTGTGTGCAGGCGTCTTCCGGAATGTCGGCGCAGACTCGGGAGTCCTCCTCCTCGACGAGGTATGCGTACAGGCGATCGAGGGAGCTCGGGCCTCGGCCACCGGTCTCCCCAACTGGTGCTCTGGCCGCGTTCAGAAGGCTTCCTCCTCAGAGGTCTGGTCTGGCCCCTCCGCCGCAGTAGGGGGTTCCGGTCCTCCCGGCGCTTCGGCGGGCTCGGGTCCCTCCTCCAGGGCCAGTAGGTCTCTCGCGGCGTCACCGGGGAGTTTCTGGACGTCCCGAAGCTTCCGCTCCATGGCGCGGGTCCTCACCTCGGCCTGATCGATGGTACGGCTCACCGTGGTGATCTGCCGCTTCACCCTGGAAAGGACTTCTCCGAACTTCCCGAACTCCGATTTCACCGCGCCCAGAACCTCCCAGACCTCGGAGGCCCGTTTCTCGATAGCGAGCGTCTGAAAACCCATCCGCAAACTGCTGAGGATCGCCGCCAGGGTGGTAGGGCCGGCGACCACGATCCGGTGGTTGTGTTGGAGCTCCGGGACCAGTCCTGGCTGGCGAAGGGCCTCGGCGTACAGCCCCTCCGTTGCCAGGAACATGATCCCGAAGTCCGTGGTTCCCGGTGGGTCCAGGTACTTCTCCTGGATCTTCTGGGCCTCTGTCCTCAGCGTTCTGGCCAGCGCGTCCGCGGCTCGCTGGACTCCCTCGCCGTCCCCCTGCTCCGCCGCGTCCTGCAGGCGTAGGTAGTCCTCCTGTGGGAATTTCGAGTCGATGGGAAGCCAGACCATGCTCTCCGGGTCCTCCGGCCGCCCCGGGAGCCGGACGGCGAACTCGACCACCTCGGAAGAGCCCTCTTTGGTGCAGACGTTTCGCTCGAACTGCCCTGGTGCCAGGAACTCCTCCAGGATCGCGCCGAGTTGAACCTCTGCCCAGGTTCCCCTGGACTTCACGTTCGTGAGCACCCGCTTCAGGTCCCCCACACCAGTGGCCAGGTTCTTCATCTCTCCCAGCCCCTGCTGTACCGCTTCGAGCCGCTCGCTCACCAGCTTGAACGACTCTCCCAGGCGCTTCTCCAGGGTGCCTTGCAGCTTCTCGTCCACCGTCTTTCGCATCTCTTCCAGCTTCTTCTCGTTCTCTTCCTGAAGCTGACGGACCCGAGTATCGAGGGTGGCTCGTACCTTCTCCAGTGCTTCGGAGTTGGCCCGAGCAAGGGCCTGGAGCTGTGTGTTGAAGCCGGTGAGTTGCTCCTGCTGAAGCTTCCCCTGGTTGGTGAGTGTATTGGACAGTCCCTCTCGCAGGGCCGCCTGATCTTTGTTCAGGGTTTCCGTGAGCGCGCTCTGGCCCCTGGACAGGCCGTCACCCAGAGAAGAGATGGTGTTGGTGACCTCCTCCCGGAGATTCCGAGCCGCAGATCCGGCTTCCTCCCTGCCCTTCCGGAGGTCGTCCTCCACTGCTCTCCGGATGCCGTGGGCGAGCTTTCCCGGGGGACGGAAGATGATGACCAGCAAGATCAAGAGATTCAGAAGGGCCAGGGCCAACACGCCCAGGAGCAATCCGTCAGACATTCGCCTTCTCCGGCGCCGGCTGAACCGGCTTTGGCGGGATGAAGCTCATGGCTCTCTCGGCGAGAGCGGTGATGGTCAAGGCCGGGTTTACCCCGGGATTGGCGCTCACCGCCGATCCGTCCACGACCATGAGGCCCGGGTACCCGAACACGCGATGCTCGGGATCGATGACGCCGTCCTCCGGGGTATTCCCCATGCACGCTCCTCCGAGGATATGAGCCGTAGTGGGTATGCCGAAGAGGGTTTCGGTCAGAAGACTCCCGGGTGTGCCTTCGATTTCCTGAGCGAACGCACCGGCCAGCTCCGTGGCTTCGGGGATGGCAGCCGTGGGAAGCACTCCCTTTCCCGCGGTGGACTTCAGCCCACGGCCGAAGAATCGGCTGATCTTTCGACCCAACTTCAAGCGGATGAACCCTTCCTCGGTCCTCATGAACATGAGAATCGCCGTGTACTTCGCCCAATCCGGGACCATGTACATCCTGAGGGCTTTGACCGGATTCAGAAGGGTCCATCGTAGCATATTCCCGATTCGCCTCGCCGCCGAAGCCCCAGGGGCATGAGGGGTGGCCAAGAGCCGGAAGAACCCGGAGCCGGAGCTGAATCGGACGGGTTCCAGGTGGGACCTTTCGTCGGTCCGGAGGATGGAGGTGATAGCGATGCCCTCCGAAAGGTCCAGGTCCCGCCGTCGGGTAGTCACCCCCATCAAGACCTCGGAGTTGGTTCTCACCCTGTCTCCCACTCGATCCGACAGTTTGGGAAGACCCTCCCTGCTCTCCTTGAGGCGGAGGAGGAGCTCCACCGTTCCCAATACGCCTGCGGCCAGGACGACGTGGCTGCCTGTGAACGTTCGGTGCGTCTTCCCAACCAGCCGGTGCCCCTCCCGTGCAATCACCTCGAACCCTTCACCTGAAGGTCGGATCCTCCTCACCTCCGTCTCCGGTCTCACAGATACGCCACGGCGTTCGGCGAGCCAGAGGTAGTTCAGGTCAAGCGTGTTCTTGGCTCCGTACCGGCAACCGGTCATGCACCCGCCACAGCGATTACATCCGGTCCTGTGAGGTCCTTCACCAGAAAAGAAGGGGTCGGGGACCTCCTCATCCGGCTTGCCGAAGAACACGCCTACGTCGGTGGACTGATGATGGTGCTCTCGTCCCAGGGCCTCTGCCACCTTCCGGAGGGCTCGGTCCGAGGTCGTGGTGTCCGGGTTCCGAGTGGCTCCCAGCATGCGACGGGCGGTCTCGTAGTGGGGCTCCAACTCCTCCTGCCAGTTCGCCAGGTGGCCCCAGTCCTCCGCCTGGAAGAACGCCTCACCTGGGGTGGGAAGCGTATTCGCGTATACCAGGGACCCCCCGCCAACACCCACGCCGTTGAGGCTCGTTAGGTGCCTCAGGAAGGTCATCTTGAAGAAACCCCTGAACCCTAGGGCCGGCGCCCAGAACCACTTCTTCAGATTCCAGTTCGTCTTCGGGAAATCCTGAGGGGCGAACCGGCTCCCTTTCTCCAGCACCAGGACGGAGTAACCCTTCTCCGCCAGCCGGAGGGCGCTGACGCTCCCGCCGAAGCCGGAGCCCACGATGATCCAGTCCCAGTGCGTCGTCATGGAGTTCTGTGTTGTCAGGGGAGCCCCCCACCTCCTTCGACAGACCCCTCCCCGGGGCAGTGCCAGATTGGTCCCTGGCCAATCTCACGGTCGGAGAGCGAGGAGGAAAGGTGTCCTGTTCTCTGTGGAGGGGGAGAATACCTGAGGCTACCGCAGGACGATCCAGACGGCGATCAAAAGCCAGATGATTCCGACGACCGAGAGGAGGGCGACCTCCAACGGCTGGATCTTCTGCTTCCCCTTCTTCCCGTGGAACCAGGCGATGACCACGGATGCAACGAACGCGCACGCGAAGGTATCGAGCGCGACCTGGTAGAACTTCTCGGGTACCATCCCCCGGTCAGCCAGCTCTGCGATGAATCCGTGGGCGGCGATTCCCACCACTCCCGTCACCGCAACGATCTGGGGTAGCCGCCTGCGGATCATCGAATCGAGAAGGTTGTCGGAGGGAATGGGGCCGGTACCTGTCGCCGAACCTTGAACGTTCTCTCCGCGAAGCGCATCCACCACATAGCGAGCGCTGGGGCGGCTGGCAGGGTCCTTGGAAAGGCAACGCTCCATCAGATCGGACAAGGCTTGATCCACATCGGGCCTGAGGATCTTCAGAGGTCGGGGCGGCGACCTGAGATGAGCCAGGTTCGTGTCCACATTCCCTTTGGTGGGAAACGGCCCCTCTCCGGTGAGAACCTCATAGCCCAGAAGGCCCAGGGCGTAGATGTCCGTGCCCTCTGTGGGGTCCTCACCCCGAAGCTGTTCGGGAGAAAGGTATCCAGTGGTGCCGATGGTCTCCCCGGCCCTGGTGAGCCGGGGGTCCGTGTCCCGGCCCTGAGGGAGGATACCCGCGAGGCCGAAATCCGAAAGCAGGACCCGATCCTTGTCCTGGTCGCACAGCACGTTCTCGGGCCGGACGTCCCTGTGCACGAACCCGTGGGCATGAGCGGACGCTAGCGCGTCGGCCACCTCCACCAGCACCTTCTTTGCGGCGGAGATGGGGAGAGGTCCCTCCGCCGCCAACTTGTTCTCCAGCGTCCCCCCTCTCACGAATTGCATGACGAGGTAGGGTAGGCCGTCAGAGAGGTAGCCGAACCGGTAGACCTCTACGGCGTTCGCGTGATCCAGGGAGGCGGAGGCCTTCGCTTCACGCTCGAACCGTGCCTTGGCCGTGCTATCCTCGGCGAGTGTCTTGGAGAGGACCTTCACAGCTACCAGACGGTCAAGGGGTTTTTGGCGGGCCAGGAACACCTCCGCCATCCTCCCGGTCCCCAGGAGTTGAAGCACTTCCAGGTCCGGGGCCAGTTCCGTCTTGAGGAACGAAACCCGTTCGAGACCAGAGTCGGTGTCTTCGGCCATGGCTCGCATTGAAAAGGTACCTTGCGGATCCGGCATTCGTTGCCGATACCACGGGAACCATAAGGGGCGGAGTCCTCGTAACACAAGCGTCTGTGTGCGAGCCCCTCCACCGTGTGTGGACCTGCGAGTAGCCTTCCCGAGAGAGCCAGGGGAGGCTCCACTGGGCGGAGTTTCGACAATGTGATGGCCGTCACAGACCCGAAGGGAGCCGAGAGGCACCTTTCTCGGTGACTTGAACCCTGCACCCTGTGCCGAGCGATGCGTGGCCTCACCAAAGCACAAAGCCTGAGCCGGATTCGGACCTGGATTGCCGGGAGGACCGGACGGAAGGGGGACCGGACCTACCGGGCCCGAATCCTCGTTCAGGTTCTTTTCGCGCTGGGTTCCATCGTCATTGGGATTCAGATCACCCGATTCTACCAGGCGGCCCAGGATGGAACCTTGCCTCTGCCGACCCGACCTCCCGGCGTCGAGGGATACCTCCCCATCAGCGGGCTCATGGGGATTATGGACTGGGTGTACCAGGGCACACTGAATACCATCCATCCTGCTGCGACGGTTCTGGTCCTGGTGGCGTTGGTCATGGCCTTCGTTCTCCGGAAGGCTTTCTGTTCCTGGATCTGTCCGGTAGGGTTCCTTTCGGAGTTGCTGGCCCGATTCGGGAGGTGGTCCTTCGGTAGGAACTTCCGGCTTTGGAAGTGGGTGGACGTCCCTCTCAGGAGCTTGAAGTACCTTCTCCTGGCGTTCTTCCTGGGAGCTGTGATCTCCATGAGTGCCGGTGAGCTGCAGGCCTTCATTCAGAGTCCGTACAACCGCGTGGCCGACGTGAAGATGGGGCTCTTCTTCGTTGAGTTGGGCCGAACCGGAACGATCGTAATGGGCGTTCTGGTTCTGGCCTCGATCTTCGTGAACGGCACCTGGTGTCGGTATCTTTGCCCCTACGGAGCACTCCTGGGCTTTTTCTCGTGGGTGTCGCCCACGAGGGTCACCAGGGACATG
>JBDHCH010000068.1:0-16707 GCA_039592115.1 Gemmatimonadota bacterium | reverse complement strand
GCTTCGTTGGGGCTCCTCGACGTAGCGCTTGGCTATGCGTTCACCTGCGCATCGCTCGGTGGTCTCGCGGGACAACGCCAGGTAGTGGCCGCCTGGGTGGCCGCTCGGCTCGGAACCCCGCCTCCCATCTGGCCCCGTGGCGCATGTAACGCGGCTCGCCCCACTTCTGCAACACCCTTCTAGTGTCTCGTCCAGGAAAGATGCGCTTCCAACGGTCCAAGGGGACGAGCCTCCTCCTCGTCTTTCTCCTGGGCACCCTCGGCCTCTCCCTCTGGCTGGGATACCAGGCTCTTGATGCTGCCCGCTCTCATCGGCGTACCGCCGAGGGTGTCATGGCGGACTACGCTGGGATCGCTGCCTGGGAATATTCCCGGCATGCCCAGGAGAGCCTGGACTACTTCTACCGGTGGGTATTCGACGACATCCCCTGGACTCGGCGGCGGCGACCTCCCTCCCCGGAAGTCATGGCGAACGACCTGTCCAGGGTTCTTCGATCCGAGCGGTGCGATTGCCCAGGGCTCCGAAACCGGGCCTGGTTCTTTCGACTCAGCCTCCCTGACGGGCATGCCATCGTACATCCGGACACCCTCCCCCACTCGATCCTGGATCGCCTCGAGGAAGTGGTCCGGACCCAACACCAGGTCAACCCGGACAGGAGAACCGGCCTGTTCACCGTCGAAGAGGGAGATCTCCTGGACCAGACAGGCATCGTCATCTACTTGGTCTCCATGAATTCAGAGGAGTCTGCGCCTCTCGCGTACGGAGTGGTGGCCGACTCGGACGCGTTCGGAGAGCTCTTCCTCGAGTGGTACCGGGATGCTCCTCTTCTCCCGGCCCCCGTGACGGGGACCGAACCCAAGGATTCCCTTCTCCAGGTGTCGGTGAGAGATCAGGAGGGTCTTCCCCTTTTCCGGTCTCCGGTTCCCTACCCCGCCACGTTCTCCGCCGCCGACACGCTGGAACCCGAGTACGGAACGCTGGTCGTCGAGGCCGCGATCCGGCCCGACGCCGCTTCCCAGCTCATCATCGGCGGTCTGCCCCGGTCCAGACTTCCCCTTCTCCTCGGCCTCATGCTCCTTACTCTGGGGCTGGGGGCCGCTGCCCTTCTTCAGCTCCGTCGCGAATCGCAGCTTGCTCGGCTCCAGGATGACTTCATCTCAGGAGTCTCGCACGAGTTCCGAACACCTCTGACGCAGATCAGGGTGTTCGCTGAGCTCCTTCACGACGAGAAGCTCCGGACGGAGGAGGAACGGACACGTTCCACCCGGGTGATCGACCGGGAAGCCAGACGGCTCACACACCTGGTGGAGAACATTCTCCAGTTCTCCAGACTCAGCCGCCTTCCGACCTTCACGGGTGACCTCGAGGAGATCGATCTGGAGGCCGCCGCCGAGGAGCTCTCCGAAGCGTTCGGGCCTCAGGCAGACACTCGCCAGGCACGGATCGAGATGGCGGTGCCGGCGGGTCTCGTGGTCTCGGCCGGCAGAGGAGGCCTCTACCGCATTCTGGCGAACCTCCTGGACAATGCCCTCAAATACGGGCCCGCCGGACAGACCGTCACCCTCAGCGCCCGAACGGCCGACGACGGAGTCCGCATCTCTGTGGAGGATCAGGGGCCTGGAGTCCCGCCGCGGGATCGGGATCGGGTCTGGGATCCCTATCGGCGCCTCGATCGGGACGTCACCGGAGAGGTGCAGGGAAGTGGAATCGGGTTGGCCGTAGTCTCCCAGCTTTGTTCGGCCTACGGCGGACGGGCGTGGGTGGAGGCCGGAGAGAGTGGGGGAGCACGGTTCACAGTGGAGCTCCCGGGACGATGGGCGGCGGGGATGACCGAGCCCCGCCCGGATACGGAGTAGGGAAGATGCCTCGTCTTCTCCTTATCGAGGACAACTCGGATCTGGCGTTTGGCCTCAGAACCATCCTGGAGTTCGAGGGGCACGAGGTCGAGGTGGCGGGCGATGGAGAAGAAGGCCTCCTCCGGGCACGGGACTCGGATCCGGACCTGGTCATCCTGGATCTCATGCTCCCTCGAAAGGGAGGGTATGAGGTGCTCCGGGAACTGAGGGCTGAAGGGATGCGGACCCCTGTTCTGATCCTCACGGCAAGAGCCCAGGAGTCGGATCTGGTGATGGGGTTCGACCTTGGTGCCGACGACTATGTCACGAAGCCCTTCAGCTCTGTGGAGTTGGTCGCCCGTGTGAGGGCCCTGCTCAGGCGGACCCGCTTGGAGTCGGTGGGAACCGTGGACACGCAGACCCGGGAGGAGTTCGGGGACGTGGAGGTGCACCCACACACTCGGATCGTCCTTCGGAAGGGGGAGGCGGTGGAGCTGACCCCGAAGGAGTTCGATCTCCTCCTGGCGCTGCTGAAACGAGACGGGGCGGTTGCCAGCCGCACCGAACTCCTGAAGGAGGTGTGGCACTATGGGAACGCGGAGATCATGACCCGCACTGTGGACGTCCACATTGCAGAGCTGAGGCGGAAGCTCGAGGAGGACCCATCCGACCCTCAGCACATCCTCACGGTCCGGAAGGCTGGCTACCGGCTCAGACCCTGAAGTGACCGGCTTACCTCCGCCTTACAAACTCCCTCCTCAACTCTTACCGCTCCCCCACAGCTCTATCACTCGCTCGGGAGCAACGGAGGATACGTTGTTTCCAGGAATGATCCCGGACCTGCCCCCATCACGGAGACCCGTCGAATGCGACGCACAATCTTCTTCTCCTCGATGCTGGCTCTGAGTGCGATGCTCCTGCCACCACCTGCCTCATCCCAGGAGCCCACCAGCTCCGTCGGCGCCCAAGAAGAACCCGTTCGGATCTTCCTGGACTGTCGGCGATGCGACATGGATCACTTTCGGCGCGAAGTGGCGTTCATCGCCTATGTCCGGGACCGGATGGATGCCCAGGTCCACGTCCTGGTGACATCCCAGGAGACCGGGGCCGGCGGCACCGAGTACACCTTCAACTTCATCGGCCTTCGGGAGTTTGCGGAGCGGGACGACACCCTGACGTTCGCGTCCCGGCCCGACGATACTGACGACGAGACCCGAGAGGACCTGATTCGAACGTTCAAGCTCGGCCTCGTCCCTTTCATCGCCCCCTCGGAGATCGGTCGACGGCTGGACGTGACGTACAGGGGGCCCCGGGGAGAAACCGCCGTGGAGCAAGTGGAGGACCCTTGGGACTTGTGGGTCTTCAACTTGCGGGCCGGGGGCGAGTTGGAGGGAGAGAGCAGCGAAAACTCCAGCGCCTTCGACGGGTCCTTCTCAGCCAGCAGGACCACCGAGGAACTGAAGATGGATTTCCGTGCCTCCGGGGATTGGGACAGGAGGACCATCGACTTCGGCGATGGGGAGGAATCCACATACACCTCCAGGGAGTACGAGGTAGAGGGTCTCACTGTCTGGAGCCTATCCCCTCACTGGTCTGCCGGTGTGTCTGCGTCCGCCTCCGGCTCCACCCGGCAAAACCAGGATCTGGCCATGCGTGGGGGCCCCGCGATCGAATACAACTACTTCCCCTACTCCGAATCCACCCGCCGCCAGATCACGTTCCTCTACAAGGTGGAGCTGGCCTCCTTCGACTACGAGGAAATCACGCTCTTCCAGAAGACATCCGAGACCAGGCCAGCCCAGAGCCTCGAGATCGCCGCCGCCTTCAACCAGCCTTGGGGGGAGCTGGATATCTCCCTGGAAGGGTCCAACTACCTGGACGACTTCGATACGCACCGCCTCGAATCCTTCTCCCGCTTTGAGATACGCCTGTTCCGAGGACTGAGCCTCGATATCATGGGGAGCGCGGCCCGGGTGAAGGACCAGATCTACGAGCCTCTGGAGGACATTCCGGTCGAGGACATCCTGCTGAGAAGGAAGGAGCTGGGCACAGACTACGAGTATTCCATCGAGATAGGTCTCAACTTCACCTTTGGCTCAGTCTTCAACAACGTGGTGAACCCTCGAATGTCGTCTGGCGGAGGGCGTGGAAGGTGGCGGCACTAGCGGAAGGTCCGCACAATTGAGGCGAGCAGCATATCATGCGCCACGGGGTTACATGGAAGGCGGGGCACCACTGGATTTCGCCGATTTGCGCCCCGAGAGCGCTCTGACGACTGTTAGACGGGTTTTGAGGAAGTGGGATGCGAGAGAGCGTTCAATCCTCCGGTGCCCCAGGCACCTCATGAGGGTCCACTGCCGGCGACGGAGGGTGCGTGAGCGACGGTCAGCTGGGGAGGCGGTATTCCGGCGTCGAGAAGCCCTTCCACATCATGGTCAAGCCCAACGGGCCCATCTGCAACCTCGGCTGCACCTACTGCTACTACCTGGAAAAAGAGCACCTCTACCCCCAGGGCCAAGCGTTCAGGATGTCTGGTGAGGTATTGGACAGTTTTGTCCGCCAGTACATCTCCGCCCAGGACGTGCCTGAGGTCAACTTTGCCTGGCAAGGTGGCGAGCCCACCCTTCTGGGGCTCGAGTTTTTCCGGGACGTCGTCCGGCTCCAAGAGAAGTATTCCAATGGAAAGCGGATCTCCAACGCGATCCAGACGAACGGGACTGTCCTGGACGACGCGTGGTGCGAGTTCTTCACCGAACACCGGTTCCTGATCGGGTTGAGCGTTGACGGTCCGGAGGAGCTCCACGACGCATACCGGGTGGACAAAGGAGGAAAGCCTACCTTCCAGAAGGTCTTGAGAGGCCTCGGATTCCTGCAGAAGCACGGCACTCAGTACAACACCCTCACTGTAGTGAACCGGGCCAACTCCCAGCGGCCCCTGGAAGTCTACCGATTCCTGAAAGAAATCGGATCCGAGTATTTCCAGTTCATCCCCTTGGTGGAGCGAGAGCCCGACGCGGACGCTCTGGCCATGGGCCTCGACCTGTCAGGCCCACCGATGTCCGCGACCCTGGCGAACTCCTCGGGCACCGCGGCACAACGACATGGCGCCCCTGGAACGGGGGATCTCTCCAAAGCGCCTCTCGTAACCCCCTGGAGCGTCGAACCTCGCCAGTTCGGGGAGTTCCTGGTGGCGATCTTCGAGGAGTGGGTTCGGACCGACGTGGGCCGGATATTCGTTCAGCTCTTCGATACGGCCCTGGCGGGGTGGGTCGGGATGGAGCCACCCCTTTGCGTGTTCGCTGAGACCTGCGGAAACGCCCTCGCCCTCGAGCACAACGGGGACCTGTACGCTTGCGACCACTACGTCTACCCGGATTTCCGACTCGGCAACATCATGGACACGCCTCTGGAAGAGCTGGTTCACCTGCCCGAACAGGTCCGATTCGGAGACGCGAAATGGGAGGATCTCCCCCAATTCTGCAGGGACTGTCGGGTACGGTTCGTGTGCCATGGGGAGTGCCCGAAGCATCGATTCGTCCCCACCCCGGACGGTGAGCCGGGCCTGAACTACCTGTGTGCGGGGTATAAGCGGTTCTTCACTCACATTGCACCCAGGATGACACTCATGGCGGAGCTTCTACGGCGACGGCGCCCACCGGCTGAGGTCATGTCCATTATCGCGGCAGAAGAACGCGCCAAAGCCATGGAAGGCGCGGGAAGAAACGACCCCTGTCCCTGCGGGAGTGGCAAGAAGCTCAAGAATTGCTGCGGCACGCCGGCTTGAGGATCCGCGGAAGGGTTCGGAGACTCGATTTCCCCGTCAGAACTCCATCCTGCGGAATCTCGCCAAGGACCACCACGCCGAGCCCCCACCCATCACTACCCCAACCAGTAATCCAGGCCAGGGCACACCTTCCCTCCAGCCCGAGAGGTCGGCGATGCTCGACGGATTGAATGCCTGTGTCGGCGTGGCACCCAACACAGCCTCCATCATCACGAAGACGCTGACTATGATAAGCGCGGCGCGCACCGACTCCCGTGTGAACGAGGTGGAGAGAATGGCGGGCCAAACCCATATCGCACCGGAAATGGAAGTCAATGCGATGGCTAGGAGTAGTTGGCCCTCGGGCACGTCCAACCCCGCTCCCCATCCGGTGGCAATGACGATGAATGCCTCCCAAGCACAGAGGATCAACAGGAGGAGCCCCGCCACAGTGGCTTGGGCAGAAAGCCACCTGCCCCGCTTGGCGGGCAGGCTCAGGGTCATGAGATTCGATCGGGCATTGCCGGTGCTGAGGATTCCGCCCACGGCCAGGACGATGGCCAGAATCGAAAAGACGGAGTGGTAGTCTCCACCGCTCCAACTACCGACCATCCGCGCATACGCCTCCGCAGCTTCGAGGGTACCCTCCTCTACGTTGGCTCCCGCCGCCTCCGCCACAGCCCCTGCCTGCGCGGACGATACCGCTACGCTCACCGTCTCCGGTGCCACGAGAAGGGTGACCAGCACGAAGCAGAGGACGAACCTCTGACGGATGTCAAACCACGCCTTCCAGAACCTCATCCAGACGTCCTCTCTCATAGTCCGTGAGCGTCAGGTAGACTTCCCTCAAGCTGACACCCTCCACCGTTACGTCGGTCGCCCCAAGGTCTCGTAGCCTGCTCGTCACCTGGTTGACGCCCCCATCAACCGTGAGGGCGATCCACCCGGGGCCTGATTCGACCCTCCGAACCCCCTCCCACCGTTGGGTCTCAGAAACCGGCAGCGCCGAACCCGTCGCCCTCACCAGCTTCCATCCGGCACGCAGGTCATCAAGGTCCGCCTGGAGAACCGGCTCTCCAGCCAGGAGGAAGAGGACCTGATCGCAAATCCTCTCCACTTCCTCCAGCCGATGGGTGGTGATGACAACCGACCTTTCACCGTTGGAGACCCACTGGGCCACCAGTGAGAGCACCTCCTCGGCGCTGGTTGGATCCAGGTCGATGGTCGGCTCGTCCAGAAGGAGAATGGTGGGCTTCCGACACAGAACGGCGCCCAGGACCAACTTGGCTCGGCTCCCCTTGGACAGTTCTTTGATGCGGGGCTTGAGGGGAATGCTCCACTTCTCAAGGAGGTTGGAAGCCGCTGCTGAATCCCAGGTGGAGAAGAAGCTTCCGTAGAAATGGATGAAATCTCCTACGGTCATTTCATCGTAGAGGAGCTTGTCTTCGGGCACGAACCCTACTGCTGCCCGGATCGCGACCGGGTCCCCTCCAACCTTGCGCCCGAGCACCGAGATGGATCCTTCCGAGGGATGGGTGATCCCCATGATCAGCTTGGCCAGCGTGGTTTTTCCCGCGCCGTTGGGTCCCAGAACGCCAGTGATGGATCCAGCCTCCACCCTCCAATCGAGGGGCTTCAGCGCGAGGCAGTCTCCATAGCTTTTAGCCAGCCCTGTCGCATCGATAAGGGTTCGACTCATGAGCCTTCCTCCCCGCTGTCGGACTCGCCTGATCCATCCGTGGCCAGTGCCTCGTCCAGCATGGCTTTCAATTCGTCGTTCGAGATTCCCAGGACCCTTGCTTCGGCCACAAGGCCGTCCAGGTGCGGCTTGACCCTGGACCGCCTCTCCTTCGCCATGAGCTTAGGGGGGTCGAAGGTGACGAACGTGCCTGTTCGCGGTCCGGACTCCACCAGACCACTCCGCTCCAACTCCCGGTAGGCCCGGGCCACAGTATTCGGATTGACTACCTGCTCCGCCGCCAACCAGCGGATGGTGGGCAACCGGTCCCCCGGCTTCAGGGCCCCGGAGGTGATGGCATGGGTAATCTGCCGGATGAGCTGCTGGTAGATCGGCTCACCGGAGTCAGGCCGTACGTGGAACATCACCCTCCTGGAATGTTGAGGGAAGGCGAGCCCGACCGCGGACCCATCCCTCCCTGGTCCTCAACTTCTTCGTTTCCCCCCCACCCCGAAAGAGGAACCCCTCCTGTTCCCGACCGCTTGGGGGGTTGGTTACCCCCACCCTTTGGCCTCAGCGAGCCGAGTGGGGGCAGCTAAGGACATCCCTCCCAGGTCTCCACCACGCTCGTCCTGCCGGGCTCTGGCATTCCGTTCAAATCCTATGGAAACCGGACCAGCTCCGGGCCCCACGATCTCGAGTGAGGAGCGGAGCTCAAAGCCACGGCCGGAGAGGAAGACTCCTCCAGGGAGGTGGAGTCCTCCGAGGACGCCCGCTCTTTGAGCCCGACGGATATCCCAACCAGGAAAGCGAGCCCAACGATCAACAGGAGGAGGTCCTTCCACCCCGGTCCCAGCGCTCGCCAATCGTTCGTGTATGTCCTCATCCTCTTACCTCCAAACCTCCAATCCGACGGTGGTCTCCCTCTCTCGACGGGCCCCCGCGAGAAAAGGGGGAGCGTACCGACTTCAGGCTGGCTGCAGCTCTCCCTCACGGGGTGCGCTGTCGGCCTCCCTCTCCCGCCTGGTCACGCCGCGACGGATCACTGCCGAGGCCAGGAAGAGAGGAACAGCGACCTCCACCAAGGGGATGAAGTCGCTTCCGGGAATCGCGAGGCCGAAGAGGTTCTCGACAATCAAACGGATGATCCCAGGCCCGTACCCAACCAGGAACCCGAGCATGATCAGGTTCATTCCCGTTTCCCTCCGTTCCTCGGGGGTGCACCTGATCCAGCTTCTCGGGACCAAGACCAGCAGGGGGAGGTAGGCGGGCAGTGTGAGGCCCAGGAGTAGAAAACCGGAGATCAAATAAAGGGTGGGGTGGACGAGAAGCTCAGCCAAGCAAACGAGACCCGAAAAGGCGAGTCCACCCCAGAGGATCTTCTGGATCTTCCCTCTCCGCAGGATGGCGGCTGGCCTCGGCACCTCCAGGAAGAATCGTAGAAGGAGAAACGCGGACCCGATCATGGCCAGTAGCTGTAGGTTCGCCGCCAGGCCTTCCCACTGAGGACCGAGGTGAGGACCCGGAAAGCCTGCCATTGCCCTCGCCAGGCAGAATCCGAGCAGGAGCAGAGCGAGAGGAGTCCCCGCCGAAAGAAAGGCCCACAACCCGAAGGAGAGGAAGGCCAAGTTCACCACATGAGAGCGGACCTGGCGGATCCGCCGGTTGGCTGGAAGGGGTTGGTAGGTCAGATCGAAGGAGAGGATCTCTCCCCCACGCTGGACGGAGACGGGCACGGTGGCGCCGATGGGTCTCTGCGATTGCCGTGATTGCATCGGCAGGGATTCAACCAGACTGCCGTTCATGGTAAGCACCCGGTCTCCCTCAAGGACGCCGGCAGCCTCCGCTGCGCCCCCTTCCGTCAGCGTCTGAATTGTATAGCCCGGTCCGTAGAAGAACCCTGGATAGCCGTGCCCCCAGCCCAGTGCGAACCCGGCCACCCCCCATACCGCCACTGAGCCCGCTAGGACCGCCATGACCCGTTTGGTCATCCTGGCGTTTCCTGTCTTCATGACAGCCTCCTTCTTCGATCCCTGTCACCTGCAAATCAGGAACAGAACACAACGATTGTATTAATACATTAATACGTTCGGAAGGGGAAGGAAGTTTCAGGCGGTATGGGTCGCGCGGAGGAGGGGAGATCTGCACCGGTGGGCGGTGGGCCCCTCGTTTGCCGCTCACGCCTCTCGCGGAGAGACTCCTCTATTTCCTGGACCGAGCGGGACCGCAGTCCCGAAGAGGGGCATGGTGGCCTCTGTATCGGCTCGGTAGTCGGGATCCTCCGGGAAAGCTACGAGTTGGTCTCGGCCAAAGCGTAAATGGATCGGGGAATAGAACGGCAAGCTGGGAACCCCCGAACGCCGAGATCGTCGACTCGGAGTCCCGATGTTCACACCCGACCGGAACAACGACCTGGCTTCGCGGAGACGGTTGGGCAATCTTACCGCAGTTTCCGGTCCGGGGGATCGGGGGATCGGGGGGGCGGCGGGGCGCATGGTCCATTCCCCCGATACCCAGACGACTTCAGGTGAGGACATACTTCAGGACGGTGACACCAGGGAGGAAGCTCATGTGGAAGAAGGACGACATACCATCTCCGGCGCCTGTCGCGGTGAAGCCGGAGGAGAAAATGCGGCGCCCGATCTCAAAAAAGTCTCCGACGAACTCCGGCGACCTCGCCACCATCGGCCGGTCGATCACCATCAAGGGAGAAGTGACCGGTGACGAGGATATCCTGATCCAGGGCCGCGTCGATGGCTCGGTGAACCTCAAGCAGCAATCGGTCACCGTCGGCCCGGAGGGAAGGGTCAAAGCCGACATCACCGGGCGTACGGTAATCGTGGAAGGAGAAGTCGAGGGCAATCTCAAGGCTCAAGACCAGGTGATTCTCCGCGCCACTGCGGCCGTACAGGGAGACATCACAGCCTCCCGGTTGATCCTCGAAGATGGTGCTGTCTTCCGCGGTGGCGTGGACATGGGCGAGCCAGAGGGCCAAGGCCATCGATCCGACAGCTCAAAGAGTACCCAGGCGAAGGCGCCGTCAGGATCGGTGAAGGCTGAGTCCGACTCTGAGGGCAAGCCAACCGCGACGGGGAAGGAGGGGGCTGGCTCCGCTCAGAAGGTCGCCCCCTAGGTGGCTTGGCTCAGCAGGTTGGGAGGGGGTATCTCCGAGAAGGGAGGAGCCGGTGCCAACGGAGCACCGGCTCCTGCCCCAGTGGAACGGGCCGCGCCAGGACTCGCCGCTTTCTTTGACGGCGTACCGGAGGACGGAGCCCACGCAGTACTGGACTTCGGCGCTGCGGCGGAAGGGACCTTCCGTCTGTACAGCCGCTTCGCCAGACATATCCGTTTCGTCGACTTGCTCACGGACTCACCCCAGGGTGAAGCGTGGGATTCGGCCTTGGAGGCGCTCCCCCAGAGTCCCGAGAACCCCTACGACCTCGTCCTGGCCTGGAATCTCCTTGACTGGCTATCTCCCGCGGAACGGATCCTCCTGGTAAAACGGCTCACAAAGCTCACGGCCCCCGGCACGCGCCTTTATGTCGTGGTGGACCAGTCCGGCTCCACGACCACTCATCCCCTCCGCTTCTCCATTGTCGACTTCGGTCGGGTGCGCCAGGAACCGGCGGGTCCTCTCCGGCCAACCCAGCCTCAACTCCTCCCTGCCCAGGTGGAGCGACTCCTGGAGCCGTTCCGGGTCGTACACGCCTACACGCTCCGGCACGGTTTGAGGGAATACGTCGCGGTTCGGAGGTGATGGCCGTGGGCTCTCCGGACGGTTGAGGTTCATGGAGGGAGATCCCCGGGCCTCATCTTGGCCGGACAGGGCACACCCTCAGGTGGCGACTCGGCGCTTCCAACCACTCCGCATCCCCACAACGACCCCGAGCCATACCGCACCGAACGTAAGGAGAGCCCAGAGTATCCCTCCGCAGGCCACCAGGAGGAGCCAGGGCTTCTCTGCCAGGACCATCAGGGCATCAAGCTTTTCCCCAAGGTCCCGCAGCGGGTCGGCGAGTCGGCTGGTTTCCTCCATGGGCTCCCTCAACGAAGCCAGGCGAAGCATGGGGGCCTGGAGAGATGCGAGACTATCCATACTGGACTCCAGGGCCGAGAGGCGGTCCATCGATCCGCGAAGCGCCATCAAGGCCCCCATGCTCTCATGGAGCTCAGCGACCCGTGCGGCCATTTCCTCCAACGGACCTTCGAGCTCTGAGACCCTCTCCAGATCAGGGCCCAGCTGGGCAACCTCGATCATCGGCCCGTGAAGAGCGGTCATGGGTTCCCTGAGCTCTGCCAACTCCACCATGCTGGGCTCGAGGCTTGCCAGGGTCGCTGTGGACTCACCTACCGCCTGGCTATTGGCAGAGATCTTCTCGGTGCTCCGGATGATCGCCTTCGTGTTGTCACGGACTGTCGGGACCACGGAGCACGCAGCCATTAAACAAAACAGGGGAGCTATGGCCGAAGCCGTGAACAGCGCGCGCATTTCGAGTCCTCCTGGAGGGTGAGATCCACACTCTATCGCCCTGCGATCCAACTTACTTAACTTGGTTCCGGGCGGATCCTTCTGATTTCCTTTTTGACGGAGGGCGGGGCCACGGAATGGCATCACCGTGGAGGCTCCGGATTTTCCTTCGCGAGAGCGCATTCGCCACGGTAGCGTTTACCGCCGCGATCTACCTGTACTTCCTCACATCGAACTGGGGGATCCAGGATTACCTCGCCGAGGGCCCCCTGAGACAATACCTGAGCAATCCGGCCATTCATGTCCAGCATGTTATGGCCGGAGTGATGTTCGGAATACTGTTGGGAGCAATCAACCGGCTGACCGAAAGTGGTTGGTTGAGGAACAGGTCCTTCGTTCTGGTGGTGCTCATCCGCTCTGGACTCTATGGGATCGGGCTCGGCCTGGTCATCCTCGCCGTCGTGCTCTTCTTCCTCCTGACCTCTATCCTCTCCGCCGATTCCCTCCTGATGATCTCGGGGACATTCTCCCCTCGGTATCTACTCTCCATCGGAATCTGGCTCACCCTGGTGGTGGTCGGGGTCAACTTCCTTCTGGAGATTCGGCGTCTCGTGGGGGTAGGGAACCTCTGGCGCCTCCTTTTTGGCCATTACCGCCGACCCCGAGACGAAAACCGGGTCTTCCTGTTCATGGACCTGGTGGCATCCACAGCCGCTGCCGAGAAACTTGGTCATAGGAGGTATAGCCAGTTCATCCAGGAGTGCTTCCAGGACCTCACCACTGTGGCCCTCCGGTATGACGGGAGGATCTACCAGTACGTGGGGGACGAGATCGTCATGACATGGCCGGAGGAGTCTCGCAACTGTCGGAAGCATAGCGTGCAGGCGTTCTTCGCATACGAGCGCATTCTCGCCGAAAAGCGGGGATCGTACAAGGAACGGTTTGGGATCTCACCCGTCTTCCGGGGCGGGATCGACGTGGGATCCGTGACAGCCACCGAGGTGGGGGAGGTGAAGAGGGCAATCGCGTATCACGGGGAAGTTCTCAACACTGCATCCAGGCTCTTGGACCTGTGCAAGGAACGAAACGGGCGACTCCTGGTCTCGGAGCGGATCGGGGCTGCGGTCATCGATGAGCCGTCGGTGCGCTCGGGATGGCATGAGGAGGTGAGGGTGCGGGGGAAGCAGAAGCCGATCTTCGTATTCAGCCTGGAGCCGGAGCCCTAAGGGACGCCTGCACGAATGGGACGAGCCGCGATGCTGGCCGCCCTGAACTGAGATTCTCGCCTGGAAACCGCAGGCCGAAGCAAGCACCGACCCATGGCGGAGGGGACCTCTCGGCTTGTCGGATCAACCCGAGATGGAATCCTGGCGCTGGGCAACTCTCTCAGAGTCCGTGTCCACCAGCTTCCGTCGCAGCACCTTCCCGACGGTCGACTTGGGCAAGTCCGTACAGAACTCCACCTTCCTGGGAACCTTGTAGCCTGCCAAACGCTCCCGGCAATGGGCTCGCACCTCTGCAGCCGTCAGGCTTATCCCAGCCGCCGGGACGATCCATGCCTTCACCGTTTCTCCACGGGACGCATCCGGGATCCCCGCCACAGCGACATCCGAGACTGAGGGAAGGGTGGCGATCACCTCCTCCACCTCTCTCGGCCATACCTGAAACCCACTCGGTTTGATAAGATCCTTCTTCCGGTCCACGAGGTATACGTACCCATCCTCATCCTGGATGCCGATGTCGCCCGTGCGGACCCAACCGTCCTTGAGAATCTCGTTCGTCGGCCCTGGCCGGTTCCAATACCCCATCATCACCTGAGGCGCCCGGATCAAGATCTCTCCCGACTCGCCATCCGGGACCGTTTCTCGGCCGGTATCCAGATCCACGATCTTCAGATCGACGTCCGGCAACGGAACGCCGATAGCTCCGGCCTTGAATTCCCCAGTCACCGGAGTCATCAGCGTAGCCATCATTGTCTCGGTCATGGCCCATCCCTCGATCATTCTTCCGCCGGTGGCGCGTTCAAAGCGCTCCTTCAGCTCCAACAGCAGTGGCGCCGCACCCGAGACGCAGAGTTTGACCGACGACAGGTCCACTTTTCCCGCCCGTACTGTCGGGTGGTTCAACATCGCCGAGAAGAGAGTTGGGACCCCGGGCAGGAACGCTGGACGTTCCTTCTCGATCGTCGCAAGCAGGCGGTTCAGATCCCGGGGGTCGGGAACCAGAAAAACGGTGGCCCGGTTGACGATCGCCGTGGAGAGGACGCCCACGTTCCCGTAGACGTGGAAGAGGGGCATGTTCCCGAGAAGTCCATCGGTCCAGGGCTCCATGACCGGACGGAACCATGTCGTGAGTTGAGTACCGCTGACAAACAGTGCCTTATGGGAACCAAGAGCAGCTTTGGCAACTCCGGTCGTACCGCCGGTGAAGATGAGGAGGGCCGGGTCATCCGGTGTCAGCTCGACTGTCGGCCGCGGTGCTCCTCGGTAGCGTCTCATGAGCTTGGAGAACCAGAAGTCACCCGGCTGTAACGTGATTCGATGACCCTGTTTCCTTTCCTTGAGAAGAGTGAAGAGGGCGCGCTTCGGAACCGGCAGGTACTCCTTGATAGCAGTGGCCACCACTTTTTCGAGGGGCGTCCGGACCTGTAGACGCTTCACCTTCTCGTAGTAGGGTGTCAGCGCCACCGCCACTTTGGGGGACACTTCGGTCAGTGCGTGAACCAACTCCTCCTCTGTGTACAGTGGGTTCAGGGGAGCCGCGATGGCGCCGACTTTCCACGTCGCGATCTGGCTGATGACTGCTTGAGGGCAGTTCGGCATGAGCAAGGCAACACGATCGCCCTTTCCGACGCCCAGTTCCTGCAAGGCGGTGGCAAAGTCATCGCTCAACCGATCGAGGGCTTCGTAGGTCAGGGTCGTGCCCATGAACCGAAGGGCAGGATGGGCCGGCCGCTCTCTCGCCGTCTCACGGACCAAACCCACCAACGTCTTGTCGGGGTAGGGGTGAAGGGTGCTCGGCACACCGTCATCATAGACCCGAGTCCGAGTCTCCTCGGAGATGGCTCCCCGAGAGAGTCCTGGGGGACGATTTTCGCCGCCAAGGAAGCCTTCGGTCTTTCTCGTCATGATGGCATCCTCCGATCTCACAAGGTTCTCGCCGACGGATCGGCACCGTCATTCCAAAGCTCGCTCCGAGATGCGTCGGGCGGCCATACGACAAATGACGTAACCCATCAGCTGAATTACGGAGATGCACCTATGAATAGCGTATGACTCCTGCTCGACGACGTACTCCCCGGCAAAATGCCAATCAGGGCGGGGAAAGATGGTTCGGATCACCGATTCCCTTGGATCTCGGCGAGGTTCGAGACATTGCCGGGGATGGCGAAGGCGCTCTTGAAGAACGACAGGAAGTTGAAGAGTGCGGGACGAGGCGGATGACTAACTCCCGCCCGGATGGACTTCGGTACCCTAAAGAATACCCATTTCCCGGAACATGTAGACCTGCATGGAGGTGAAGGCAGCAGCTGCAGCCACGACCTGAGGCCACCGTCCCCTCGCAATCATCCCAACCAAACACGCCGAGACCAGAATGCTTTGCTGTGCCAGATACGCCGGGCGGAGAGCCCACTCCGCACCCTTCAGCATCGTGTCGCCGATATCGAGAGCCACCACGAGGAGGATCCCCCCCAAGAACCACCTGCGGCCGGCCATGAAGTACTCGAAGCTGTCTTTGACGTCTTCCATCCTGTGAGGGATGAGGATGACGGTGAGAAGAAACAGACCGATGGCATACGTGATCAGGAACAGGTAGAGACCAAAGGTCCAATCGACCTGGGTCTCTTGAAGCCTGAACTCCCACCACCAGAAGGATACAAGCATAGTGAGGACCCACCCTGCCCAAAGGAGGAAGACTGGGTCCAGCCTGATTGACATCCCATGCCCTCGCAGACGATGGATCGTCGCACCGGCCGCGGAGAGGATGTGGGTGATCGCCAATCCGATAACGATAGACACAAGAACCATCACATATTCAAAAACGCCCACATCGCACTCCGCGGAAGGTGGGATGGCTGGAACCCCGGGCGACCCAACAATCGGCGGTGCTCCCCAGAGCACGCCCTGGACTACCCTCTACGCTCATGGTCCGGGACGATCAGTGGATAGCGCCGGATGAAGGGGACATCCAACTCGTCGGTTACCACCCCGATTACATACGTTGGACGAACCGCAAACAGACGAACGGTCGGTGGGGTGTGAACGGATCCACGGAGTTCCCCGGTCGAGGAAAAGACGAGCCAGTCATACCCCTCTGATCCGTCCAGCGCCGCCTCGGCGACCCAGAGATCTCCGCTTCCGCTGAGGATTGCCGAGTGGAAGGCCGGCAGACGATCTGGCAGAAACCCCAAGTTCAGCTGCCGCGTTCTCGGGTCCATCGGTTGGTCCCCCAAGTCCTCGCGTATCGCAGCTTCTTGATGTGTCCGGATCTCATCAGCTGTTGCCGGGTGGTCAGCGCCACGGACCCTCACCAGCGTGACAGGGGAGCCGACCTCGGAGATGATCTCGAGCTCGAACTCGTCACTCCGAGCCAAAACGACGGAGGTTTCACCTGAGCCGAGGAACGCACGTGGCGTGTGGGGCGGCTCGGCCTGAATCACCCCGATCCGGCCGCCACCCCGGTCCTCGACGATCCGGTCTGTGCTTGAGCAGCCGTGCAGAGTGACGACTGAGATGAAGAATAGGCTGTATGCCAAACGGTTCACGGTCCCTCTCCTCGCTGTGCCACGGATAGACACGACCCTCTCAATGCCATAGAGAAAGTACCCTATCAGAACGGGATCCTCACTCCTGCGTTGAACGCCCGGCCCTCCAGCGGCGCCCAGACATCGGTGGTCCAACGTCCATCCGGGGCGCGTGCCGGGCGCACCAGCGGATTCCACCGGGTTTGGCGAGCGTCCAGG
>JBDHCH010000067.1:0-16787 GCA_039592115.1 Gemmatimonadota bacterium | reverse complement strand
TCTAGTCCCTTACGAATCCACCCAGGCACAGGCCCCGAGTATGGACCTTTCATCTCACATTTTCAGAGAATACGACATCCGGGGGATCGTGGGGCAGGACCTGGGCCCCGACGTAACCCGCCAGGTTGGAAGGGCTTATGCCTCTGTCCTGAGGGAAGCCGTGGAGGGGGAGGTGACGGTCGTCGTAGGCCGGGACAATCGCCCCCACTCCCCCGACCTCTCCGCCGGGTTGGTGGAGGGCTTGACGGCCGCCGGGGCTAACGTGGTGGATCTGGGCACTGTCCCCACACCCCTCGTCTTTTGGGCGGAGCATCGATTCCAGGCCGATGGCGGAATCCAGATCACCGGCTCCCATAACCCCTCGGAATACAACGGGATCAAGCTGACCCTCCAAGGCAGGTCTTTCTTCGGCCAGGCCATCCAGGATCTTCGGGATCGAATCCTGGCCGGGAGGCTGATGGAAGGGGAGGGGAGGGTCGTCAGAAGGGAGATCATCCCGGAGTACGTCGAGGAGATCTCCCGCGGTTTTTCCCTGCCCAGGCCGGTGCGGCTGGTCGTGGACTGTGGGAATGGAGCCGGGTCCCTGGTCGCTGTGGAATTGCTGAGGGCCATTGGAGCGGAGGTGATCCCTCTCTTTTGTGAGTCCGACGGGACCTTTCCCAACCATCACCCCGACCCCACGGTGGACGAGTACCTTGTCGACATGATGGAGATGGTGCGAGCGGAAGGAGCAGAGGTCGGGATCGCGTTCGACGGAGACGCCGACCGGATCGGGGCCGTGGATGAGAACGGATCCGTGGTCCGAGGCGACATCCTCCTTCTCCTCTTCGGGTTGGATCTCCTCAAGAAACGGGGGCCGGGTCAGAAGCTGGTCTTCGATGTCAAATGTTCGCAGGTACTTCCGGAAGTATTCGAGGCCGCGGGTGGGGAGCCCATCATGTGGAGGACAGGACACTCCCACATGAAGGCCAAGATGAAAGAAGAGCAAGCGCCCCTGGGGGGTGAGCTGTCGGGCCACATCTGTTTCGCAGACGACTACATCGGCATCGACGATGCGCTTTATGACGCTTGCCGGCTGGTGGATCTGCTGGCTCGGCAGGAGAAGCCGTTCTCCGAGATGGTGGCGTCTTTGCCTTCCTATCATTCCACTCCAGAAATCAGGATCGAGGTGGACGAGGAGAAGAAGTGGGAGGTGGTGGAGCGGGCCTTGGAACACTTCCGGAAAACCCACGACGTCATCGATGTGGATGGAGCCCGGGTCCTGTTCGGCGATGGATGGGGTCTTCTTCGGACCTCCAACACCCAGCCGGTCATTGTAGCCCGTTTCGAGGCTCGAACCGAGGAGCGCTTGATGGAAATCCAGAGTTTGGTGGAGGATTGGTTGGCCACCCAGGGAATCCATGTCTGACCTCGCCCAGAAGACACGGAGTTGGGGTCGATTCCTGATCCTCCTGGTTGTCGGACTCGGGGGGGTCCTTCTGATCGCTCGTGGCGTCGCCAACGTATTCACGGAAGTGCTCTGGTACTCCAGTGCCGGGTATTCGTCCGTCTTCTGGACTCAGCTCCTGGCAGAAGGTGGAGGGCGTGTTGCAGCGGGAGCACTCACGGCCCTCGTAGCTTTTCTCAACTTCAGGGTGGTGGCCCGGACGCTTTCCGCAATCCAGATCAAGCGGCAGTTCGGGAACCTGGAAATCGCAGAACGGCTGCCGGCCAAGGCCATCTCCTGGGGAGTGGCGCTGGCCTCCGCTCTTCTCGGACTCTGGGTCGGAGCTTCCTTCCCAAGGGGGGCGGGGCTTCGGGCACTCCTCTACTTTCGAGCACCGTCCTGGGGGATGGAGACGCCCTTTCTGTCCAGGGATGTCTCGTTCTTCGTGTTCGCTCTCCCTGTCCTCGAGGGCATTCTGATCCTGGGTCTAGCACTCTCGTTCTTACTCCTCTCCTTCTCGGCTGCAGGGTATGCCGCGACCGGCTCCCTGACCATCAGGGCCGGGCGGGCCCGGATCGCGGATCTGCCCAGGAAGCATCTCGCCGTTTTGGCCGGGGTATTCCTTCTGCTCCTCGCCGGCCGATTCTGGGTCTCTCCCTACCTCCTCCTGACCGACGGGAACTCGGGTGTCCAGGGCATCTTTGGGTTCGCCGACGCTCATGCCCGGGTGCCCGCCTACCGGGTCCTGGCCCTCGTGTCCGCCACGGGCGGATTCCTGACGACCTGGGCAGCATTCAGGAAGCGTATTGCTCCCCTCGTCGGATCTGGAATCGCCGTCGTTCTTGGCGGATTCCTGATGGTTCAGGTCTATCCGGAGCTTATCCAGCGGTGGCGAGTGGAACCGAACGAGTTGGCCAGGGAAACCCCCTACATCGAGGCCAATCTGGAGTTTACCCGACTCGGATTCGGACTCGCCGAGCTGGTGAGAGGAGAGTTCGACTTCAGCGCTGAGGCCCGTCCGGACTGGGGGGATGCCGCACGGCAGTTCGCCGGCCTCCCCATTTGGACGAAGCAAACGCTCCTCACGACGTTCCAGGAGGTTGAGGCCAGGTTCCGATACTACGATTTCGAAGAGGTTGCCGTCGATCGGTACCCCTCTTCCGAAGGGATCACTCCGGTGGCCGTCGCGGTCCGGGAGATCGATCCGGCAGGGATCGAGGACCCGAACTGGCAAAACCTCCACCTCCGACCACGATACCTGGCGGGAATGGGGGCCGTGGCCAGCGCAGTGACCGAGCGTACGGCTCAGGGACGCCCTCTCATGTTCCTCTCGGGAATCCCCCCGGTGGAAACTGAGGACCCGGGAGCGCCGGAGGCCCTGGCCCTCACCGAGTCCTCCGTCTACTTCGGATCCAGGCCCCAGCTCTATGCGATCCTTTCGCCCAGCAACGGCTCGGGACAGGGGGGTGGCGAGGGCGGAACCGGAGAGCAGGGTCCGGTCTCGCCTGGCCCAGACCAGGAGCCGCCGGAGGGCGTCCAGGGCATACGGCTCAACGGGCTGCTCCGCACGCTGGCCTTCGCCTGGCGATTCAGGGACGCGAACCTCCTCTTCGCCTCGGAGGTGTCCTCGGAGAGCATGATCGTTTATCGCCGGAACGCGGTCGAACGCGCGATGGCCATCGCCCCCTTCCTCCGCTTCATGGAGGCTCCCTATCCGGTGTTGTGGCAGGGCCGGATCGTCTGGATCATGGAGGGATTCACTTCGGCCCGGCGGTTTCCCCTGTCGACGGCCCACGAGATGGCGGGTGGGGGGAGCTCAACCTATCTGCGGAACAGTGTGAAGGTGACCGTAGACGCGGTCACCGGTGAAACCCGCTTCTATCGAATCGATGACGATGATCCGGTCCTCGAGGCCTGGTCGGGGGTGTTCCCCGAGGTCTTGAGGCCGCTGGATGAAATGCCTGCGGGACTCCGAGCCCACATCAGGTATCCCCGCTCCCTTCTCGATGTCCAGGCCCGGGTTCTTCTTCAATACCATCAGGAAACGCCTCCGCGCTTCCACGGGCAGCAGGATGTCTGGGCTGTCCCCCAGGAGTTGGCCCAAGGCACGAGGCCCGTGCCCTATCGGCCCGAGTACGGTCTGTACCGGTTGCCGGGCGAGGAGGTGCCGGAGTTCCTTCTTACCACGGTCTTCGTGCCCGCCGGCCGTCAAAACCTTACCGGGTATCTGGCCGCCCGCTCCGACCCGGAGCACTACGGCGAGTTGCTCCTCCTGGACATCGCGGTGGAGGAACAGGTTCCGGGTCCGAGGCAGGTGGAAGCGTTGGTTGAACAGGACCCCATCATTTCCCAGCAGTTCTCCCTCTGGCGGCAGGGGGGGAGCCAGGTTTGGTCGGGTCACCTCCACGTGGTGCCCGTGGGGCGGACGATCCTCTACCTGGAGCCGATCTTTCTGGCCGCAGAGGCCGACGCTATTCCGGAGCTCAGGCGGTTTGTGGTGAGCGATGGCCGGACAGTGGCCATGGAGGAAACCCTTCCCCAAGCCATCTCTGCCCTTGCCGGGGTGGCGGGGGAAGACTTCACCGAGGCACTCGCCCGCGAAGGACTGGATGTGCCTGCTCTCTCCGTGGCGCAATGGCCCCAGGAGGCGCTGGACCTCCTCGACCAGGCCGAAGGACGCCTCCGGGAGGGGGATTGGGCCGGATTCGGGGAGGCGTTGGATGAGCTCCGAGCTCTCCTCAGGGGGATCTCGAGGGAAGGGGGCGGGCCCTGACGAGTCCCTGGATTTCCCCCCGGCACGTGTGGCCTCGACTCCGCTGAAGGGCCACTCGCTTGATCCTCGAAACTCATCCTGGGTTTCCCTGGCGACACCCCCCCTCCACCCATACCTTCCCCGGATGCCCAGGGCCTGGAAGCAGACTGCTTCCCCTCGAATCGGGGCCCTGGGTTCGACGCGCATACGAACTGCAAGAGGATCGCAATGAATATCCACGAATATCAGGCCAAGGAGGTCTTTCGGAAGGCCGGGATCCCGGTTCCGCCCGGGGAAGTGGCCGAAACACCGGATGAAGCGCAGGAGATCGCCCAGAGGCTTGGGGGCCGGGTGGTGGTGAAAGCCCAGGTCCACTCAGGTGGACGAGGGAAGGCCGGAGGCGTGAAACTGGCCGACACCGCCGAGGGAGCGAGGGCACACGCTGAAGCCATCCTCGGCATGGACATCAAAGGGCTGGAGGTAGAGAAGGTTCTGGTGACCCCGGCCGAAGATATCGCCACGGAGGCCTACGTGGGTTGCCTCGTGGACCGGGCAGTCCAATCCGTCACCTTCATGGTCTCCTCCGAGGGTGGAGTAGACATCGAGGAAGTGGCTCACACCAACCCCGACGCCATCAAGAAGCTGACCGTGGATCCCCGTTACGGCCTTTTGCCCCATGAAGCGTACTGGCTGGCCGCGGCCCTTTACGACGATCCCTCCTTGGTCAAGCAGGCGGCCAAAATCATCGGACAGCTCTACACGGCCTTCCAGATGGCCGGCGCGTCCATGGCCGAGATCAATCCCCTCATCTCTACTCCTGGGGGAGAAGTGAAGGCGATTGACGCCAAGATGAGCGTGGATGATAACGAGCTCTTCCGGAAGCCGGACATCTCGGCCTTCAGGGACCTATCGGCTGAGCCCCAATCGGAAACGAAAGCCAGGGAAGCAGACCTTTCCTACGTGAAGCTCGATGGAAACGTGGGTTGCTGCGTGAACGGAGCCGGGCTGGCAATGGCCACCATGGATCTGGTGAAGTTTTATGGCGGGGAGCCGGCCAATTTCCTGGACATAGGCGGCTCCTCCAACCCGGATAAGGTGGTTGCGGCCCTGGACATCATCACGTCCGACCCCAACGTGAAAGTGATCCTCTTCAATATCTTTGGGGGGATCACTCGGTGTGACGATGTGGCCAATGGGATCGTCGAAGCCACCAAGAGGATCGACATCAAGGTTCCCCTGGTCATCCGTCTAACCGGGACAAATGAGGAAGAAGGAGTGAGGATTCTGGAGGACGCCGGAATGTCGGCCGCCACCTCCATGGACGAAGTCGTAGAGCGCGCTGTAGCCCTGGCCAACCAGGCGTGACCAACGGAACACGAGAAACAGTGAGTCCATTTCAATGGCTATCTTCGTAGACGAGTCGACGCGCCTCGTGGTCCAAGGGATCACGGGACGGGACGGGTCTTTCCACACCCGTCAGATGATGGAATACGGCACTCAGGTGGTGGCAGGCGTCACACCTGGAAAGGGAGGGCAGTTCTTCGAGGGCCCAGACGGCCAGAAGGTGCCCATTTTCAACACGGTGGAAGACGCCGTGAACAAGGCGGGGGCGAACACCTCGGCCATCTACGTGCCTCCCGCATTCGCTTCGGGAGCGGTTCTGGAGGCGGCGGGGGCGGGCATCAAGTTCATCGTCTGCATCACCGAGGGGGTGCCGGTCCAGGACATGACCCGGGCGCTGAAATACGTGAAGGACCGGGGTGCACGGCTCCTGGGTCCGAACTGCCCGGGAATCATCTCACCGGGGAAGGCAAAGGTGGGAATCCTCCCTGCGCAGATCGTGGCCCCGGGGCCGGTGGGGGTGATCTCCCGTTCAGGAACGCTGACCTATGAGGCCGTGATCCAGCTCACCAACGCAGGGATCGGACAAACCACCTGCGTGGGAATCGGTGGCGACCCCCTCATCGGCACGAACTTCATTGACGCCCTCTCCGCGTTCAAAGACGATGCCGACACGAAGGCCATCGTGATGATCGGTGAAATCGGGGGTACGGATGAACAGGAAGCCGCGGCCTGGGTGAACGAGAACCTGAGCATCCCTGTCGTGGGCTTCATTGCAGGCCAAACGGCTCCCCCGGGGAGGCGGATGGGGCATGCGGGGGCCATCATCAGCGGCTCGGCCGGGACTGCGGAGGAGAAGATGAAGGCCTTCGAAGACAACGGCATCGCGGTTGCGGCTCGGCCTCTCGAGATCGCCGAGTTGATCCAGAAGGCCCTCGCCTGAAGGCTACGCTGACCCCGAGAGGGGAACGATCACCGAGGGGAGAATGAAACTCTCCGAGATCCTCTCCGAGGACCGGATCCAGGTCCCTCTGGAGGCAGAGTCGCTGGAGGAGGCCATCGGCCTCCTCTGCCACGGGTTGGAGACCTCCGGCACTCTCCCGAAGGGTGCCGGACCCCGCCTTGCCGGAGGATTCTTTTCCGGCGCGAAGGGCGAGATCATCCGTGTGAACGAGTGGGTGGTCCTCGCTGCAGCCCGGAGCGACGAGGTCGATGGGTTCGTGGGGACCCTCGGGTCTGCGAAGGAGCCCTTCGATATGGGGACTGAAGGAGAGGGGGGAACCGCATCGGTGCTCCTCCTCCTCCTCACCCCCCGCCGTGTCTCCCCTCTCAAACTGCAGGCCATTCCCGCCTTGTCCAGGTTCCTCCGGGAGAAAGGGCATGCCGCGCGGCTGCGGGACTCCCTGACCCCTTCCGAGATCTCCTCGTTCTCGGAGTTCATGGAGCTCGACGTACAGGATCAGCTCCTGGTTGGTGACGGGTTGACCCCCCTCCAATACAGAGTGTATGCCGACACCCCCCTGACCGAGGTCGTAGGCCTGATGGATCGGCAGGGAATCCGGGCAGTCCCAGTGGTTGGGGAGAAGCTCCAATTCCTCGGATTGATCACCTCCGGCGACGCGATCCGGTACCTCCTCCCCGAGCGTCTGACCGGGGCCAAGGCGGAGCCGGAGTCGGAGCGGGGCTCCCTCTCGGCTCGGGAGGTCATGACCCGATCCATCATGTGCATTTCGGAGGAGCAAAGCCTGGTGGAGGCGGCGAACCTTATGGTGAACAAAGGGGTAAGCCAGCTTCCAGTGGTCAGGGGGGGGGAGCTCGTGGGCTTTCTCACGGTGGAGACGGCACTCCACCTCCTCTTCGGCCGTGGTTCAACCGGAGCCTCCGACGCGATGGACGACGGCTCCTGAGACTGAAATACAGCGCCTTTCTGAAAGAAGACGGGAGATGGGTCGAACCCTAGCAATCATCAAGCCCGACGCCGTGGCGTCGGGGAAGGCCGGAAAGATCCTGGCGCACCTGGAGACAGCCGGCTTCACGGTCAAGTCCTTGAGGATGGCTCGCCTCACCGAGGCCCAAGCCAAGGAATTTTATGCCGTGCACCGGGAGCGCCCCTTCTACGGGGACCTTGTGAGATTCATGACCTCCGGTCCCTGCATTCCCATGATCCTCGAGGCTGAAGGGGCCGTGGTGAAGCTCAGGGAGGTTATCGGTGCCACCGATCCGGCGGAAGCGGCGGAAGGCACCGTTCGGAGACTGTACGCCGAAAACAAAGAACGGAACTCCATCCATGCGTCGGATTCCGATGAGAATGCGGCCCGGGAAATCGGGTTCTTTTTCTCCGATTCAGAGGTGCTGGTGCTGGCCGGTTGACCATCCGCGAGGGAAGGAAAGGGGGCAGGTGCCCGGGTCTCCGGGCTCTGCCCCCTTTCGTGCGCAGCTCAAGTTGAGGAAGGTCTGCCCAAGTGGGGCGAGCAGCATATCATGCGCCACGGGGCCAGATGGGAGGTGGGGCTCCGAGCCGAGCGGTCACCCTGGCGGCCACTGCCTGGCGTCGTCCCGCGAGACCACCGAGCAATGCGCAGGTGAACGCATAGCCAAGCGCTACGTCGAGGAGCCCCAACGCTGCAGATGGCCCCGCGCCGCTGAGCCGAGCGGCCTGCCTGGTGGTAGGCTCGCCATGGACTTCCGCGAGACCGCCGAGCATCGCGCAGGCGAACACCCCTGTGCGCGGCCGCACCCCACTTGGGCAGACCTTCCCCAAGGAAAGGCGTTGTGCGTAATGGTTTTTCTCGTTGACCGAGAGGCCGAATTCGGCTACCTTTTTCGACTATGCTGACGATCCCCTTGGTTCGCCTGGAGCGAGAGGGGACCCTCGAAATCCAGGCGGCGATCCCGCCGGACGATCCGAGTTGGGTTGGGACGGAGCTCCGGTTTTCCACTCCACTTTCCATCTCTGGTCAGGCTCAGTGGATCACCAGTGGAGAAGTACTGGTGAGGTTGAAACTCCGAGGCCATATGGCCCAGGAGTGTCGGCGTTGCCTGGATCCGGTGGAAGTCCCGGTGGAGGAGGAGATCGATCTTCTCTTCGCCCCTGCCGGAGAAGCCGGTGCGGAAGAGGACGGCGTGAGGCTCCTGCCCGAAGTAGCCGTGGAGCTGGAGTTGGGAGAGGCCATACGGGAAGAGGCGATCCTCTCCCAGTGGCCTTTCGCCCTATGTAGGACGGACTGCAAGGGGATCTGCCCCTCGTGCGGGACGAACTTGAACGAGAAGAGTTGCCAGTGCTCCTCGGAGGAGCTTGATCCCCGGTGGGATGCACTCAGAGCACTGAACGAAGAGCGAGACTGAGACATGGCGGTTCCCAAGAGAAGGACCTCGAAGCAGCGGAAACGGAAGCGGCGGACCCACTTCAAGGCGGAGGAGGTCTCCCCGCAGGCTTGTCCCCGCTGCGGCGACCCCAAGCTTCCTCACCGCGTGTGCCCCACCTGCGGGTTCTATCGGGACGAAGCGGTCATCGATACCGATCAGGACTGATCAGGACCGACACCGTGCGCATCGCCCTGGACGCGATGGGGACTGACTCGGCCCCCCTCAGTGAGATTGAGGGAGCCGTGGAAGCCCTTAAGGAGCCCGACTCGAGCTTGGAGGTCATCCTGGTTGGAGACCAGGATCCGATCCAGGTTGAGTTGGCGAAGTATTCGGGCTATGCCGAGGACCGACTGTCCGTAGTCCACGCCCCGGAACGTATCGTGCCGGGGGAACCTCCGGCTCAGGCCGTCCGGAAGAAGCCGAACTCCTCCATCGTGGTAGGGGTGAAGCTCCAGAGGGAGGGGAAGGCCGACGCCTTCGTCAGCGGGGGCTCGACGGGGGCGGTCATGGCTGCCTCCCTCCTCTTCCTTCGACCTCTTCCCGGAGTGGACCGGCCCGCAATCGGCACGATTCTACCAACCTCCGGTGAGCCGACGCTCCTCCTGGACGCCGGGGCCAACGTTGACTGCAAACCCCAGCACCTTCTCCAATTCGCCGAGTTGGGCCGAATCTACGCCCAGGATCTCATGGGTGTTCGGAATCCCCGGGTGGGGCTGCTCAACATCGGAGTGGAGCCCGAGAAGGGGAACGAGCTCTCGGTGGAGTCGCACAGACTGCTTGCCGAGGCCGATGTGGACTTCGTTGGGAACATCGAGGGTCACGAGATCATCCGAGGGCGTTGCGATGTCCTGGTCTGCGACGGGTTCGATGGGAACCTGATTTTGAAATTCTACGAGTCAGTGGCTGAGTTCATCGCCGGCTTGCTCAAGCGGGAGATGGAGGCCCAGGACGTCCGGAACTTGGACCTCAGGAAGGTTTTCAAGGACCTGGATTACGCGGAGTACGGGGGCGCCCCTCTCCTGGGGGTCAACGGCCTGACCATCATCACGCATGGATCCGCTCCTCCCAAAGCCATCACCAACTCCATCGGGGCCGCGGCTCAAGCCGTGGGCTCGTCGATGGTCGCCCACATGGCCGCCGCGCTGGCGGAAAAAAACAGCAGCTAGAGAGTCAAGGAATGGTCAAACATCCTAAGCCCATCGTGGAGATCCTCTCCACGGGCCGATACCTCCCCGAGCGCGTGCTCACCAACTTCGACCTCGAGAAGATGGTGGAAACCTCCGATGAATGGATCCGGGAGCGGACCGGCATTCGGGAGCGTAGGATCGCTCGTGACGATGAGGGGGCGGCTGATATGGCCGCCGAGGCTTCTCGCCTGGCGATGGCGAAGGCCGGGATCGAGCCAGGGGAGGTGGACTTCCTGATTCTGGCCACCGCCACTCCGGACCGGCTCCTTCCATCCACTGCATGTGACGTGCAGGCCCTCCTGGGGGCCGATAACGCGATGGCCTTCGATGTGGCTGCCGCGTGTTCCGGATGGTTGTATGCCCTTTCGATAGCCGAGGGCTTTCTGGCCGCCGACAAAGGTGAGATTGCCCTGGTGGTGGGCACCGAAAAGATGAGCGCCATTACCGACTGGACGGACCGCACGACCTGTGTCCTGTTCGGCGACGGTGCTGGGGCGGCGATTCTGAGGCGGGCCACGGGAGACGCGGGGATCATCTCCAGCTTCCACAAATCCGATGGGACTCTGGGGAATCTTCTCTACCGTCCGGCCGGAGGTGCGACCATTCCCATGTCCCAGGAGGTCCTGGACGATCGGGGCCATTTGTTGCGGATGTCCGGCCGTGAAGTCTTCAAGAACGCCGTGCGCTCCATGGCGGAGGCTTCCGACATGGCGCTCCAGAAGGCCGGGATGACGGGTGAGGACATCGATCTCCTCATCCCCCACCAGGCCAACATGAGGATCATCACAGCCACCTCGAAGTACGCGGGAATCCCCATGGAGAAGGTCTACGTGAATGTGGACCGGTTTGGAAACATGAGCTCGGCAGCCATTCCTGTGGCGATCGACGAAGCGACGGAGAATGGGCTTGTGGGCCCTGGCTCTCAGATCTTGACCGTGGCCTTCGGGGCAGGGTTCACCTGGTCGGCCATGACGCTCCGCCTCTAGTACCGGACGGTTCCTGTCATGTCTGTCGCGCTTCTCTTCCCCGGGCAGGGGTCCCAGGCCGTTGGGATGGGCCGGGAGCTTGCCCACGCATTCCCCGAGGCCATGGAGACCTTCCAGGAGGCTGACGAGATCCTCGGGTTCCGTCTCACGCGCATCGCGTGGGAGGGACCTGCGGAGGAGCTCACCCTCACCAAGAACGCGCAACCCGCACTCCTCGTCCATTCCGTCGCAGTGCACCGAGTGATTGGCGGAGAGCTCGGAGAGGTGGCCATGGCAGCCGGACACTCCCTGGGCGAGTTCTCGGCCCACGTCGTGGCCGGTACCATGAGCTTTGGAGAGGCTGTGGGTGCGGTCCGGCTGAGGGGTGAACTCATGTTCGCCTCCGGGATCGAACGGCCGGGGGCCATGGCGGCGATCCTGGGCCTCGAGGAAGACCTGGTCGAGGAAGTCTGCCGCACCGTCACCGAACAGGGGGCGATCTGTGTGCCAGCGAACTTCAATTCCGCCGGGCAGGTGGTGATCAGCGGAGAAGTCCGGGGGGTCGACCAGGCCATGGCTCTTGCCAAGGAAGCTGGGGCCAGGCGGACGTTGTCCCTCTCCGTTTCCGGGGCGTTCCACTCTCCCCTCATGGAGTCCGCCAAAATGGGATTGCGGGAAGGGTTGGAGAGGATCAAGTTCTCCGATCCTCGGTACCCGGTGGTTTCCGCCGTCACCGCGGCGCCGGTGTCCGACGCCGGGAAGGCGCGGGAACTCCTGGTGGAACAGCTTACGTCCCCCGTCCGATGGGTCGCATCGGTGGAGCGGATGGTGTCCGACGGCGCTACGCGCTTCTTCGAGCTGGGAACGGGATCGGTACTCTGTGGGCTGAACAAGAGGAACGCCAAAGGCTTGCTCTGCACGGCCCTCGGGAAACCGGAGGACTTCGACGCGGTGGATCGGTGATTCACGCCATTGGGAGGGAAGGTCCCTGAACATGAAAGAGTTGGACGGTCAGGTTGCGGTAGTCACCGGAGGTGGGCGGGGAATCGGGTTGGCCATCGCCGAAGCCCTGGCGGCGGCCGGAGCCAAGGTGGCCGTTGTGGATGTCGACCAGGGTGGAGCTGAGGCTTCCGCCGGGAGTTTACCCGGGGAGGGTCACCGTGGATATTGTGCCGATGTGACCGATGCAGATCAGGTCCACGCAATGATTCAATCCGTGGAGGTCGACGTCGGACCCATCACGATCCTCGTGAACAACGCCGGGATCACCCGGGACAACCTCTTGATACGAATGTCCGAAGAGGAATGGGACCAGGTCCTCTCGGTCAACCTCAAGGGCGCCTTCAATACTACCAAGGGCGTGGCCCGAGGAATGATGAAGCGGAGGGAGGGTTCCATCGTGAACATCGCCTCCGTGATCGGCCGGATGGGGAACGCTGGCCAGGCGAACTATGCCGCTTCGAAGGCCGGTATGATCGGCCTGACGAAGAGCGTGGCCAGGGAATTTGCCAATCGGGGTGTCCGGTGCAACGCCATCGCCCCGGGATTCATCCAGACGGAGATGACGGCTCAGCTCAAGCCTGAGGTGATCGAGGGCCTGAAGGGTCAGATTCCCATGGGCACCCTCGGGACGCCCGAGGACGTGGCGAGAGTCGTGCGCTTTCTTGTTGGCCCGGGTGCCGCATACATTACCGGGCAGGTCATCGGCGTAGATGGCGGGATGGTCATGTGACGCCGACGACGGCCCAATAAATCGGAAATCAAGTCAGCACTGTTTTTCTAACACAGGGGGATACCATGGCGGACAACGCTGAGGGCAAGGTCAAGGAGATTATCATCAACGAGCTGGGCGTGGACCCGGAGAAGGTCACCTCCGACGCTTCTTTCGTGGAAGACCTGGGGGCCGACTCCCTGGACACGGTCGAGCTCGTCATGGCTTTCGAGGAGGAATTCGGAGTGGACATCCCCGACGAGGACGCGGAGCAGATGCGGACTGTCGGCGATGCCATCAAGTACCTCGTCGAGCACATGGATGACGCCTGATCGGGGCTTCTTCGAGAAACCTCTTTCCGCTGGACACGCATGACGAACTCAGGTAACGGCCAGGAACACCGTGTTGTCATCACGGGGATGGGTCTCGTTTCCCCTGTGGGAAATGATGTCCAGAGTACGTGGAGCGCCCTCCTTTCGGGAACGAGTGGGGCGGGGCCCATTACCCGTTTTGACGCTTCGGAAGATTTCGGCACGCGGATCGCCTGTGAGGTGAAGGGATTCGATCCCACCGCATATCTGGATCCGAAAGAGGTCAGGAGGAACGACCGTTTCGTCCAGTTCGCCATTGCCGCTGCTGACGAGGCCATGGAGGATGCTGGCCTCCTCGAGCCTCAGGATCGGGAGGGCATCCCTCGGGATCGGTTTGGAGTGATCATCGGGAGCGGAATCGGAGGGATGCAAACCTTTGAGGACAACTGCAGGGCGCTCGTGGAGAAGGGTGCCAAGCGGGTGAGCCCGTTCTTCATTCCCATGTTCATTCCGGATATGGCTTCGGGGAAGGTGTCCATTCGGTTCGGCGCTCAGGGTCCGAATTACGCTACCGTGTCGGCCTGCGCCTCCAGTGGTCATGCGCTGGGGGACGCTATGCGCATCCTGCAACGAGGGGATGCGGACGTCATGTTGGCGGGAGGCACAGAGGCGTCCATCACGCCCCTGAGTATCGCCGGATTCTCAAACATGAAAGCCATGAGCACCCGAAACGACGATCCTGAAACCGCCAGTAGGCCGTTCGACGCCGGCCGGGATGGTTTTGTGATCGGGGAAGGGGCGGGGGCCATGGTTCTCGAGACCCTGGAACACGCCCAGGCTCGGGGCGCAACAATCCTGGCCGAGCTTGCAGGGTACGGCGCTTCCGGAGACGCGTATCACATCACCGCTCCGGAGCCCACGGGACAGGGCGCCAAGATCGCGATGCGAGGAGCGATGGGAGATGGCGGAGTCGATCTCTCCGCAGTGGACTACATTAATGCCCATGGCACTTCCACCCCCCACAACGACGCCATGGAAACGGCCGCCATCAAGGCTCTCTTCGGGGATCACGCCTATGAGATGGTAGTGGGTTCAACGAAATCCATGGTGGGGCACCTTCTCGGGGCTGCCGGAGCCACCGAGGCCGTGATCTCGGCACTCGTCGTGAGGGAGGGGAAGATCCCCCCAACCATCAACTTCTCGGATCCTGACCCGGCTTGTGATCTGAATTACGCCCACAACCAGCCCGTAGAACGTCAGGTCCGGGTGGCCCTCAGCAATTCTTTCGGATTCGGCGGGCACAACGTCACGTTGATGGTCCGAAGGTGGGAAGAGTAACGCAGCTCTTTTCTGGACAGCAGTTGACTGCAGAAATACCCTGTGAAGGGGGCCCTTGGGACCACCGGGCCCCCTTTTCTCCTTGAAGGGAAAGTCCATGATCCGAGTTGGTGTAGGGTACGACTCTCATCGTTTCGATCCCACCAGACCCCTGATCCTGGGTGGAGTCCACATCCCGGATGCTCCGGGGCTATCCGGGCACTCTGACGGGGATGCGGTTGCCCACGCCATCATTGATGCGATCCTCGGTGCTGGTGCTGCCGGGGACGTAGGGCGTCACTTTCCTCCCGGGGATCAGAAATGGAAAGGGGCGGACTCCATGGATCTCCTGGCCCGATCCGTAGACATACTTGCCGAAAAAGGCTTTCGTACCTCGAACGTAGATGTGGTGGTCGTCTGTGAGCGCCCGAAGATCGCTCCGGTAGCCGACGCCATCCGGGCGCGCCTGGCCCAGGTCCTGGGTCTCGGAGAGAGTGACGTATCCCTGAAGGGAAAGACCAACGAGGGGATGGGGTGGATTGGGGCGGGGGAGGGGATGGCTGTGCATGCGGTGGCCCTGGTGCAGGCCGTTGGGGCTTGACGGGCACTTGCGGGAACTGAAAGGGGAACCTGAGGAATCATGAATACCGTCCTGGACTTTTTGGCGAGTCAAGGACCGGTCCTCCTATACGTTCTTCTCGGCGCCGGATCAGCCCTGGAAAACCTCTTCCCACCGGTCCCGGCCGACACCTTCGTGCTCCTGGGAGCATTCCTGGCTGCGAGTGGACGGGCCGACGCGTGGACCGTCTTCCTGGTCACATGGTTGGCCAATACCGGTGCGGCCCTCCTCGTATATTGGACGGGGTACCGGTTCGGGCGGCCGTTCTTTCAGGTCGGATTGGGACGGTACGTTCTCAACCCTGTCCAACTTCGGCGTCTTGGTGAGTTTTACCAGAAGTGGGGCCTTCCAGCCATCTTTTTCGCCCGGTTCCTCCCGGGCCTCCGCGCCATGGTACCCGTTTTCGCGGGCGTGACCCATCAGCGATTCCGAACGGTGGCATTCCCGGTGCTGGTGGCGTCCGGCATCTGGTACGGAGCGTTGGTCTGGGCGGGCGCCACGGCCGGGCGGAATTTGCCCGCGATCCTGGAGATCCTCGGCGGTGCGAATCGAGCCCTTCTGGTTTTCGCCGCCGTCCTGTTCCTTGTAGTGGGGTTCTGGTGGGTGAAGACCAGAAGAGGTGGGAGGGGGGAAGGGGAGTGAGCCACCCTCCCGCGTTCAGAGTGGAGTCCTTTCTGGACTATCTCACCTTCGAGCGGGGCTTGTCGGAACGGACCCTCACAGCCTACGAACGGGATCTCGGGAGACTCCTGGATTCCCTCGCCGACAGGGAACGGGCGGAACCAGAGGCCATCACGGCAGGGGACCTGAGGGAGTATGTGTTCCAGCTGAAGGATGCGGGATTGGCACCAAGCTCTATCCGGCGGGCCATTTCATCCTTGCGGAGCTATTTCGGGTTTCTCCTGGAGGAGGGAGTCCTGGACTCTGATCCCAGTGAGCGGTTGGAGACTCCGAAGGCCGGCCGCGAGCTGCCGGATGTGCTCTCCGTCCAGGAGGTCCAACGGATGGTAGAGGCGCCCAACCCGGACCATGCCATGTTCTGGAGGGACCGGGGGATACTGGAGGTCCTCTACGCCACCGGTATGAGGGTATCGGAGCTGGTTGACCTGAAGCTCGTGAGCGTCGACCTGGACGAGGGGTTCTGCACCGTTTTCGGGAAGGGATCGAAAGAGCGAATGGTTCCCCTGGGCGGGCCGGCTCGGCGAGCCCTGGAACGATACCTGAGGGACGTTCGGCCTCGGCTGGACGCGGGCGCAGGGAGGGGGGTCGTATTTCTGAACCACCGGGGAAAGCCCCTCACCCGGATGGCCATCTGGAATCTGGTGAAGTCGAACGCGCAGGCGGCCGGGATCTCCCGGAAGGTCTCACCTCACACGCTCCGTCACACCTTCGCAACCCACCTCCTGGAGGGGGGAGCGGATCTGGCCGCCGTGCAGGAGCTACTGGGGCACGCCGATATCTCGACGACCCAGATCTACACCCACGTGGACCGGGAATACATCAGGGAAGTTCATCGGACGTTCCACCCGCGGGGATAGGGGTGCGAGGGGGTACGGCCGGGTCTGGGGTGGCTTCCCTCCGCGAACTGGCCATTCGCTTCGCTACTGGAGGTTCGCTCCGGGAACCACCCCAGACCCGGCCGCCCTCCGGCAAAGGAGTCGATTCGCTCCGCTACTGGAGGTTCGTTCCGGGGACCCCCGCCGGAGCCTTCCCGGTCAGGGTCCGGCAGGGTGCCCTCGGCGGATATGACTCAGCGCGAGGTCTGGCTTACCTGACTGGAGGTTTCTGCGGT
>JBDHCH010000066.1:0-18016 GCA_039592115.1 Gemmatimonadota bacterium | reverse complement strand
TCGTGAGCGACTTGAGCCAGCATCAGCCGCAGTTGTTCGTCCCTGCGCAGGATCCCCTCCCTCATTCTCTCCATTGCCCGTGACAGGCGGCGAAGCTCTCCCGCTCTTTCCTCTCTGACTTCCTCGTTCATGCGGCCTCGCTGGATGCGGTAGGCCACTCTCCCGAGGCGATCCAACGGTCTGGTTACAGTGGTTGCCAGGACCCAGGCCAGGAAAGCCGCCAGGAGAGCCGAAATGAACGACCCAACGATCACGGTCCTCTGGAAGCTCTACGGTCCTCTGGAAGCTCTCGAGTGGCTCCCGGTAATCGGCAGAGCCGAGGATCGCCAGGAAGATCTGTTCACCCTCGAGTTTCACGAAGGCATACTTGTAGTAGCGTCCGGCCTCTTCATCGAAGAAGAGGGGTGAGGTAGCCTCACTGAAGACATCGGCCTGTTGGATCTCCGGAAGGTAGAAGTCCAGCTCCCCGAGGGGTGAGCCGATGGGCACTTCGTCGGAGGGTCGGGTGGTGACCACCGCCGTTCGGTCTGGTCGAAAGATGTATGCCTCGTCCACGATGCGCTGGAGGCGTCTGAGCTGCTGCTGAACGGCGGTGTGCGTGGGGGCGTCCTCCTCCCCGGGCCGCAGAGATAGGAGTTCATCGGCCCGAAGCCCCACCTCGGCCGCCGCCCAAGCGACATGCAGAAGCTTCTCATCGAGCTGGCGCTCCAGGACTCCGCTGGTGTTTCGGTACGCCAGGATCCCCCCCACCAGGGAGACCGCCACCGAAAAGGCGACGAAGACGAGAACGAACTGGCGGCGAAGGGACACGTCGTCAGAGTCCGCAGGGGACCCGCTCGGTCTTAGGATGGCTGAAGCGGACGGGTGGTAGAAGGGTCCGAGGAGCAACCACGATATGCACTGGATAATGTTCCGTGGCAGCTGGTGAACAGAAGTCACCCGGCACCCGCTCAAACAGGTTCACCTGGGTTCCTTCTCCGGTTTGCAGAACCTGATGGATCTCGATGCTGTCTCCGGCCTCGATCCTCTTTCCGACGGCTGCGACCAGAACCATTTCGTTTGCCCAATCGATCACCGGTGGGTGCGCGGCGGGTTTTCCCGTGTGGGCCCTCCAGAAGGGCACCCAGTCATCGGGAGTGTCGAGACTCCCCTCCCGTTCCGAATAGAACGCTCTCGCAGTATCCAGGAGGGCTCCGGAGTCCTCGCTCCTGTCCAGGGTCCCGAATGGCACACTCCCCGAGTAGGCCGAAATGAATCCCGTACCCTCCGTAAAATCCCTCACCAGGATTGCGGCTTGGATCACCCGGACCGCCTCAGGATCCGGCCCGGCTTCGGAAGTCTTCAGCGTAGCGAGGCTTCCCTCTGAGCATCGCACGAAAATCCTCTCGTCCTTTCGGACTTCATCCCAGACTGCCAGTGTGACTTTCGTCGTGCCGGGAGCGCATGGATCAAGGACCTCCGGCTCGAGGTCTTCGAAGAGCTTCAGAGCCGGGGCCTCGTTCAGTTGGGCGATGAGTGAAGCATAGGTTCCCGGGTCACCTTGCTTCCGGGTGAGGTTTTCATCCCCCTCCAATCCTCGATATGAGATGGACTCCCTCAATAGCCAGGCTCCACCCGAGTTCCAGGTGAGAACCTGCTTGAGCTCCCCGGCCCCCCCTCGAAAGAGAAGCGGAACCTCGAGAGCTAAAGAGACTTCCCCAACCTGGCCGAACCGCAGCGTCCCGTCCGGGATGGTACCGTCGTCACCGCAGCCAACAAGCATAAGGACCATGCCAAACCCAGCCGCGGTCCATGTTCGTAATCGCATTTCCAGTGGCCTAAATCGAGTCAACGTTCTCACCCTTTGATTTTGCTCTCTCCGCCCAGGAATATCTAGTCCGACGATTGCTCAAAATCTCCGGCCCGCGATCAGTGCGATCCTTCCGGCCTCGTGGAAAGGGTGCCCGACGCGTCCAAGAAGATCGACCCGGGTTGAGTCCGAGCCTCCTTGCGGGTGCTACTTATGCCCACTGTCTTTTGTACACGGGGGCTCAGTCCTCGTTCGATGGGACCCGATACTTGGGAAAAGCGAAGAGCGGACCCGCTTTGTACGAGGCCCGCTCTTGAACAGGGTCCCTATTCAGGATCAATCGAGAAGTCGCAGAGGCATCACCAGACAGAGGTAATCGATCTCCGTCTCTCCATCCGGGGATACCGGCTCGATGGTCGTAGCTCTCTCCGGTGCCTTGAAGGTCATCTTCACCTCCTCAGTCGGCATATACCGGAGGACCTCCAGAAGGTAGTTGGCATTGAAACCGATCTCTAACTCGGCGCCCTTGTAGTGAAGCTCCAGCTCATCCTGTCCTTCACCGAGGTCGGGCGTCAGAACATTCAGATGGACCCGATCCTCCTCGAAGACCAAACGGATTCGGTGGGTCTGGTCGCTGGCAACAACAGCCATTCTGCGCACCGCCGATTCCAACGAAGCCTTCTCTACGATCGCGAACCGGTCATTGTCCTTGGGGATGACTTGCTCATAGTTCGGATAGGATCCCTCGATGAGGCGAGAGTACACTTCTGTGCCCCCGGCCCTGAATCCCAGATGATTTCCGTCGCGAGCCACCTCCAACTCATCGTCCGTCTTGAAGAGACGCTGGACCTGCTGAAGAGCCGCCGGAGGCACGATGAAATCGGCGCTCGTCGCGGTTGCGGGACCGGCAGGCACCGCCATACGAGCCAACCTATGGCCGTTTGTGGCAACCATCCGCATCATCCCGTCACGAAGTTCCCATAGGACACCATTTAGAATCGGCCTGCTTTCCTCGGTGGATACTGCAAATGCCGTATGATGAATGAGTTTTTGGACCTCCTTTCCCGTAACGCTCCAGCCCTCTTCGAAGTTGACCCCCGGCAGGCTTGGAAACTCATCACTGGGCAACCCATTCAACTTGAATGCGCTTCTCCCACATCGTAGCTCGAGTTGATCACCACGAACCGTTACCTCCACCGGCTGATCCGGGAGTTCTCGAGCAATTTCCTGGAGCTTTTTTCCTGGAGCCGTGATTGCTCCTCCCTGTGACACATCCGCCGGAGCCTGGACCCTTACCGCAACATCGAGGTCCGTTCCGCTCATCCAGACTCCCTCCTCCCTGGCCTCCAGCAAAATGTTGGAGAGGACGGGTAGGGTCGTCTTCGTCGGGATGCTGGCTGATACCGCCGCCAGCCCTTGATGAAGGTTTTGTCTGGTAATCGTGAAATTCATGGATCCTCCAGGTTGCCCGTTATGAAACCGGCATTATCCACAGAAGAGCGAGTGCTAAATTCTATTCTTTCTCTCTTAGAAATAAAACTCTAGTAGTAGTAGAGAGTGTGGAACTGTGGAAGAAAGCGGTGCTGGGTCCCATTCGGCCTTTCCCATGAAGCATTCGGCAACTGTTGGGGTGATGTGAATCACCCTGTGGAAAAAGGTCACGTTTCCCACAATGCTCCTTCTCTTCCACAAGCTTGTGGGAAAACTCCCGGGTTATCCCGGTCCTTCCAGGACTTTTTCACACCGGATATGAGAGGTTTTCCCGAATCCGGTGGACCGCCGCTCTAAGAGAAGAATTCGTTTCCAGGGATTCCTCCACCTTTCGGATGGAATGGATGACTGTAGAGTGATCTCGACCCCCGAACAATGCTCCGATCTCGACGAGTGGCAAATCCAAGAGTTCCCTGATGAGGTACATGGCCACCTGGCGAGGAACCGTCAAGTCTTTGGTTCGACGCTTCGATATGACCGCCTCTACTTCCACCGACCACTCCTCCGCCACGACTCTGCGGATCCTCTCCGGAGAAGCGATGCCTATGTCATCACCCGGAGGAGCCAACATCCCCTGAAGGGCCTGTTGGGCCAGGACGAGCGTTATCTCCTGGTTCTTCAGAGAAGAGTAGGCCAGAAGCTTGATGACGGCTCCCTCCAACTCACGAACGGATGAAGTACAAGACCGGGCGATGAAATCGATTACTTCTGACTCCAGGACCAAAGAGTCATCAGCGGCTTTCTTCCGAAGGATAGCCACTCGCGTCTCAAAATCCGGTGCCTGGATGTCGGCCACCAAACCCCACTCGAAACGGGAAATGAGACGTTCCTCCAACCCAGGGATCTCCTTGGGAGGACGATCGCTCGTTAGAACGATCTGTTTGTGCGCATCGTAGAGAGCATTGAATGTATGGAAGAACTCCTCCTGCGTCCGTTCTTTTCTCTCCAGAAAATGGACATCATCAACCAGCAGCAGGTCCATACGGCGATATCGGCGTCGGAACTCGGCGGTCGTTCCCTCTTGGATCGAGGTCACGAGCTCGTTCATGAACTGTTCGGAAGGGACGTAAGCCACTCTCCTCCGAGGGTCGGATTCAAGGATGGCGTTTCCGATAGCATGCATCAGATGGGTCTTTCCCAGGCCAACGCCTCCATAGAGGAAGAGGGGGTTATAGGCCAACGCAGGCTTTTCCGCCACAGCCTTGGCCGCGGCCCAGGCCAACTGGTTGTCTCCACCGACTACGAACCGATCGAAGGTGTACCGACGGTTCATTCCTTGGCTCACGGAAGTGTCCTGAGATTCAAGGTGTCCATCCTCAGGAGGTTGTGTTGCCAGGGAAGGGGTGGTCAACTCCAAAGCGGGCACCGCAGGAAGGGTTTGGATGTTCCCGGTCGCAAAGGAGATCGACAGCGGCTTTCCGAGTATCTTTCCGGCAGCTTCCTGGAGGAGGGGCCCGTATTTGTCCTCCAGCCACTCCACGTGAAACTGGTTGGGGGCCTCAACCAGAAGCTCTACCTCGGAAAGGCCAGAGGCTTTTGTCCCGGCGAGCCACGTGCGGAACGCCTGCTCAGGAAGTCCAGCTTGGACGACCTGAAGAATTCGAGTCCAGAGTTCGGCAGCAGTGAGCTCCATAGAGCCAGGATAAACCGTCCAGAGTTTCGCCCGGGGACCCCTCCTGGGAGAGAGGTTCCGACACCGACCTGCTAGCCCAGGGGGGAGGTCGGAACGGGTGAACCGATAGAGAATGCCCGAATTTGGGGGCAGGCAAGCTATTTCGGGATTGTGGAAAAGTCAATCAACGGGCAAGAATGGTTGAGGAAACCCATAGAGTAAAAGGGGTTCCGGGGTTGACCCTGCCCTTGCCAGGCTGGTACCTTTGAAAGCTAATTTTCGAGCGCAACCAAGTATTGGGTGGGTGATTTGCCATGATGCCGACGTACAAACCCCGGAACCGGAAGCGGAAGAACAAGCATGGGTTCCGGGCCCGCATGCAGACAAAAGGGGGCCGCAGGACCCTCAACAGGCGTCGCCAACGGGGCCGGCGGCGTCTGGTGGTGACCGTCGGCTCGAAATAGGACGCTTGGAGTTGGCGCGCCCGGATGCGGGGGCGCCGGGCAAGTTCCGACTGCCCCCCTCGAGTCGAATCACCCGGACCCGGGACATCCGGGCACTTCTCCGAGAGGGGAAGAGGAAGAAGACGTCTCATTTGGACGTCTTCTTTTTGTCTTCGGAGGTTTCAGATCCTCGCTTCGGGCTGATCGTCCCAAAACATCGACGCCGCGGGGTGGACCGGAACCTACTGAAGCGGCGTCTGAGGGAAATAGGAAGGAAAGAGGTGATCCCCCGCCTGCGGAGGGAGGGCGCTCGGTTCGACCTTCTCGTTCGGGCTCGGCGGGAGGCCTATGGGGCCAGTTTCAAGGAACTCCGTCGGGAGCTCGTTGACCTGGTAGGGGAGCTATGTTCAGGGCAGTCTTCCTAACGCTGATCCGGTTCTACCGAAAGGGCATCTCGCCGGTCACACCGCCGGCATGCCGTTTCTCGCCCAGCTGCTCAGCCTACGCTCAGGAAGCAATCGAAAGACACGGAGCGGGAAGAGGTGCCTGGCTGGCGCTCCGACGCCTGCTTCGATGCCATCCCTTCGGGGGGAAGGGGTACGACCCAGTACCATGAGAACTGAGATCCGATTCCTCCTGGCTGTGGTCCTGATGATCGCCGTTTTGGTGATCACCAATCTCATGTTCCCTCCGGTTCCGCCGGACGAACCCCTGGGACCAGCGGGGCTCGACTCGGTCCAGGTGGCACAACCCGAAGACACCCAGGGCACGCGACTGCCCACCGAGGTTGGTGAGCTGAACCGGGCAGCAGAACTGCCTTCCCGGGAACCGGTCATCTCGAGGACCGCAGATCCTCTCGCTGAAGAGGAAGGGGGGAGGACCCAGGCGTCTGAGAGCCCGGTAACCGTGCGGGGTCCGCTCTTCGAGTACACGTTCTCGAGGCGGGGCGGTCGGCTCATATCGGCTCGGCTGCTGAGCTTTCCTTCCTTCACCTTCCCTGGAGCCGTGGAGCTGATCTCGCCGGATGGGGAAGGTGCGCTGGGAACCAGGATTCTGGCCGGCAGGGATACCCTCGATCTGAGGGACCTGTCATTCGAGGTGGAGCCGGCCGACGGACTCCAACTCTCAGCCAGCGGTGGGGAACGAACGCTCCGGTTTGTCTACCGCCATCCGACCCACCCGTTCACGTATGAGGTAAGGTACACGTTCCAGGCGGATACCTACGTCGTGGACGTTTCCGGTCAGGTCAGCGGAATCGAGGCAGAGCTCGTCCTTACCGAACTGGGTGAGGGGATCCCCTTCAACGAACAGCGGGATCGGGACGAGGGCCGCATGGCGGCCTATGTGGTCAACCACCTCCAACAGGGGATTCGCGCACGGCAGCTGAGCAGGGTGGACGGCGAGTTGGTGGAGGACGGTCCGCTCCTCTGGACGGCCTTCAAGAGCAAGTACTTCTTGATGGCGCTCTTGGCAGGAGGCTCTGAGGAGGAAGAGGCGTATCTGGGGGGTGCCCTCGTGCGGGATGGGGCCGGAGAGCACCAGGCCCATCTTACGACAACGCAAGCACTGGGAACGGATGGAGCCTTCTCCAACCGGTTGTTCTTGGGCCCCCAGGAATTCGCTCGGCTCTCGACTCTGGGCGATGACATGCAGAATGTGAATCCCTACGGCTGGAGATTCATACGACCGGTGGTTCGGCCGTTCGTAGGGATCGTCATGGGGATCCTCACCTTCCTGCATGAGAACCTCAAGCTGGGATACGGTTGGGTCCTGATCCTCTTCGGAGTCTTGATGCGGGTCGTCCTCTTCCCGCTGAATCAGAAGGCCATGCGGTCCCAGATCAAGAACATGGCCGTGCAGCCGCTCATTCAGGAAATCCAGGCCAAATACAAAGACCAACCTGAAAAGCTTCAGAAGGAGATGATGAAGCTGTACAAGGATCACGGCTTCAATCCTTTGGGTGGGTGTCTGCCGATGCTCCTCCCGTGGCCGGTCCTCATCGCGCTGTTCTTCGTATTCCAAAACACCATCCAACTTCGGGGTGTGCCATTCCTCTGGCTCCCGGACCTGTCCGCACCGGATCCCTACTTCATCCTGCCAGCATTCCTGGGCATCTCCATGTTCCTCCTCCAGTGGGTGAGCATGCGGTCCATGCCTCAGACGAACCAGCAGATGAAGATGATGATGTATGTCATGCCCGTCATGATGGTCTTCATCTTCTTCCAGCTTGCATCAGGGTTGAACCTCTATTATTCGGTGGCGAACATCGCGACCCTACCGCAGCAAATCTGGATTGCGGGGGAGCGGAAGAAGGCCCAGGGAAAGACACCATTGACCCTCTCGAAGTAGCGAGCTGGGGGGACCATTGGGGGCGTTCCCCACGACAATCTGCCTGGGCTGGGAGACGTTGGAGATACCGTGATGGCTGATCCGGATACCATCGTTGCACTGGGTACGCCACCGGGGACCAGCGCGATCGCGGTGATCCGCCTTTCGGGCCCTACTGCCTTTTCGGCCCTGCTCAGCCTCTGCCCAAATCTGGATGGAGTACCCTCCGCCAAGCACGCCACCCTGACGAAGGCGCTTGATCCCGAAACGGGGAGAGTTCTGGACCAGGTGGTTGTGACGACGTTCCCGGGGCCGGGAAGCTACACGGGGGAGGACATGGTGGAGGTTTCTTCTCATGGTGGGTGGCTTTCCCCTTCCCTGATCCTGGACGCGTTTCGACAGCTCGGCGTTCGGGCTGCGGAAGAGGGAGAATTCACGCGGAGGGCTTATCTCAACGGGAAGATGGACCTGCTTCAGACGGAAGCCGTCCTGGACCTGATCGAAGGAAAGAGCAACGCCCTCCATGGGGCCGCCATTCATCAGCTGGAGAGGGGCCTTTCCCGCAGGATCGGGGAACTCAGAGAGGGGCTGGTAACCCTGGAGGTGCTTCTGGTCCATCACCTCGACTTTCCCGAGGAGGACGAACCTCCCGTCCCCATCTCCGACATTCTCCCCCGGGTTCGGGAGCTTGAGAATACCATGGAGGAGCTACTCAGAACCGCTCCTGAAGGAGAGCTGCTGCGGGAGGGCGCCGTCACCGTTCTTGCTGGACGCCCAAACTCAGGGAAATCCAGCCTCTTCAATGCGCTGCTGGGCGAGGAACGAGCGATCGTCACGGAGGTTCCGGGGACGACCCGGGATGCCCTTGAGGCCGTGGTGTCCCTCGGTGGGTTTCCCTTCCGTCTGGTGGATACGGCCGGCCTCCGTGAGACGGAAGAGCGTGTGGAAAAGATGGGGATCGAAGTTGCCCGCCGATATCTCCGCAAGGCGGACTTAGTCCTCTTTTGTGCTGAGGCGGGAAGGCCGCTGGACGAGGAAGAATCTCGGTTTCTCGAAGAGGTTGGGGAGACCTCGGTGGTTCTGATTCGAACGAAGAAGGATGCGTTGGGGTCCAACGGACACCGGGACCTCCCCCGGACCGGAACCGGGGTTGTCGAAGGTGTGTTGGCGGTCCTCGATCTCTCGGTAGACACTGGCGAGGGGTTGGACCAGATCAAGACGCTGTTGCCGTCATTGGTCTATCGAGATCTGGTGGCGATGGGAGGCGAGGCACCGGTGATCACGAGGGCCAGGCACTCTCATGGAGTACGCAGGGCTCTGGAAGAAGTGACGTCCTTTCGGGAAGGGCTGGAGCAGGGACTTCCTGCTGAGGTCGCCGCCACCCACCTTCGACCGGCCGAGACCGCTTTGGAGGAGTTGTTGGGCGTGATACCAAGGGAAGAGATCCTGGACCGTCTCTTCAGCGAGTTCTGCATCGGAAAGTAGGAGGCGGCGTTGGCAGGTGAAAAAGTCGTGCAGCGAGGGTATCGGATAACCGGACGCGTGCAAGGAGTGTTCTTTAGAGTCTGGACGCGGGATACCGCCTCGTCTCTGGGGCTTCAGGGAACTGTCCGGAACCTTCCGGACGGCAGTGTGGGGGCCCATTTCAAAGGGCCGACACGGGTTGTCGAAGAGATGGCAATGCGGCTCAAAGAAGGCCCTCCCGCCTCGAGGGTCGATGAGGTGGAGGAAACGGAATCCGGGGACCCCATCGAAGGTGACACCTTCGAGATCCTTTTCTGAGGTTCCTGCGGTAATAGAGGTGGCCATGGAGTCCGATTACGACGTCATCATCATCGGTGGAGGACACGCCGGCGCAGAGGCCGCATCGGCATCGTCTCGTCTGGGTGCCCGTACACTCCTTGTAACGCCGGATCTCTCCCGGATCGGTCAGATGAGCTGCAATCCGGCCGTCGGGGGCGTGGCGAAGGGCATCGTCGCGAGGGAAGTAGATGCACTCGGTGGTGTGATGGGGAGGGCCACAGATGCTTCCCGGATTCACTTCAAGATGCTGAACTCCTCAAAGGGCCCCGCGGTCTGGGGGCCGCGAGCCCAATGTGATCGTGGGCTCTATCCGAGAGCGGTAAGGAAGGTGCTCGATGGTCTCGATAATCTCGATCTCTTCCAGGAGATGGCGACAGGGCTCGAGTGTGATGATGGAGGAGGGTTCAGTGTACTCACCCGGGGAGGGCTCCGGTTCCGCGCTTCGGCAGTCGTGGTGACTACCGGGACGTTCCTGAGAGGGAAGATCCACGTTGGTGGGGGGGAGGGAGTATCAGGGGGAAGGGCAGGGGAAGCCCCGTCGGTGGAGTTAGCCGAGGCCTTGGAGGGTTGGGGGCTGGAGGTGGGGAGATTCAAGACGGGAACTCCTCCCAGGGTTGATGGGCGGACTGTGGATTTCACCAGAGTGTCGGTCCAGGAGGGCGACGGGTCCGATTTCCGCTTCAGCCTGTACAGCGATGAAGTGGTTCCCGAACAACGCCCGTGCTGGGTCACCTGGACGGACATCGGTCTCCAGCGCGTGGTGGAGGAGAATCTTCATCGGAGCGCGCTGTACGGTGGCGAGATTTCAGGGAGAGGGCCGCGTTACTGCCCTTCCATCGAGGACAAAATTGTCCGGTTTCCTGAAGCCCCTCGGCATCAGGTCTTCCTCGAGCCGGAGGGTTTGGAAACCACCGAGTTGTACGTGAATGGACTTTCCACCTCCCTTCCTGCAGATGTCCAACTGGCCTTTCTGAGAACCGTCCCTGGTCTCGAGCATGTTCGGATGACGAAGGTGGGGTATGCCATAGAATATGACTATTTCCCCCCTCACCAGCTGGCCCGGTCCCTGGAAGTGCGGAGGATCCCTGGTCTCTTTTTCGCCGGTCAGATCAACGGGACCACAGGCTATGAGGAGGCAGCTGGACAGGGATTGGTAGCCGGGGCGAACGCCGCCCTCAAGGTCCAGGGGAGAGATGCGTTTATCCTCGAGCGGGATCAAGCCTATATCGGGGTTCTGATCGATGATCTGGTGACGAAGGGCGTGGATGAGCCGTATCGCCTGTTCACCTCCCGGGCAGAGTTCCGACTTCTGCTGAGGCAGGACAACGCTGGGGCTCGACTGGGCCCGATTGCCCGGGATCTGGGGCTGCTCACTCAGGACCAGGAGTCGGCCCTCGAAGGACGCTTGGCCAGGGAACGATCGATCCGAACCTGGTTCACAGACACTTCTCTGCACCCCGACGAAGTGAATGGTGTGCTCGAGAACGCCGGAGCAGGGAGAATCTCGGAACCCACCAGGGCTGGTGAGCTGTTGAAGCGACCCGGAGTGGGCGCCTTGGACCTCGCCCGGGCGGGAAACGCTTCGTTCTCGGTGGAGGGAGCGGGTGATGCCCTCACGGCGGTTGAGGTAGACGTGAAATATGAAGGTTACGTGAGCAGGGAGGTGGAACGAGCCTCCCAGTTGAGGACGCAAGCGGACTTTGCATTGAACGAGGATCTCCCATACCGGGCGTTCGTGACGCTCTCCTTTGAGGCCAGAGAGAAGCTCGCTCGAGTGCGGCCATCGAGTCTGGCCCAAGCTGGCAGGATCCCCGGCGTTTCTCCGGCGGATCTACAGAATTTGATCATGGAGGTCAAACGGTGGAGGAGAGGGGCGGAGGTTGCCTCGGAGCGGGGAGGGTAGAAGGGAGGGAGGCGACAATTCACCGAAAAGGGGGGCGCCAAAGGGCACCCCCCTTTTCTTCACTCACGGCCACGCGACGATGCGGTGGATCTTCACTGGGGGAAGATCACCTTGTCGATGATGTGGATGACGCCGTTCCGCGCGTCGATGTCAGTGGCGGTGATGACCGCGTCGTCGATCCTGGGCAAGCCCTCGCCGTCGATGGAGATCATGGCCTCCGCTCCGTTGACGGTCGTGAGAGAGGGGGATCCCAGGACTTCGGCGGCCCTTAGCTCGCCGGGGACAACGTGGTAAGTCAACACGGAGGCGAGAGCTTCCGTGTCCGCCAGGAGGGCGGCCAGGGCGTCTGCGGGGACCGCAGCGAAAGCCTCGTCGGTGGGGGCGAAGACAGTAAAGGGTCCGTCACCCTTCAGGACCTCGGTAAGGCCGGCCGCTTCCACAGCAGCGAGAAGAGTATTGAAGATACCGGCCCCCTGAGCCACCTGGATGATGTCCTGGATGGACTCCGGGAGGATGACCTGGTCGATGACGTGAATGATGCCGTTGGATGCTTCGATGTCCGTCGCGGTAACCGTGGCATTGTCCACCTTCACCATTCCACCGTCCACAGAGATGGTCAGGGGCTTCCCATTCAGTGTGGGCGCAGACGAGAGGTTCACGACATCACCTGAGGTGAACCGACCTGGAACGACGTGGTAGGTCAGGACTGCGCTCAGAAGCTCGGTGTCGGCCAGCAGACCGTTGAGCGTCTCCGGATCGATCGACGCGAATGCGTCGTCGGTGGGCGCGAATACCGTGAATGGGCCTTCACCCTCCAGCGCACCTGTCAGACCTGCGACGTCCAGGGCGGTGAGAAGTGTGGAAAAGGCGCCGGCATCCTGCGCTACCGAAATGATAGTGCCCGTCTCCTCCTCAATCTGAATGGGATCGGATTCGTCATCACAGGCCCCCAAGGTGAGGGCGATGGGGAGGGCGAGGACGGCCAGGTTCCTGCGAATAAGCGCGGTCATTTCTCTATCTCCGTTTGATCAATTGGGCCCCCGAGTCGGGGCTCTTTCCTGTTTGCTGAGCAGTGGAAAGGCGGTCCTTTCGATCCTCGTCCACACCGAGGGCGTTTCATTCAGTTGGTAAGAATCAAGGTTGCGAGTGCTTCCACCGGACGACCCCGCCGACTCGGCGACACCCAGATCAACCTGGAGGCAGGAGCACCTTCGCTCATGCGAGTGGGAATGACCGTGTCGAGGCGGATGGCGATGCCCAGGGGCTGAATGTCGAGTCCAGCAGGCTCGGACCTCTTGCTTGCTGTGGTGTTGAAGACCCTCGAGACCGAGGGGGAATGCCACACCCGATTGAAACTGTTCTTGTTCATTGATCTCCCTCCCTCTGGGGTCCAATAATCGTCATCGACGCAGTCCCGTCCCGCGACTACATCTCCGGGAGGATGACCCGGTCGATGACGTGAATGACGCCGTTGGACGCCTGGATATCGGCACTCACGACCGAAGCGTCATCGATCATCACTTTTCCGTCCCACACCTTCACAGTCACTTCCTGGCCGTTCACGGTCTTCGCGGAGGAGAGCTCCATGACATCCTTCGCGTAGACTTCGCCGGATACGACGTGGTAGGTGAGAACCGCGGTAAGGGCTTCCTTGTCTGCAAGGAGGGCCGCCAGATCGCTTTCCGGGATCTTGGCGAATGCTTCGTCCGTGGGAGCGAAAACGGTGAATGGACCCTCTCCGGAAAGGGTCTCCACTAGCCCTGCGGCCTTTACTGCGGTGATCAGAGTGCCGAAGGAGCCGGCCTCGGCGGCTACCTCGACGATGTTCATCGTTGGATCCTCGGAGGCTTCATTCGTCCCGCTCAATCCGGTACCGAAGAAAGAACCGGCGATCACGAGGGACGTCAGGACGGACTGAAACATGTTGTGTCTCCCCAGTAAAGGGTTTCGGCTTGCACTCCAGGTGATGGTGGCTTTCGGAGGCAAATTGCCATGGATCGAAGAACTCGTGCAATGAATGTAGAACGAATATACACTGGACGTCAAGGTATATCAAGAAGAAAGTTGTACAATCGATTGACGCACGTGGTTCATGGGGGTATGATTCCTTGATGAATACTGGACAGGATGAAACGCCGAGGCACCCAATCAGGGTGGTTTCCAGAAGGACAGGCCTCACACCCGCCCTTCTCCGTGCTTGGGAGAAGAGGTACAGCGTGGTGGATCCATCCAGGTCCGAGGGGGGACAGCGCCTCTATTCCGATGAGGATGTCCATCGGTTGAGCCTCCTGCACCGCGCGGTGGAGGAAGGTCGGAACATCAGTCAGGTTGCTGGACTCTCCACAGTGGAGCTTCTGGCCCTGGTGGAAGAGGATCGGGTGGAGCGGAGAGGCCCCAGGTTACCCGAGCCGTCAGAGGGAGCTTCCGTCTCGAGTGTTCTGGAGCAAGCGAAAGGAGCCGTGAAGAAGATGGACCCTGTGCGGCTCGAGAGGATACTGACTCGGGGGGCGATGGCTTTCAGCGTTCCGACCCTCACCGATGAGGTACTGGTCCCTCTACTGGCGAGTATCGGAAGCTCCTGGAGAGGTGGAGAGCTCGGTGTGGCGCAAGAGCATTTGGCCTCAGTGGTAATTCGCCGGTTTCTGGAGTGGCTCCTGAGTTCGGTGGATTCGGGAGATCTCGGTTCAGTCTTTGTGTCCACGACCCCTGCTCAGGAGCGCCATGAATTCGGGGCCCTCCTGTCGGCGGTCTCAGCGGCGGCGGCAGGATGGAAGGCCGTCTACTTGGGGCCGGACCTTCCTGCATCTGAAATCGTGGCCGCAGTCATACGTCTGGAGGCCAAAGTGCTGGCGTTATCGTTGGTTGATCCCGCTCTAGGGGCAACGTTCCCGAGGGAACTCGCTGAACTACAGGGAGCCCTTCCGGAATCGGTGAGAATGGTGGTAGGGGGCCCCGGGGAAGTCATCAGTCCGTTGAGAGAGGAATTCCCGGACATCGAGTTCATGACTGGCCTGCAGGAGTTGCGGGATAGCCTCCGGTTGGGTGGTTAGGGGCCTTAATTAAAAGGACTCACCCACAAGAGATTGAAAGAGGCGGCGCCAGATGCGCCGCCCCTTTTCACTGCATAAGGTGGATCAGTGGTGTTTCACGTGAAACAGGGAGCAGATTGTTACCAAAGTTTCACGTGAAACAGGACCATGGATCGTGTGCTTCGCCGTCGAATGGATCGAGGTGCGAAAGCTCAGAGATCCAAAGGAAGGAGCTCGATGTGAGCGAACGCATCTTCCGGAATCCCGTCCAGGTTGAAGTCGAATTCAGAGTCTCCATCGAGTATCAGGAGATCTCCCTGGAATGTGTAGGTTGCCACCAGCGGGGGCCCAGCCGGGGAGGTGGGAGTGATTGTGACCTGGTTCCCGGAGACCGTTACAGTTCCCACTTCGGTATTGGATTGCCCGAACGCCGCCAAAGACGCTGAGTACTGCCCCGTTGAAAGGATGGAAAGGGTGAAGGTGGCCCCTTGATCCACCAGATCCACGGAGATTCCCGGGCTTGACTTGTGGGTCATGACCAGGGATTGAGCTCTCCATGCCCCAACCAGGGGGTCAAGGCCCTTTTTCGGACCAGCCACATCCGTTCCGCAGCCTGCTACCGAAAGGAAAATGAGAAGTCCGGGGAGGAATGCTGAAAGAACGCGCCGGAACGAAGTCCGCATAGGGTCCTCACTCGTCACCTTATGAACAGCCCATGTGGGCCAGCCTGACATGCTCGAACCACGAATGTCAGGCAATGCGGACCCGGGCGTCAAGGGATTGCCGGGTTTCCAGCTTGCCGAGGCGGGAATATATTCAGTTTCTTTCCCAAGTCCGCCCCTCAGGAGTCGAGCCTCTTTCTGACATGTCTCGCGTCATCGCTATAGCAAATCAAAAGGGTGGTGTGGGGAAAACCACCACAGCCATTAATCTGGGAGCCTCCCTGGCTGTGGCAGAGCGCCGAACCCTCATCATCGATATCGATCCCCAGGCCAACGCTTCCAGCGGATTGGGCTTTGATCGGGGTACTGCCTCGCCAAACATCTACGACGTCTTGGTGCGGAACAAACCGATACAACAAGCGACCCGCCGGGAGGTCCACTTTCCATTCTTGGACCTGGTTCCCTCCACTCGAGATCTGGTTGGTGCTGAAATCGAGATGGTGGGGATGTTATCCAGGGAAACGGTCCTGCGCCGGGCGTTGGAGGCAGTTCGAAACCAATACGATTTCGTGCTGGTCGACTGCCCCCCCTCCTTGGGCCTTCTGACGCTGAACACTCTCACTGCAGCAGACTCTGTCTTGATTCCCATTCAATGCGAGTTCTACGCATTGGAGGGCCTGAGCCAGCTATTAAGTACGGTGAGGTTGGTGCAGCGGTCGCTGAATCCAGGGCTGGGAATCGAGGGCGTGCTTCTGACCATGCTCGATCGGCGGTTGAACCTATCGAAGCAGGTGGCCGAGGATGCCCGGAAGTACTTTGGGTCCAAGGTATTCAAGACCGCTATTCCGAGAAATGTCCGACTGGCAGAAGCCCCGAGTTTCGGGGAGCCCATCGTCCAATATGATGTACTATCGGCCGGTGCCCAAAGCTATCTGTCTCTTGCGCGGGAGCTTCTGGGATCGGACGAACCGGTGCCGTCAGGATGGGGGGAGCGGGAGGAGGCAGACGAATGACAAAGGGGAAAGAGGAGCGGTTGGGTAGGGGGCTGGGTGCCCTCCTCGGAGACTATCTGGACTCGGAGGTTCCAGTAGACGGAGCGGAAATCCGGACGGTGAGAGTGGACGAAATCCGTCCGAACCCCTATCAGCCCAGGAAGGAGTTCCAGCCGGAGGAACTGACAGAGCTTGCGGACTCCATCCGGGAAAACGGTCTCCTACAGCCTCTCATCGTTCGCCCTCGCTCCACTGGTACGGGGAGTTGGGAGTTGGTGGCCGGAGAACGGCGTCTGCGAGCGGTCTCACAGCTGGGGTGGAAAGAGGTCCCAACCCTGGTGCGGGAGGTTGATGATCAGACCCTCCTCGTCCTGGCCTTGGTGGAGAACCTCCAGCGGGAAGCGCTGGGCCCCCTCGAGGAAGCAGAAGGGTATAAGATGCTGGGTGAGAGCTTTGGCCTCACACAGGGCGAGATTGCCCGAGCCATGGGAAAGGACCGGTCGACAGTCGCCAACACTCTTCGTCTCCTTCAACTTCCTCTTTCTGTTCGCAACCTGCTGGCCGACGGGGTGCTGACCCCCGGTCATGTCCGTCCCCTTTTGACGGTTGAAGACCAGGTGAGGGCTGGAGAGATCGCACGGAATGCGGTAAAGGAGGGATGGTCGGTTCGGCAGATGGAGGAGGAGGTTAGAGGCGACCAAAAAAAGGGAAAGAAGAAGGCCGTGGCCAAGGGGAGATCCCAGGACCCCATGGTCGTTGCTCTGCAGGAAGAGCTCCGAAACGCTCTCGGGACCCGCGTGATCCTTCGCCATGGCAGGAAAGGGAAAGGCGTGATCGAGGTCCCCTTTCTGGGTCCAGAGGACTTTGAACGGGTCTTTCTCCTGCTCACCGGGAGAGAAGCTTCCGAGGTGGTGGATTAGAAGGGTGTTGAGGAAGTGGGGTGCAGTCCCGCGCAGGGGTGTTCGCCTGCACAAAGCATCGGAGAGGAGTTCTGACGCCGTATGGCGCCGCAACCCCCCTGTGCCCTTCGGGTTTCGGCTGCGCACTGCTCGGCGGCCTCGCGGAGGTCCATCGGGAGCCTGCGGCCAGGCAGGCCGCTCGGCTCGGAGCCCCGCCTCCCATCTGGCCCCGCGGCGCATGTAACGCGGCTCGCCCCACTTCCTCAACACCCTTCTAGAAGACCATGGCACGCAGGTCGGGAGGAGTGAGCATCGTACTGGTTCCCGACGAGGGTGGAGAGAGCCGAAGTTACCACCTCTCCCGAAGACGCTTCCGGCTAATGATTCTGGTAAGCGTGGTCGGCTCCCTCTCTTTCCTCCTCATGGCCATGAGTTGGTGGTTCCTCGCCCTGGAAGCCTCGAGGGGGTGGAGCCAGCACGCCCTGCTGGACTCCCTTCAGGAGGAAAGAGGTAGGATTCTCGCGTTGGGGGAACAGATCGGCAGGGTAGAGGAAGAGTACGCCCGTCTTCGGGCTTTATTCGGTCCTACCGCTGACCCCATTGCCCCGGATTTGTGGCTCCCACCGGCGGGCCAACCAGCTAACCGAGATGTGCGGGGGGAAGCCAGTGCCTCGGAAAGCGTGCCATCTGGGTGGCCGTTGACCGAAGCGGGATTCGTGACCCAGCCATTGATCGAGGGGGATGCCGGGGATCATCCGGGGCTGGACATTGCCATAGGATCCGGGTCGTACATTCGGGCGGCGGGAGCTGGGCAAGTCCTCAGAACCGGAGAAGACCCAATCTACGGGCGGTTCCTGGTTCTGGACCATGGACAGGGGTACCAAACAGTCTATGCCCACGCCTCCATGATCCTCGTCTCAAGGGGCGAGGCGGTCAGGCGCGGCGAGGTGATCGCCCTGACAGGGTCGTCGGGGCAGTCCACGGCACCCCACCTCCACTTCGAGGTGCTCCTCGACGGTTTGCCGGTGGACCCCATGTCCCTCGTGGAGCAGCCGGGTTGACACT